>CANSFI010000008.1 GCA_947646095.1 uncultured Mycoplasmatota bacterium
AGTGAATGTTTTTTTTGTTACGCTTTCTAACGCACTTTCCTTATAAATAAAAAAAGCTATAATTAGCTTTATTCTATACTTTTATTTAATTTTACTTTTGTTTCTTTTATTTTTCCATCACTATAATATTTTAATGTAACTGTATCTCCTACTGCATGTTGATACAATATGAATCTAAAATGTGCGATACTTTTTATTTTAACATTATCAAATTCTAATATGATATCACCTTTTTTTAATCCAGAAACTGAGGCAGGACTATTATTTTCTACTTGTATTATAGCAATTCCACTATCAACATCTTCAGGAACAATAACATTATTTCTATATAGCGCAAATGTATCATTAACATCTAACATACTTACACCAAGTAATGGCCTTTGAACTTCTTTACCAGCTTCTAATTGAGAAACAGTTGCCATTACCATTTCAATTGGAATAGCAAATCCCATTCCTTCTATTTCATCTTTAACTAGTTTAAGTGAATTGACTCCAATTACTTCACCATTAATATTACATAATGGACCACCACTATTACCAGGATTTATTGCAGCATCGGTCTGTAAAACTTCCATCATAAATTCACCATTAGATAGGCTTACTTCTACAGTTCTGTCTTTTCCAGATAATATTCCTTTAGTTACTGTCCCCATATACTCAATTCCCAAAGGTGAACCAACTGTAAACAAACTATCACCTAATTCTAGTTCAGTACTATCACCTATTTGAGCAACAGATAAAACACCTTCTTCTGATATTGAAAGAACTGCTATATCAGCATATACATCACTACCTAATACCTTAGCTTCAACTATTTGACCATTATTATTAGTTATTTGAACTTTATCAGCACTTTCTATAACATGATTATTAGTAATAATATATCCTTTTTTATTTTCTTTCTTATATACAAAACCTGTTCCACTACTGATAGCTTTATTATTTTTATATGATTCAATGTATACAACAGCGTCATATATTTTATCTACTGCACTTTTAATAGTATTATCTTCTTTAACTGAAACTTCTTTTATTGTTTTTTCTTTTTGATTATCATCTGGTATGTATTTAATTACTAATACTGTTCCTATTATTCCAATAAAAAGTGTTACGATTACTGTTAAAATATAAACTCTTTTTTCTCTCATATATCCTCCTAATCTAAATCAACAATATCTCGCCAATTATCTGGAAAGCCTATTCTATTTAAAATACGATTTAATGGTACTACATCTATTATTCCATCCAAATAATCTACTTCATACCCAATCTCCCCTATAAGATCATGAAATTCTTCATTACTTAACATTTGTTTTAAAATAATTATTAAAGCAAATAAATCATTTTTTCCATAAATATACTCATCATCTATTTTACTAATATTCAATGTTTTATGATATTTATTATTTGGAATCAGTCTTTGTGTTCTATAATCATATAATATATCCTCATGCGCACATATATTTCTAAAATTGGCAAGTAAAGATATATATATACTTAATGTTTCAATATCTATTTTATATATATCAGCTATAACTAATTTATCTTCTAATTTTAATATGTTATATAATTCTGAAATAATACCTAATGATAAAACTTTTACTAAAATCCACATTGGTATATAGCCATAATTATCCATATAATGCATAGTTGCAGTATGTTTACGACCATTTATTCTTATTTGTCGTTTCATTTTATTCAAAACATCTTTAACTTGACGATCTTTTATAGCATCTTGAATATAGTTTTTAGGATTTAAATAATCTTTCTCTTTATAACCATATTTTCTAGATAATTCATAACTTATAATTGATTTTAAATTATTTTCAACTACTAAAATAAATTTAAACATTATATTTCTTATTTTCCTATCGAACAAAAACATTCCATATAATTCATCAAAAGTGGTTCCATCTATAAAATAGTTTTCTTTATTAGAACTCATGAATAAATGTCGGTAACCACTAATAAAAAAGTAGTTTTCTCTCATTAAAATTTCTTTAGCTTTTGAAACATCATTTATTGTTAATCCTTTTGCTAAAAGGATTTGAATTTGTTCATCTAAGTTTTTAAATATTTTGTTTTTCATGTTCCCACCTATTATCATTATATCATATTAAATATAAAATAAATATGTTTTTTTTGTGATAAATTTGTGAGAAATTAGTTCTATTTAAAATACTCAAGAGTTGCTTCTAAGATTGTATTAGCAATTTTTTGTTGATATGTATCTTGTCTTAACAAATATCTTTCATTAGGATTAGTTATAAAACCAGCTTCTATTAAAATTCCTGGTTGTTCTACTCTTTTACTAAGATACAAATTATTTCCTTTTTTATAATCTCTTTTTGTGTTAAGATTTTTTTTGAAATGTTTTTGAAATATTTCAGCAATTTTTTCATTTTGCTCATTATTATCTGAATAAAACATTTGAGCACCCTTCCAAGTATTAGATGTATCCGCATTTAAATGAATTGACAAATATAAATCACATTTTGATCTATTAATAATATTACCTCTTCTTGATAAATCACTTCTTTTTCTATTAATTGTATTTGGCACTGATAAATCATAGTCTCCATATCTAGTTAAATATACAATTGCCCCATTTTGTTCTAATACTTTTTGAACTTTTTTGGATATTTCTAAATTAATATCAGCTTCTTTAATATCTTTAAAGATGGCACCTGGATCAAAACCTCCATGTCCAGGATCTAAATATATTACTTTACCTAACAAAGGAAGATTATTATTTTTAGCACTAACAAAACTAAATGTGCAAACACTACATATAAAAATTAATAAAATAAGTAATTTGTTTTTCATTTAATCACCTATTTAAATATATTGTTTTTAAACAAAAAAAGACTTTTAAATTTAAGTCTATTATAAATTTATATATATTAATTATTATTATCCACATTTATCTGCATCATTAACCATACAATCAATACATTTTAATATACTATCTTTTTCTGTTTTATTAGAAGCAACAATTCCTACTATAAATTGAATAATCACTACTACAAAGAATACTATAGCAGCTGATATAATACGTTTTATAAATTTTCCTCTTGATGCTGTCATTTTTTTATCATCACTAGCTATTACAGCTTGCATCATATCAATCATACCCATAAATATAAGAACTAATGGTGTAACAATTTTAATTAAAGTTACAATTGTTCTAGTTATTGATGGTAGCATTTCTGGTAATGTTGAATTGCCACATTTTATATTTCCTAATGTTCCCCAAAAATTTATATTGTTATCATTTGATTCATTTTCTATTTCTTGATTATTATCTTGTAAATCGTTATTACTATTTTGATCATCATTTATAGGGGTATTATCTATATTTTCTCCAGTTATTGTCTTGTCATTATTTTCTGAAGTATAATCTAAAAAAATTGGTGTTGCTAATTCACTAACTGACATTATCATATTTTTTTCTGAAGGGGCAGATACAATTTTATAATTAGTTTTAGTAAGACTAGGTTTTGTATCTTTTTCTGCTTTTAAATATAACTTTGCTGGACAAATTATTTTATTGTTTTCCTTGTCAATAAAATTATCTATTGTTATATTATCTGTGTACGTATTTTCATAGGGACTATCAGAAATAAATTTTTCAATTTTTAATTCCTTATTGATATCACTTGTTCCATTACTTTCTAATTTATAAGTTATTTTATATGGATTTGCTGAATATTCACAAGTAGCACATCCATATTTGGAACAATCTGCTGATACTAATTCAACATTAAATATTATTGTAACTGTAAATAATAATACTAAAAACAAACTTTTTTTCATATCTTTCACCTAATAAAATTATATCATAATTATTTTTGTTTTCAAACTTATATCTCAAATAAATTAAATGGGTAAAAATTTGGTAAAGGAATTTTAAATTCTAATTTATCTTTTGTAATTGGATGATAAAATGATAATAATATTGAATATAATGCTATTTGACTTTTTTTTGAATTTTTATTATACCTTTGATCAGCATATAAAGGATATCCACGTGATGAAAATTGAACTCTTATTTGATGTGATCTCCCTGTTTTTAAATTTATTTTGACTAATGATAAATTATTTTTATAATTAATTACTTCATATTCTAAAATAGCTTCTTTTCCTTTTTCATCAATTTTAGTTATGTTATTTTTATGATCTTTTAATAACTTATCTTCTAAAATACCTTTATTTGGTTTTAAAAGTCCTTCTACTACTGCATAATAAATTTTTTGGAATTGATGATTTCTTATTTGTTCACTTAAACGCGATGCTGCTTTAGAGGTTTTAGCAAATACCATAACACCACCTACTGGTCTATCTAGTCTATGAACTAATCCTAAATAAACATTGCCTGGCTTATTATATTTTTCTTTTAAATATTTTTTTAAAATAGATAGTAAATCTTCATCTTTACTATCATCTGCTTGAACTGGTATATTGGGTTTTTTTTCAACTACTAGTAAATGATTATCTTCATATAATATATTAATCATTTTCTTCCCATCTACCATATATACCACAAGGAAGTACTAAATTATTATCTGTTATTGGAAGTCCTATTTCTCCTGCTTCAATAGATCCTCCATAAACTGGTTCTAAAGTTGTTTTAAGTATATTATAAAGAACTGTACTAGAAATACCAGTTGTATAAGCATTAATTAAAAAGAATAAGGGCTTATCACTTAATATTTTAAGACAAGCGTTAATTAAATTATATAGATTATGTTCAAACTTCCAAACCTCTCCATTAGGTCCTCTGCCATAACTTGGAGGATCCATAATTATTACATCATATTTATTTCCTCTTCTAGCTTCTCTTTCTACAAATTTTAAACAATCATCAACTATAAATCTTATTTTATTATTTTCTAAACCACATAGTTTCATATTTTCTTTAGCCCATTCTGTCATTCCTTTTGATGCATCAACTTGAACTACTTCAATAGCACCAGCTTTTGATGCTGCCATACTTGCTCCACCTGTATAAGCAAATAAATTTAAAACTTTAATTGGTCTATTTGAATTCTTTATTTTATTCATTGAAAAATCCCAATTAGCAGCTTGTTCTGGAAATAAGCCTGTATGTTTAAAATTAGTTGGGCTAACTTTAAATGTTAAGTCTTTATATTTTATGACCCAGAATTTAGGTAACTTTTTCTTAAAATTCCAATATCCTCCTCCTGTATTAGAACGATGATAGAAACCATCTGGATTTTTCCAAATTTCATTATAGTTAATAGTCCACATAACTTGAGGATCTGGCCTTCTTAAAATAATATTTCCCCATCTTTCTAATTTTTCACCATTTCCAGCTGAAATACATTCATAATCTTTCCATTCATTACTTATTTTTATCATCTAATCACATCCATTAACATTATATCAAAAAAACATAGATTTAACTATGTTTATATTTTTCTTATAGCGTCTTTAATAACGTCAATTGATTTTTGGAATTTTTCTTCTTCCTCTTCGTTCAAATTAACATATACTTTTTCACGGACACCATTAACATTTATAACAGCTGGAAGTCCAATAAATATATTATTATCTTTATCATATGTTGAAACTGTTATTATACTATTTTCATCTCCTAATATAGCATTTGTTATTCTAACTAAGCACATACCTATTCCATAAAATGTAGCACCTTTTCTTTCAATTATATCATAAGCAGCATCTCTAACATCAATATATATTTTATTTAATTCTTCATCATTTAAAAAATCCTTAATATTTTGAAGTCCTACACTAGCATTACTCCATGGAACAAATTCACTATCACCATGTTCACCTATTACATATGCATGAATATTTTTAGGATTTACTTTTAATCTATCTCCTATTATATATCTTAAACGTGCCGTATCTAGACTAGTTCCTGAACCTATAATTTGATTATGTGGTAATCCAGAATATTTCCAGGTTAAATAAGTCATAATATCAAGAGGATTAGTTGCGACTAAAAAAATACCATTAAATCCACTATTCATTACTTCTTTTACAATACTTTCAAATATTTTACTATTTTTATGGATTAAATCCATTCTTGTTTCACCTGGATTTTGGTTAGTACCTGCTGCAATACAAACTATTTTTGCATCACGACAATCACTATAATCACCTGCTTTTATTTGCATTCTAGTAGGTGCGAATGCTAAACAATGATTTAAATCCATTGCTTCTCCTATAATTCTATCTTTATTTAAATCAATTAAAACAAGTTCTTGGACATTACTTCTTTGATTTAATAAAGCATATGCATAACTCATTCCAACATTTCCACAACCAATTATAACTACTTTATTATTCATTTTATCACCACTATCATTATAAACTTTTTAATTAAATATATCAATCCTCATCATCAATATTAGAATCATTTTTTTCTAATTTATTCCAACCAATTGAGTCAACGCCTGACTCTATAGCTATTCTATTCATCATACGATCAATAATATGGTTAAATGGTTCTGTTGAATTAATTGTAGCTTTTATTTCTACTTTATCATAATTAATAGATTTTTCAATATTTTTTAAGTATACATTTTCTTTATTAGTAATATTACTGATTAAATTTCTGATAATTATTTCTTTATCACTTTCACAACTAATTTTTACAATGTACGTTTCTTTCTCTTTAGTATTTGCCATCATTTTTCTAGTTATAAATCTTAAAATGATATTTGAAAATAAAATACAAATTGTTCCTATAGCTGCTTCTATAATTAAACCACCTGCACATAATACTCCAATAGCTGCATCACACCAAAGAGTTGCGGCTGTATTTAATCCTTTAACGTTTATTCCATCTTTTAATATAATTCCTGCTCCTAAAAAACCTATACCAGATACTACTTGAGCAGCTATCCTTGAAATATCATTTTTATCCATTTGAACGGAAAAGGTAACAAATAAAAAAGCCCCTATACATACCAAAACATTAGTTCTAAGCCCAATAATTCTTCTTCTCCACTGTCTTTCAATACCAATTAAGAAACTAAAAAATAAACAACATAATAAATTTATAACAAATATTTTATAATCCATAACTCCTTATATGATATATATAGTCAGTTACAAGAGAGATTTTTGTATTTTCATACTGACTAGTATATTATCATATTCCTTCTTTTGATTTCTCTCTAATTTTTATATAATATACTTAAGATAACTGTGGATTGTATATTTGAATCCCTGTAGCTTTGACTACTTTCTTGGAGTTTACAACCACAGTTTTATCTTTAATTGCTTATTGGTTGGTTGAAACTTTTGATTTCTTATAACAAGCAAGGCTGTGATAGATAAAATCTGTGGAACCACTTTGTTATCTAAATATTTTATTGTGAGGTGTTCTTTTATGATTTATGTTGGTATTGATATTGCCAAAACAAACCACTATGCATCTATTGTTAATTACTCTACTGGTGAAGTTATTGAAAGTCCATTTTTAGTTACTAATAACAAGCAAGGCTTTGAACTTCTTTATTCTAAAATCAAAGATTTTGATAAAGATAAAATTTTAATTGGTTTAGAATCTACTGCTCATTATGGTAATAATCTTATTTTCTATTTTCACGAGAAACAATTTAAGTTAGGTATTATTAACCCTATTCAAACTGCTGCTTTAAGAAAAACTAGTATTAGAAAAGTTAAAAATGATAAAATTGACTCTATGCTTATTTGTGAGGCATTATCTTTAGGTTATTATAATTTATTATCTAATTATGATATTAAATTACTTGAAATAAAATCATTATGTAGATTTCATAAAGATCTTAAAGATAAAGCATCAGAAACCAAAATTCAATTAAAAACATATGTCGATCAATTATTCCCTGAACTAAATGGGTTCTTTAAAGATAATCTTGATATTAAAACAGCTCATGAACTTTTAAAACTTTATCAATCACCAGATGATATTTCTAAAGTTAACTTAACTAAGCTTTCTAATTTATTAATCAAATCTTCTCGTGGAAAATATGATAAATCCCGTACCATTGAACTTAAAAGACTTACTTCTAATTCTGTTGGAATTAATAATAATGCTTTATCAATTCAAATTAAAATGACTGTAGAATTAATTGAACTTCTTGAATCTCAAATTAAAGGTATTGAAAAACAAGTCAGTGAATTTATTAAAAAAAGCGACAATGTTATTACTTCAATTCCAGGCATTGGTGATATGACTGCTGACATTATCATTTCTGAAATTGGTGACATTAATCGCTTTTATAATCCAGGTCAAGTTTTAGCGTTTGCTGGCCTAGATCCATCCGTTAAACAATCTGGTACATTTAACGCTTCTTCTACAAGAATGAGTAAACGAGGTTCTTCTTTACTTCGTTATGCTCTTATTCTTGCAGCAAACAACGTTCAATTAAACACTAAAACTTTCAATGACTATTATAACACTAAAAGACTTCAAGGTAAATTACATTACAACGCTTTAGGACATTGTGCTGGTAAATTAGTTAGAAATATCTTTTACATGTTAAAACGAAATGTCAAATTTAATTTAGATTGATTTTTTCAAAGAACTTTGTTTATTTTAATGTCTTCATTGACAAAAGGAATCCATAACCGTAACCTCATTTACGGTGCGTTGCTGTGCAATAATCTTTTATTTTAAATTTTTTCACTTTTTTACAAAAAACTATTGACTATTCATAGTTGGCCTCCTAAAACAAAAAGTATAATTTTTATTATACTTTATTAAATAAAGAAACCCCATAATACTTAAGTTTATGAGGTATAAAATATATCCTATCTCTTTGAGAATTGAGGTGCTCTACGTGCTCCTTTAAGTCCTGGTTTCTTACGTTCTTTCATACGTGCATCTCTAGTGATAAATCCAGCTCTTTTCAAAATAGTCCTAAAGCTATTTTCATTTCCAGCATTTGGTTTATCATATTCAAGTAATGCTCTAGCAATACCTAAACGAATAGCCCCAGCCTGACCATTAAAGCCACCACCATTAACTTTTACATTGATATCAAATGTATTTTCAGTATTTGTTGCTACTAAAGGTTGTTTTAAATCCATTACATTAGTTTCATAAGGAAAGAATTCATTAACATCTACACCATTAACTATTATATTGCCTTTTCCTGGTGTCATTCTAACTTGTGCGATTGATGTTTTTCTTCTTCCAGTTCCAATATATAATTTTTCCATTTAAAACCCTCCTAGTCCACTTTTAACTCTGTTGGCTTTTGAGCCATATGTGGATGAGTATCACCCGCATATACAAATAATTTTTTATACATTTGACGACCTAAACGACCTTTTGGAAGCATTCCTTTTACAGATCTTTCAATCATTTCAACAGGATAATTTTCTTTCATAACACGTGCTGTTCTTTCTCTTAATCCACCAGTGTAACCACTATGATTGTAGTAGATTTTTTTATCTAATTTGTCACCAGTTAAATTAATTTTTGAAGCATTAATTATGATTACATTATCACCACAATCAATATGAGGTGTGAATGTAGGTTTGTGTTTTCCACGAAGAATATGTGCGACTTTAGTAGCAAGTCTACCTAATGTTACTCCATCAGCGTCAATTACATACCAATTGCGTACAATATCTTCTTTTCTTTGCATATAAGTATTTTTCATGATTTTTCCCTTTCCTTTTTGTATAAGTGAATTTTCCCAAGATTCACTTAATGGGATTTATAAAATGTACCAGTTAAAATTGTACTAAAAAACTTAAAAAAAGTCAATGTTTTTTAACTCTTTTCTTAAGTTTATGTTTTTATAAAATAATGTTTCATATTTTTTATTAACAAACTATAAAATATTTATCAAAACAAATTTATATATATTTAAGTATTATTCATAATAAACATTTTTTAAATATAAACCATTTGGTTTAGCAGTGATTCCAGATTCCCTTCTATCTTTTATTTCAAAAAGTTTTGATATTTCTGTTAAATTTTTTTTAAGACTTCCTATCTCTATTAAAATACCAACCATATTTCTAACCATATATCTTAGAAAACCACTACCAACAAATGTAATTGTTATAATATCTTTTTCTAATGATATGTCTGTTTTATATATAGTTCTTATGTAATCATTCTTTTCATCTGATGTTTTTGTAAAAGATTTAAAATTATGTTCTCCTTCAAAAAGTTTTATAGCTTTTTTCATTAGTTCTATATCTAAACTTTTATTATATTGCAAAATATAATTTACATCTATTGGATTATATTCACCAATATTAATTTTATAGATATATTCTTTTTTTATAACATCAAATCGTGCATGAAAATTAGAATCTACTATTTCAATTGTTTTGATATAAATATCGTCAGGCAATAGTTTATTTAATGATTTTTTTATTTTATATGGTTCTATATCACTATTTAAATCAAAATGAGCCTTTTGATTTACAGCATGAACTTTACTATCAGTTCTACCAGAAGCATGAATTATAACTTGATTATTACTATTAATTTTTGTTAAAGATTTTTCTATTACTTCTTGAATTGTTTTTGTTTTTGGTTGTTTTTGATAGCCATTATAATTAGTACCATCATATGAAAAAGTCATCAAGTAACGCATAAAGACCTCTTTTCTAAAAATAATGATATATAATTAATACTAAAATAGTAATATGAATTAATACCATATAAGTATCAAAAAAATACCATTTATTAATTCTAAAATTAGTTCTTTTAGAGTTTATACTATATAATCTTACTGCCATAGCATCTGCTAAATCATCAGCTTTTTTTACGGTTAAAACAAACATAGGTATAATCATTGATTTTATTGCTATAAATTTACCTTTTAATCCTGAATTATGATAATCGATTCCTCTACTTGCTTGTGATTTTAGTATTTTATTTCCTTGATCTATTATAGTTGGTATAAATCTTAGTACTAGTGAAATAGAAAGGGCCATTCTATTAACTGGAATCCTTATTATTTTTAAAGGAGATAACAATATTTCTAAACCATATGTTATTTCTGTAGGTGGTGTTGTCAATGTTAAAATTGTTGTATAAATGACTATTAAAATAAGACGTAACATTATTATAATAGTACTTATTATATCTACATTTAAAATCAAATTAAACAACAAAATAATAATCAAAATATATTTTAAACTATTAATAGTTCTTAAATATATATTTCTTGGTATATGTGCCATTTCAGTAAATAGTATGGCAAGTAAACTAAGTAATATCATTAATTTTATATCATTGCAAATAAATAAAATTATTATAAAAACTATTACACAAATTATTTTGGATAAAGGATGCATATAATGAATTTTAGAATTAGATTTATAGTATCTACCTAAAACTATATTACTAAGCATTTCTATATATATCCTTTATTAAATCATTTATTTCATCACGATATCCAATTTTTATATTTTTATTTTTTTGTACTAATTTTTCAAATTCTATTATTTTAGGAGGCTCTAATCCATAATGATACAATCTATCATCAGTAAATACTTGATACTTGTCTCCTTCTAATACTATTTTCCCATTATCTAAAACAAATACATGATCACTTATTTGATGTAACAAATCAACATCATGGGTAATTAAAATTATTGTTTTATTATACTTTGTTTTAAGCAATCTAATTAAATAAATTAAATTCTTTTTACTATTACTATCTAATCCTATTGTTGGTTCATCTAATATAACAACCTTAGGATTAAATGCTAAAATAGATGCAATAGCAACTTTTCTCATTTCTCCACTACTAAGTTTAAATGTTTCTTTATTTAAGTAACTATCATCAAGTCCTACCATTTTTAAGGCATCACTGCATCTTTTATCAATTTCATTTGGTTTTATATTGAAATATTTCATTCCAAATTTAATTTCATCTTTTACCCTAATATTAAAGAATTGTTCTTCTGGTAATTGAAAAACTAAACCTATATTTACTCTTAAATTATTAATATGAGCTATTTTTTTATTTTTTTCTATTACAAAGTCATCTATTTTTATGTTTCCTACTGTTGGTATTAATAAAGCATTGATAAGTTCTATTAAAGTTGTTTTTCCACTACCACTTCTTCCAATTATTCCATTTATTCTTCCTTGTCTTATTTCAATATTAATATTAGTTAAAGCTTTCTTTTTTATTGGTGAATTATAAGTATAACTTACATTATTAAATTTTATTTCCATATTGTGTTCACCATCTCATTCATATCAAAAATTAAATGATCAATAAGACCATAGTACTTTAGTTTTATTGATAATGAAACCATAAAAGGTAAATCTAAATTGAGTTTATTAAATACTTTTTCTTCTAATAATACTTTTTCTTTAGGACCTTTTAAAATTAAATTACCCTTATCTATTAAAACTATATCGTTACCATAAAGTAATTCATCCATATCATGGGTTACATTAATAATTGTCACTTCTTTATTTTTATTAATATCATTTAAAATACTATATACTTGTTTTCTAACTCTAATATCTACCATTGTTAAAGCTTCATCTAATATTAGTATTTTAGGTTCATGTATTAAAGCTGAGGCAAGTGCGACTAATTGTTTTTCACCACCACTTAAGCTGTGAGGTTCACGTTCTAATAATCTACTAATTCCTATATAATTAGCCATTTTCATTATCTTTTCTTTTATGTTTTTAGAATTCATTTGAAGATTTTCTAATGAAAAAGCTATATCATCCATAACTGTTTCTGCTACAAATTGGTTATCAGGATTTTCGAATACTATACCTATTGATTTTCTTATATTTTTTATATTATCCTTATTTAAAAGAATATCATCTATTTTAATAATTCCTTCATATTTCAATAATCCAAGTAGTATTTTTATTAAAGTACTTTTACCACTCCCATTAAGACCAATAATAGTAGTAAAAGAACCATTTTCTAATTGTAAATTAAAATTATTAAAAACCTCTTTTTCTTTATATTTAAAATTTAAATTTTTTATATCGATGATATTCATATTTTCACCTCTCTATATATTATATTTGTTTTAATATTAAAATACAAGAAAAAAAGATAAATTAAATTTTTTAAGTATTTAATTTATTTTTGCTTTGCTTTTTGAATATTGTAAGTAACTTTAAGTTTTAATTTAGTTGGTGCTATTTTAATTAAAATATATGTTATCTTCATTAATAGTGATGGTATTATTATTAACTTTCTTTTAAACATCTTTTTAATTGCATAATTACTAACATCGTAACTATTTAAGCTTTTAACATTAAAGGATACTCTGGCAACTTTATTAAATTCTGTATCTACTGGACCTGGACATAAAGCACCAATATAAACTTTACTATTCATTCTTCTAAGTTCTTCATATATTGCTTGTGTTAAATGTAATACATATGATTTAGTAGAATAATATGTTCCCATTAAAGGACCTGGTGTAAAGGCTGCTGAAGAAGCTACATTTAAAATATATCCCTTATCTTTTTTAATAAAATCCTTTAAAAACAATTTAGTAAGAGTGTGTACTGCTTTTATATTAAGATCTATCATATCTAATTCTTTATCTAAATTAGTTGTGTTAAATGTACCAAATAAACCAAAACCTGCATTATTTATTACAATATCAATATCTTGTTTTTTTACTTTTTGATATAGGCTCATACAATTAAATGTACTTGACAAATCCATTGTTATAATTTCTATATTTGTATTTAGTTCTTTTTTTATTTTTTCTAATTTTTCTTTTCTACGAGCGACTAATATTAAGTCATAACCTTTACTACTTAATATTCTAGCCATATCTGCTCCCATTCCAGAACTAGCACCTGTTATTAATACTTTCATTTTATCATCTACCTTCTAATAAGATTATATAATAATATAAATGTTTGTACAAGAAAAAAGCATATAAATGCTTAATCTATAATATATGGATTTTCTAATGTTCCATTACCTTTTATATAGTTTATTTCTCCTGATACATTTATAACAAGTTTTATAACTGCTGAAGTTCTTGCTGATAAAGATTGTGGTGAATAATCTATATAATATACATCACTAGTATTGGTTGCATCTGCTGTAATTGTCCAATAGTTACGATCATAATTTGCTAAAAAATTGTAGTTAGTACATTGTCTTTTGTTTAAGTCTGTACACCCATCATCTAAACTAGCAATTAGGTATTCATTCATTTGAAGAAGTCCTAATGGTAAAAATTTTTCTGTTAAAGTAGCACATTCAGTACTTCCATCCATATTTTTATCGTCACTTTTTCTTTTTCCAATACATAATCTAGTTGGTACTATTTTAGCTTTATTAGTTGCTGAAAATAATTCCCCATTATAAATTCTTTCTAAATCGTCTTTAATTCTACTGACTTCAAAATTATTGATACCAGATGTTGTTTTTTTATCAGCATTGTATCTATTATCCCAGTCTTGTTGTTGAAAATAATCATCTTGAATCATTCTAATATTTCCATCTTCAGTTATTCTTAATATTCTCCATATTTTATTTGCAAATGAAACATAGTTATTAATTTTTTCACCTTTATATATATATTGATTTCCTATTTGATATAAACCATCACCTTTAGTTACTATATTTCCTTTTGAAGTTATTTTTTTTACTAAACTATTACTTGTATAATCTCCTCCACAATTTAATTTTGGAATAAATGCGTAATAGCTTCCATTTTTTAATACTATAACTTTTCCACTACAACTAATGCCTTTTTCTGTATATTTGTCTAATGATTTCATATAGTCTTTTTCTACTAAAGTATCGACACGCAATTCAATTGAACTAACATCACCAACTGGTAATAGATGTGGATTATCTTTATAGTACTTATCAGCTGCTTTTACCATTTTATCTTCTATTTTATCAAATGATAATTTATTTCCATTAACTAATTTTACTATAAATAATACCAAAAATAAAATTATTATTATAACTACTCCAATAATTATATATTTAACTAATTTTTTTTGCATTTCATTTAAATTTTTAAACATAGTTACCCTCCAATTACTTATATTATAACATTTTAATTAATTAGATACAACAAATTAATTTTCTTTTGATGGTTGTTTTTATAATTTGTATGATTAATGTATTACAGTGATGATATATAATTTTATATAAATTTATAATAATATTCTAATTTTTCATAAAACAAAAAGATGCTACTGTGCATCTCCTTCTACTAATTCTATTATTACCATTAATGCATCATCACCACGACGTTCATCAAGTTTTAATATTCTAGTATAGCCACCATTTCTATTTGTGTAACGAGGTGCCAATACATCAAATACTTTTTTGACTGCTTCTGTATCGTTTTGTAAAAATGCTAAGGCCTTTCTACGAGAAACTAAAGTTCCTTTTTTTGCATATGTAATCATTCTATCAACAAATTTACGAACTTCTTTAGCTCTTGTTTCTGTTGTAGTAATTCTTTCATTCATTATAAGATCTTTAGTTAGATTAGCAAGCATGCTTCTTCTATGTTTAGAGTCACGTCCCAATTTTCTATAAGCCATTATTTTTCCTCCTAACTACTAGTCTTCGTCACGGAATTTAAGTCCCATATCTTTAATTTTATCAATTACTTCTTTTAAAGATTTTTTACCTAAATTACGTATTTTCATCATTTCTAATTCTGATTTTTCAACTAAGTCACCTAATGTATTAACATTAGCTCTCTTTAAGCAATTATATGCTCTTACTGAGAAATCTAAATCTTCGATTGATGTTTCTAATTTTTTAAGTTTACTATCTTCTTGTTTAGCAGACATAATTCCTGTAGTATCAGCTAATTCACTTAAATTAGTAACAATATTTAAATGTTCAATTAATATTTTAGAACCTAAAGCCATAGCTTCTTCTGGTTTTAAAGAACCATTAGTATAAACTTCCATAATTAATTTATCAAAGTTAGCATCTTGACCAACACGAGCACTTTCTACTTCAAAGCTAATTCTTTCGATTGGTGAATATAAAGAATCTATTGGAATAAATCCGATTTTTTCATTCTCAATATATTTTTTATTTTCATTTGATGGAACATATCCACGACCATTTGAAACAATCATTTCCATATGTAATTTTCCACCTTTAGCTACAGTTGCTATAACTTGATCTTTGTTAATTATTTCAACATCCTCATCTGTTTTAATATCGCCAGCTGTTACAATACCTTCTTTATCAACAGATAATGTAATTATCTTGTTTTCTTCTACATTCTTTTTTAAAACAACACTTTTTAAATTTAGAATAATTGAAGTAACATCTTCAACTATGTAATCCATAGTTTGAAATTCATGCATGACACCATCAATTTTAACTGCAACAATTGCACTACCTGGCATATTTGATAACATTACTCTTCTAAGTGCATTACCAATGGTTAATCCAAATCCTCTTTCTAAAGGTTCTAATTCAAATTTACCATAATTACTATTTTCAATATATTCAGTTATTTTATACATTGGTTTTTCAAAGTTTAACACTTTTCCACACTCCTTTTCTTTTATCCACGAGGACGTTTTGGTGGACGACATCCATTATGTGGGATAGGCGTTACATCAGAAATTGAAGTAATTTCTAATCCTGCTGTTTGTAAAGAACGAATAGCTGTTTCACGTCCTGAACCTAAACCTTTTACAAAAACTTCTACTTTTCTCATACCCATATCATAAGCTGCTTTACCAGCTGCTTCTGCAGCCATACCAGCCGCAAATGGAGTTGATTTTTTACTTCCTTTAAATCCTAAAGTTCCAGCTGAAGCCCAACTAATTGCATTTCCTTCTTTATCACTAATTGTAACAATAGTGTTATTGAATGTTGAATGAATATATGCTTGACCTTCTGGAATATTCTTTTTAACTTTACGTTTTCTTGGTTTATAAGCCATTATTTAACCTCCTTAATCTAACGATTATTTTTTCTTATTAGCAACAACTTTTCCTTTACCTTTACGAGTTCTTGCATTACGACTTGTACGTTGGCCTCTTACAGGCAAACCTTTTCTATGTCTATCTCCTTGATAGCATTTAATTTCCATTTTGGTCTTAATATTCATTGTAACTTCACGACGTAAATCACCTTCAGTTAAATATTTATTAACTTCTTCACGAATACGTCCTAGTTCTTCATTATCAAGTTCTCCTGCTTTTTTATTAATATTTATTTTAGCATCTTTTAATATTTGATTTGAAAGACTTCTACCTATACCATAAATATAAGTTAAAGCAATTTCAATCCTTTTATTATTTGGTATTTCTACACCTTTAATACGTGCCATATAGTCACCTCCTATTAACCTTGTCTTTGATTATGTTTACGATTAACACATCTTATTTCTATTCTTCCATTACGTTTTATTTTTTTACATTTATCGCATATTTTTTTAACTGATGCTCTTACTTTCATATTATCCCTCCTACTATTATTTTCGGTAAGTTATTCGCCCACGTGTTAAATCATATGGTGAGAGTTCAACAGTTACTGTATCACCTGGTAAGATGCGAATATAGTTCATTCGGATTTTACCAGAAACGTGAGCAATTACAGTATGTTTATTTTCTAGTTCTACTTTAAATTTAGTACCAGGTAAAACTTCTACTACTTTACCTTCTACTTCAATAACATCATCTTTTGCCATTTTATCACCTCTTTGTAAGTATCTCATAACCATCTTTTGTAACTACCACTGTATGTTCAAAATGTGCAGATGGTTTGTTATCAGCGGTTATAATTGTCCAATCATCATCTAATATATATATGTCAGCAGTTCCTAAATTAAGCATTGGTTCTACAGCTATTACCATTCCTTCTTTTAATAATGGTCCTGTATTTTTTTTTCCATAATTTGGTACGTCTGGCATTTCATGAAGATTTGTTCCTACACCGTGACCTACTAGTTCTTTTACAACTCCTAGTTTATGTTTATTAGCATAAGTTTCTATAGCATTCCCAATATCCCCAATTCTAGCTCCTGGCCTTATTTGTTTTAATCCTTCAAAAAGTGAAGTTTCAGTATGTTTCATAAGATATTCTTTTTCTTTTGAAATATGCCCTACTTTATAAGTCCAAGCAGAATCACCATGATATCCTTTATAGCAAGCACCTATATCTATAGATATTATATCCCCTTCTTTTAGTTTTCGCATACTTGGTATTCCATGAACTACTTCATCATTAATAGATGTACAAATAGAACCTGGATAACCATCATAGCCTTTAAAAGATGGGATTGCTTGTTTGCTGATAATAAAATCATATGCAAGTTTATCTAATTCTTTTGTTGTTATTCCTGGTTTAATAAAAGGTATTAAATATTTATGAGTTTCACCTACAATTGAACCAGCAACTCGCATTAGTTCTATTTCATGTGATGTTTTTATATTTATCATATTGAACTCCCAATTATACTTTGTATTTCTTTAAATATAAGGTCTGCATTTATATTGGCATTAACTCGATATAAACAACCTTTATCATCGTAGTAATTTATTAGTGGTTCTGTTTCCTTTAAATAAGTATTATAACGCATTTCAAATGTTTCTTCATTATCATCAATTCTTTTTGACAATTTTAAATTACATTTATCACACAAACCTACATTTTTAGGTTTTGTTTCCTTGATTAATTCATTATAAACACTACCACATTTGTTGCAGGATAATCTTCCTACTATACGATTTTTAAGAATTTCTTTATCTATATCTAGTAAAATTACCAATCCTAAATCTTTATCTAATTTTTCAAGTAATTTATCATATTCTTTTGCCTGATTAACATTTCTAGGAAAACCATCTAAAATGTAACCAGAAATACAATCTTGTTGTTTTAATCTATTTTTTAATAGATTTAATATTATATCATCACTAACAAGTAAACCTTTTTCCATATATTCATTGATTTTTTTAGAACTTTCATCTTCACTATTAATAGAATATCTAAGCAAATCGCCAATTGAAATATGTGGAATATTATATTTTTTACTTATTAATTTTGACTGAGTTCCTTTACCAGCAGCGGGAGGAGCTATGAATATTATACTTTTCAAAATTTATCTCCTCCTTGTATAATTTCTACTGATAAGTTGACTTTCAATTTGTTTATATGTTTCTAATGCTACTCCAACTACAATTAAAAGTCCTGTCCCTCCAATAGTAACACTAGTTGGCATCTTAGAGAAAATTCCAAAAACAATTGGTAAACCAGCTATAATTGCTAGAGCAAAAGCTCCTACAAAGGTAATACGACGTAAAACTTTATTTACATATATTACAGTTTCTTCTCCTGGTCTTATGCCTGGAATGTATCCTCCATTTTTATTTAAGTTATCTGCAAGTTCTTTTGGTTTCAATTGAATGAAAGTATAAAAATATGCGAATGCAAAAATAAATACTACATAAAGAATAAATCCACAAGCTGATGTCGTAGTTAGATATTTACTTACAAATAAAGTAAATCCCTCTTTTTTTATAAATTGTGAAATTATTTGTGGGATAGATATAAGTGCGGATGCAAATATTACAGGTACTACTCCAGCATAGTTAAGTTTAAATGGTATATAACTTTGTCTACCGCCATAACTACTTACTGTCTTATTAGCATATTGAATTGGTATTCTTCTTTCTGCTGATTCTTCGAATATAATTCCTAAAATGATCGCAATATATACTAGTACAAATAATATAAACAATACTATTCCTAGTGTTGTTGCTTGAGTACTACCTCCTACAACTAAAGATTTCCATGCATCCATAAACATTGTTGGAAGACTTGCAATAATTCCAGCCATAATAATTAATGATATGCCGTTTCCTATTCCTTTTGCTGTTATTTGATCTCCTAACCAAAGTAGGAATGATGTTCCAGCTGTAAGAATTAATGAAAATTGCATATAATCAATTGGACTTCCTCCTTGAACATAAGTAAATGAATACATATATCCTTGAATAAATGCTAGAATAATTCCCAAAATTCTTGTTATTTGATTCAGTTTATTTCTTCCTACTCCACCTTGTTTATTTAATTCGCTCAAATATGGTATTATATCCATTGAAAGTAATTGAATGATGATAGATACTGTAATATAAGGCATTACTCCTAGAGCAAAAATTGAAAACTTTTCCATTGCTCCTCCACCCATAGCATTCATTATTTCTAAGAATCCTAAATTACCTGTTAAAGCTTCTTTATCTATTCCAGGAACAATTATTGTAGTTCCTAATTTAAAGATAAAAAGTATAAAGAATGTAAACAGTATACGTTTTCTTAAATCTTTATTTTTGGGATTAAATATTTGCTTAATAGTTGCAAACATTTTAAATCACCTCTGCTTTTCCACCTAATGATTCTATTTGTTCTAAAGCTAATTTTGAAAATTTATGTGCTTTAACTGTTAATTTGCGTTCTAATTTTCCATTTCCTAAAACTTTAATTCCATCTAATTGTTTTTTAATAAGTCCCATTTCTTTTAATATTTCTGGAGTTACTATTGCTCCATCTTCAAATCTATTTAAATCACTTAAATTAATTATTGCATATTCTGTTTTAAATAAAGCATTTGAAAAACCTCTTTTTGGTAAACGACGGAATAAAGGTAATTGTCCTCCTTCAAATCCAGGTCTAACTCCACCACCACTACGAGCGTTTTGTCCTTTATGACCTTTACCACTTGTTTTTCCTAAACCACTCCCTGGTCCACGTCCAACTATTTTACGAGTTTTAGTAGCTCCATTTGGTACACTAATGTTATGTAATTTCATTATCTGATTTCCTCAACTTTCTTACCACGAAGTTTAGCAACTTCTTCGATTGTTCTTTGTGATTTTAATGCTTCTAATGTTGCATAAGCCATATTAATTTTAGTATTTGATCCAAGTGATTTTGATAAGATGTCTTTAACACCAGCAAGTTCTAGTACAGCACGAACAGGTCCTCCTGCTTTTACTCCTGTACCTTTTGAAGCTGGTTTAAGCATAACTTTACTAGCACTTCTTATTCCAATAGCTTCATGTGGGATTGTTCCATCAACAATAGATACTCTAACTACATTTTTAGTTGCAGCTTGAACAGCTTTTTTAATTGCATCTGGTACTTCGTTTGCTTTACCAGTTCCAATTCCTACTTGTCCTTTTCTATCTCCAACAGCTACTGTAGCAGAGAAACGGAAATGACGACCACCTTTTGTTACTTTTGTAACACGACCAATATTAATTATTTCTTCTTCAAATAATTTTGGTCTTGGTTCTCTTCTTTTCTTTTCCATAAAAGTCCTCCTTTTAGAATTCTAAACCATTAGCACGAGCTGCTTCTGCTAAGGCTTTAACACGACCATGATATAGGTATCCACCTCTATCAAAAGTTACTTTAGTTATTTTGGCTTTTTTAGCACGACTTGCTAATAATTCGCCTACTTTTGTCGCTGCTTCTATGTTTCCACCATTTTCTAGTTTCAACTCTTTATCAATTGAAGATGCACTAACTAATGTAACTGCAGATCTGTCATCAATGATTTGTGCGAAAATATTATTATTTGATCTAAACACATTTAATCTAGGTACTTCTAAAGTTCCTGATATTTTTTCTCTAATACGAGTATGTCTAGCTTTACGCATATCATTACGAGCTACTTTTTTTATCATAAGTATTACTCTCCTTTACTCTTAATTATTTAGAAGCTTTCTTTCCTTCTTTACGATGAATAATTTCATCTTTATAACGAATTCCCTTTCCTTTATAAGGTTCTGGTTTTCTAATTTTTCTTATGTTAGCAGCAAATTCACTAACTTTACATTTATCAATTCCTTTAATTGTAAGTTCTGTGTTACTAGGAACTTCTATTGTAAGTTCAACTGGCACTTCTACATTAACTGGATGAGAATAACCAGCAGTTACTACAAGATCTTTTCCTTTCATAGCAAAACGATAACCAACACCTAATATTTCAAGTTGTTTTGTATATCCTTCTGTAACACCAATAATCATATTTTGAATATTTGCATTAGCAGTTCCATGAAATTTTTTGTAATTATCATTTTCTCTGGTAACTGTTAATTCATTTCCATTAATATGTACAGTAATATGTTTGTTGATTTCAGTAGAAAGTTCTCCTTTAGGTCCAGTTACTTTAACTATGTTTCCATCAACGTTTACTGTAACATTATCTGGTACTAGAATTACTCTATTTCCAATACGACTCATAAAATCTTCCTTTCTACCAAATATAAGCTAGAACTTCGCCACCTAATGATTCATTTCTTGCACTTTTATCAGTCATAATACCTTTAGATGTTGAAATGATTGCAATTCCTAAACCATTAAGAACTCTTGGCACTTCTGTAGCTTTAGCATATACACGTAATCCTGGTTTTGAAATTCTTTTTAGTCCAGTGATTACTCTTTCTTTGTTTTGTCCATATTTTAAACTAAGAACAATAATATTTTGAATATTATTTTTCTTAACTTTATAATCGTTAATAAATCCTTCTTCTTTTAGAATTCTTGCGATTTCTAATTTCATTTTTGAAGCGGGTACTTCAACTTCTTTATATCGCATTTGATTTGCATTACGAATACGTGTAAGCATATCTGCGATTGGGTCAGTTACTACCATATATATCCTCCCTTCAACCTACCAGCTAGATTTTGTAACACCTGGTATTTGTCCTTTATAAGCTAATTCTCTAAAACAAATACGGCAAATTCCATATTTTTTAAGTACGGCATGTGGTCTTCCACATCTATTACACCTTGTATATTCACGTACTTTGAATTTAGGTTTACGACTAGCTTTTACAATCATGCTTTTTCTTGCCATAATATCCTCCTATATTATTTCTTAAATGGCATACCGAAACCTTTTAAGAGATCGTACGCTTCCTCATTAGTTTTGGCTGTTGTAACAATTACAATATCCATACCACGTACTTTTACAACATTATCAAATTCAATTTCTGAGAAAATTAATTGTTCAGTTAATCCTAAAGTATAGTTTCCTCTACCATCAAATGATTTATTTGAAACTCCTCTAAAGTCTCTTACACGTGGAAGTGTAATACTAATTAGCTTATCTAAAAAATTATACATATTTTCTCCACGTAATGTTACTTTACATCCAATTGCTTGACCTTCTCTTAATTTAAATCCAGCAATGGCTTTTTTTGCCTTTGTAGCTACTGGTTTTTGACCTGTTATTAATTCTAAATCTTTCATAGCTGCTTCTAATAATTTAGAATTATTAGTTGCATCACCTACACCCATATTAACTACAATTTTATCTAATTTTGGAACTTCCATTAAGCTTTTATAACCATATTTTTCTTTTAAACTCGCTACAATTTCATTATTATATTTTTCTTTTAGGCGGTTCATATTTACCCTCCTTCCAATTAATCGATAACTTCGTTAGATTTTTTAGCAACTCTAACTTTTTTACCATTTTTATCAACTGTATGTCCTATTCTGGTTCTTTTTTTAGATTTAGGATCAATCATCATAGCATTTGAAGCGTTAATTGGAGCTTCTAATTCGACGATGCTTCCAGCATTTTGTCCATTTGGTTTAATGTGTTTTTTTACTACATTAACACCTTCAATAACGATTTTATTTTCGTTACGTAGAACTTTAGTAATTTTGCCTTCTTTTCCTTTGTCTTTTCCAGCAATAACGACTACTTTATCTCCTGTTTTAAAGTTCATAATTACCTCCTTATAACACTTCTTTAGCTAGTGATACAATTTTCATAAAATCTTTATCACGTAATTCACGTGCTACTGGTCCAAATACACGAGTCCCAACAGGGCTTTTATCATCTTTAATAATAACACAAGCGTTATCATCAAACTTAATATAAGATCCATCTTCTCTTCTTAGACCAAATTTACTTCTAACAACTACAGCTTTAACAACTTTTCCTTTGCCAACTGTTCCATTAGGAGTAGCTTTTTTGATAGTTCCAACAACTATATCTCCAATATTACCAGTTTTTACTTTTGATCCTCCAAGTACACGGATAACTGAAAGTTCTCTCGCACCTGAATTATCAGCAACTTTTAAACGGCTTTCTTGTTGAATCATATATTAATCCTCCTTATTAGATTAACTATTATAATATAACAGCTTTTTCTACAATTTCTACTAAACGAAAATGTTTAGTTTTTGATAGTGGTCTTGTTTCAACAATACGTACTGTATCGCCAACTTTTGCTTTATTTTTTTGATCGTGAGCAGCATATTTTTTTGAAGATTTAATACGTTTTCCATATATTCTATCTTTTTTGTAAGTTTCAACTAAAACAGTAATTGTTTTATCATTTGTGCTACTTACAACTTTACCAACTAATTCTTGTTTTCTTTCCATAAAAATCCTCCTAGTTTTCCACGCTTAATTCACGTTCACGTAAAATTGTTTTCATACGTGCGATTAACTTTCTAAGTTCTCTAATGCGAGCTGGATTTTCAAGATTTCCAGTGGCTTGATTGAAACGTAAATTAAATAATTCTTCTTTGTATTCTTCAATTTTTTTAGTGATTTCTTCGTTTGTTAGTTCTCTTATTTCATTATTTTTCACAAGCGTCACCACTTTCTTTTTTTACAAATTTACATTTGATTGGAAGTTTGTGCATAGCAAGTCTTAAAGCTTCACGAGCAATTTCTTCACTTACACCATCTATTTCAAACATAATTTTTCCTTTTTTTACTACTGCTACCCATTTTTCAGGTTGACCTTTACCTTTACCCATACGAGTTTCTAAAGGTATTTTAGTTAGTGATAAATGAGGAAATATATTAATCCATACTTTACCACCACGTTTCATAAAACGAGTCATAGCTACACGAGCTGCTTCGATTTGTTGTTGAGTTATCCAAGCACCTTCTTGAGCTTTTAATCCATATGAACCAAAATGTAATTCTGTATTACCTTTGGCTACACCATCATATCTTAAACGGTGTGGACGACGATATTTAGTTCTTTTTGGAATTACTGCCATCGCTATTACCTCCCTTATTTTTCTTTTCAGGAAGAATTTCACCTTTATAAATCCATACTTTTACACCAATTTTACCATAAGTAGTATTAGCTTCTTTATGAGCATAATCAATATCAGCTCTTAAAGTATGTAATGGAATATTTCCCTCAGTATATCCTTCAGTTCTTGCCATATCAGCACCACCTAAACGTCCTGATACTGCGGTTTTGATACCTTTTGCTCCTGCTTTCATTGTATTTCTGATTGCTCTTTTTTGAGCTATTCTAAATGAAACACGATTTTCGATTTGATGAGCAATATTTTCTGCTACGATATTAGCATCAACATCTGGATTTTTAATTTCTTTAATAGAAATTTGAATATTTTCTTTAACTAATTTTTCTAATTCTTTTTTTAACTTTTCAATTTCATCTCCACCATGACCAATTACTACCCCAGGTTTAGCAGTGTTAATAGTAACTTCGGTCTTATCAGTGGTTCTCTCAATAAGAATACTTGAAACTGCTGCGTCTTTTAATTTTTTTGATAAAAATTTACGAATCTTAACATCATTATCTAAAAATTTAGCAAAATCTTTATTTCCAGCATACCAAATTGAATCCCAAGTTTTATTGATTCCGATTCTAAGTCCTATTGGACTAACTTTTTGACCCATCAGTTTACCTCCCTTTCTTAATTTTTTTCACTTACAACAACTGTAATATGACTTGTTCTTTTTTTGATTGGATCAACGTGTCCACGAGATCCCATTCTTGCCCTTTTCATTGTTTGCCCTTCATTAACATATGCTTCTTTTACATATAAGTTAGTTTTATCTAGGCCTAAATTATTTTCTGCGTTAGATGTAGCAGAAGTTAATACTTTACGAATAATTCTTGCTGCTTCTTTATTTATATTATTTAAAATATTATCAGCTTCTGAAACGTTTTTGTTACGTATTAAATCTATAACTAAACGAGCTTTACGAGGTGCAATTCTAACTGTTTTTGCAATCGCTTTTGCTTCCATTTTTGTCCTCCTTACCTAATACTATTTTTTACCTTTATCGTCGCCATGTCCACCAAATTTACGAGTTGGTACAAATTCTCCTAATTTATGTCCAACCATATCTTCTGTTACATAAACTGGTATAAATTCTTTACCATTATGAACAGCAAATGTAAGTCCGATGAAATCAGGATAAATTGTAGAACGGCGAGACCATGTTTTGATAACTTCTTTTTTTCCAGATTCTTTTACTTTTTCTACCTTTTTAGCTAAACTTTCATCTATAAAAGGTCCTTTTTTTAAACTTCTTGCCATTTATATCATCCTTTCATTATTTTTTACGACGACGGACAATTAACTTGTCTGAAGCTTTTTTATTTTTACGAGTTTTATAACCTAATGCAGGTTTACCCCAAGGAGTAACAGGTCCTTTACGACCAATTGGAGCTCTACCTTCACCACCACCATGTGGGTGATCGTTAGGGTTCATTACAGATCCACGTACAGTTGGACGAATACCCATATGTCTTTTTCTACCTGCTTTACCAACTTTTACAAGTTCATGATCAGCATTTCCAACTTCACCAATTGTAGCTCTACAAGTACTAAGTACTTTACGAACTTCTCCACTAGTTAAACGAAGTAATGTATATCTTCCTTCTCTACCTAATATTTGAACACTAGATCCAGCAGTTCTAGCTATTTGTCCACCTTTTCCAGCTTTTAATTCTACATTATGTACCATTGTTCCTTCAGGAATGTTAGATAGTGGTAAAGCATTTCCAACTTTGATATCAGCTTTTTCTCCACTTTCAATTTTATCGCCAACTTTTAATCCTTTTGGAGCAATAATATATCTTTTTTCACCATCAGCATAGTTAATTAAAGCAATGTTAGCAGTTCTGTTTGGATCATATTCGATTGATGCAACTGTTCCAATAATACCATCTTTATTTCTTTTAAAATCAATTAAACGATATTTTCTTTTAGCTCCACCACCACGATGTCTAACAGTAATTCTACCTTGATTATTACGTCCACCATTTTTCTTTAGAGTTATAACTAATGATTTTTCAGGAGTAGTTTTTGTAACTTCATCATTAATTAAAGTTGACATTCCACGTTGACCATTAGTCATTGGTTTATAATTTTTTATCGCCATGATAATCTCCCTCCATTAGTTAAGTTCGATTGAACTTCCTTCTTTTAATTTAACAATTGCTTTTTTAACTTTACTTGTTTTACCAACATATTTACCTACTCTTTTTTTCTTAGGTTTTACATTGATTGTATTTACGCTTTCTACTTTAACATCAAAGATGTTTTCAATTGCTTGTTTGATTTGTGTTTTATTTGCTTTAACATCTACACTAAATGTGATAACATTTTTTTGAGCCAAGTCACTACTTTTTTCAGTAATGATTGGTGCTTTAATAATATCTCTATAATTCATTAAACAAGCACCTCCTCAATTTGTTTTACTGCTTTTTCAGTAATAATCATATTATCAGCTGCGATAACATCATAAGTATTAATTTCATTAGCTTGTAGTAGTACTACTTCTTTAATATTACGAGTTGCTAGAATAATGTTATCAGTAAGTTCATCTACTACTAATAATACTTTTTTAGTTGCTTTTAAGTTTTCCAATGCTTTTAAAGCATCTTTTGTTTTATTTGTTTCCATATTAAAGTTATCTATAACAATTAACTCACTTTCGATAACTTTATAAGATAAAGCTGATTTTAAAGCTAATCTTCTTTCTTTTTTGTTCATTTTTTTAGCAAAGCTTCTTGGATGAGGTCCAAACACGATTCCTCCACCTGGCCAATGAGGTGCTCTTGTAGATCCTTGTCTTGCTCTACCTGTACCTTTTTGTCTCCATGGTTTTTTACCACCACCAGATACTTCACTACGAGTTTTAGTACTAGCAGTACCTTGACGAGAATTGTTGCGTGCTAAGGTAATAGCATCATATAAAACAGCATCATTTGGTTCAATACCCCAAACTAATTCATTTAAAGTAATCTTTCCTACGTTTTCGCCTTTAATATTTAATACAGATAAGTTTTCCATCTATATGCCTCCTTACTTACTTTCTAGAGTAGTTTCTTCTTGAACTTCAGTATTTTCTACTTCAGTTTCAACTACTTCTTCAGTAGTAGTTTCATTTTCTTCTACGTGTTCTTCTACTTCATAAGTAATTAGTTCTTCGGCTTCTCTTACTTTTCCTGGATTTTTAGTTGCTGTTCTAATTAATACTAATGATTTTTTAGGACCTGGAACATTACCTTTAATAAGTAAACAATTATTTTCTAAATCAACTGCCACTATTTCAAGATTTTGAATTGTTACATTTAATGTACCCATATGTCCTGGTAATTTTTTACCTTTAAAAACACGCATTGGTCTCATAGTTCCCATTGAACCTGGTCTTCTATGATAATGAGATCCATGTCCCATAGGTCCTCTTTGTTGTCCATGTCTTTTGATAACACCTTGGAAACCATGACCTTTTGTAGTTCCTGTAACGTCAACAACTTCACCTTCAGTAAATACTGAAACATTTAATTCTTGCCCTAAAGTATAGTTGTTAACATCTACACCCCTAATTTCTCTAAAGAAGCGCTTAGGTGTAGTATTAGCTTTATTGGTATGTCCAATAGAAGCTTTCGTCGCAAGTTTTGCTCTTTTAGTATCAAAACCTAATTGAATTGCTTCATAACCATCGTTTTCAACTGTTTTAATTTGTGTTACTACATTTGGTTCAACTTCAACAACAGTTACAGGAATTAATTTACCAGATTTTGTAAATACTTGAGTCATTCCAATTTTACGACCTAAGATTCCTTTTTTCATAACTTTTCCTCCTATAATTTGATTTGAATATCAACACCACTTGGGATTTCTAGATGAGTTAAAGCATCTATTGTTTCCTTACTTGGGTTTGCGATATCAATAAGTCTTTTATGTGTTCTTTTTTCAAATTGTTCACGCGAATCTTTGTATTTATGAACAGCTCTTAAAATAGTGATTTTTTCAACTTCAGTTGGTAATGGAATTGGTCCACTAACTTCACCACCAGTTCTTTTAACTGTTTCAACAATTTTAGCACATGCTTTATCTAAGTTTTTGTTTTCAAACGCTTTCAATTTGATACGAACTTTAGTTTTAGACATTGGTATCCTCCTTTCGCCTATATCCAGTATAGACTTGCTCCGTGTAAAAACCTGATTTTATTTTATTGCATTTTACAACTTAACCTGGTGTATCAGCAACCTCACACATCAACGCATGCCACACATTCATAATTCTACAGTAAAATACTATGAAAATCAAGTGTTTTTTATGATTTTTTGAAAATTTTTTTATAAAAAAATTGACAAATGTGTGCCAATTAATTATTTATTTTATTTACTATGAATTACAAATCTCCAAAGCCATAATCACAAGTGATTTCGACTTTGATATAAGGCATGACAAGCACGCTATTTACAAAAATCAAGGATTTTTGCATGTATTCTTCGATTTTCATTTATTTATTTTTCTTTTTTATTCATCTTTTTATATTCTATAGTTTTTTATAGTAGATTATAGACCTTTAGATATTTTTATAACTGGGCGAACACCACCAGTATAGTAATAGAAGACACTGTGGCCATCAACAAAACCATGGTAGTACACATCGAAGCTAATGCTGGAGCTGTCGGAGTTTGCAGTAGATAACCAATATGCATATGGTTTTTCATCTGTATTTTCTATACTCAAATTTTCATATAAATATGCTGGCATTATTATTGGTTGTTCTTCATTTTCTAAATCTAGAACTATTAAATCTTCTATATCTGATAATTTTGGTAGTCTTGCTCTGACATTAGTTCTTTTGACTGGTTTATACATTGTTCTTGAATTACTAATACCAATTTTTTGTTCTAACTTTGATGGTTTATCATCTTCTAAAGTATAATTATATGATTTTAAGTTAGTCCATCCTTTTGTTAAGTCTTCTAATTGTTTTAAGGCTGTTAATGGTCCCTTATCGTTTGCCCCATATTTTTCGTCCCAAGCAGTTCCTCCAGCTGCTTCATAGTCTTCTTTTGTTATCCATGCTACTGTTGGTCCTAAGTTTTTATTCATGATTAGTGTTAGTTCTTCTCCATCATCTTTGATTACATAGAAATCATAGTTTTCTTTTTCATTTACTTTTACATTTAACTTAGTTCCATTTTCACATATTCCATCTGTTAGACAAGTATTATTTGTTGTTATAATTGGATTAGGAGTCTTTGTTAACGAACAATCATCTATATTATCATCTATAGTTACATCTTCATCATTTAAACTTTTTCTAGCACACCATTTTCCATTACTTATTGCTAATTCTATTTTTCCATCTTTAGTTACTTTCATATTTCCACTTTTAGGTTTACTTCCTTTTATATCTAAATTGGCATTTGGAAATGTGAATGTTATATCATCTGTCATTCCACTTGGTTCTAATAATTTATCTGCATAATGTAATTCTCCTGCTTTTATTACTCCATATGCTGAATCTTTAAATGCTGATTTATTTGCTCTTTCTACTATGTTCATTATTACTGGTACTGTGATTAGGGCTATTATAGAGAGTATTATTATTACAGCTAGTAATTCTATAAGTGTAAATCCATTCTTTTTCATATCTAATTCTCCTATCTTTATTAATTATAACATAATTTTTTATTAAAAATTTAAAATATTACATAAATTTTATCAGAACAATATTTTAAGTAATCATATTTACATTTGGTTTGCTATTTTTTATTTTAAGAAAAATTTTTAACTATTTATCTTGTGATTACTTAAAATATATCTATTATAGGTTCTCAAAATAATTGATTTTCATATAATTACTAATCTATTATTTTGCTATAATCTCTTTTTTAGTCTTTTAGACAAGGAATTTAACTTGTTTCTTTTAGCTTTTCAATATTAACTTTTATTAATATTCCTTAGTTTTAAAAGAATCTGGGCGAACACCACCATTATTGTTATTGAAGACACTGTTGCCATCAACATTACCATTGTAGTTCACATTGAAGCTATTGTTGGAGTTGTTGGAGTTTGCAGTAGCTAAATCCCTATATTTATTATATAACTTATAACATTTACCTTTACTTAAATGTCCTTTATAACTTGATATTACTTGTTTTACTTCTTTTTCTGTTAATATATTATTTACATATAATTTATTTAATATTTTCATTTTTTTCTTAAATTTTTGTTTTGTTTTATTTTTTAATGTTATTATCACTTTATTATTTTTTATTTTAAAATAAAATCCTAAATATGTTATTCCTTCTTTTTTAGTATATATTTTTGTTTTATTATTTAATTCTAATTTATATTTTTTTAAAATGTTTGTTATTTCTTTTAAACAATATTTTAAATACTCTTTACTTTCATGGATTAATATTCCATCATCCATATATCTAATATAGTACTTTATTTTTAACTTTTCTTTTATATAGTGGTCTAATTCATTTAAATAGTATATAGCAAATATTTGACTTGTCATATTACCTATAGATATACCTTTATATTTAGTATAACCATAATTATTTACATAATTAGTACTATCTATTATTTGATTTATTAAATTAATTGAATCTTTATCTTTTATTTTTTTATTTATTATTCCTTTTAATTTATTATGATCTATATTGTAAAAGTATTTTTTTATATCAAATTTTAGAATATAAAATTCTTTTGTTTTCATTTTATTTAAATATTTTTTTAATAGTTTTATACCAAGTGATGTTCCTTTATTTTTTCTAGTAGCTATATTTTCATTTATTAAGCTTTTATCTAATACATTTAAAATATATTTACTTACTAGATTATTTACTATTTTGTCTTTAATACTTAAACTCATTATTATTCTTTCCTTTGGTTCATATATTTTAAATATATTATATTTACCTATTTTATAAGTTTTATTATTTAATTCATTATAAATACTTATTATATTAATAGAGTAATAATCATTAAATTTTTCTAACTTTTTCTTATTTTTTACTTTTATTTTTTTAGATTCCTTTATTATATTTTCTATATTACAAATATTTAAATATAAATTATTTTTTCTTTTCATATCCAACTTTGTATCATTTTTATTATTTCAATTAAATTATTTGTAATACTTATATATTTTTTATAACTAATATATTTTTTATCAACACTTATATTTAAGTAAAAGTCTATTAGTTTTATTTCTATTATTAATTCTTTTTTATAGTATTTATTTTGAGTTAAATTAGCTTTATAACTTAAGTATAATAATTTATATAAAGAGTTATTTATATTATCTCTAAGTACTTTTTCTTTATTAGGATAATTTAATAGTATTTTGTCTAAATAAATTATTGTTTTCTTTATTCTCGTTATTATAAGTAAATTGTCTTTCATATTATACTTTCTATTTTATCTATTAAATTAGAATCTAATTTATTTAACTTTTTAACTATTTTTATTACTTTTATAATATTATTATAATTATTATTTTTAAATGTTTTCTTTTTATTTAATACTACATAATTTATTTTTAATTTATTTAGTTTTTCTATTACTTTATCTATATTAGGAAATCCTACTTTTAATTTATTATTTATTTCTTTTAATTTAAATTTAAATAAATAATTTAGTATTTTAGCATCTTTTCCATAAGTGATATAAAAGATTCCTTGTTTTATTATTACTATACTATCAATATTATTTCCTTTTATTTCTTCATACATATAATCACCATTTTAATTATATAAGTTATTTTAATATACATGTTAAAGTTAACATAAATATGATACAATACTAATGGTGATAGAATGAAAATAACTATATTAGGTACAGGTGCTTATGGAATATCTTTAGCACTTATGTTTAATAAAAATACTAAAAGTATAACTATGTGGACTAAGTTTAAAGATGAATTAGATATGTTAGAAAGTAAAAGAGAGAATAATAAAGTTTTACCTAGGATTAAGATTCCAAATAATATTACGTTTACTGATAAGATGGAAGAAGCTATTAAAGATTCTGAGCTTATTGTTATAGCAATTCCAGCTGCTTTTTGCGATAATGTTTTTTTAGAACTTAAAAACTATATAAAAAAAGATCAACATATTTGTATTGCGACTAAGGGTATTGAACAAGATACTTGTTTGTTTATAGTCGATGTTTTAAATAAATATATTAATACTAAAAATATAGCTGTTATATCAGGTCCTTCTTTTGCGATTGATATAGCATCTAATGTTCCAATTGGTTTAACGTTAGCTACTAAGAATAAAAAAACTGAGACTATTTTAAAAGATTATTTACAAAATGACGTTTTAAAATTACGTACAACTGATGATATTATTGGGACTGAAATATGTGGTTCAATAAAAAATGTAATAGCTATAGCATCTGGTATTTTAGATGGTTTAGGTATGCCAGAATCTACTCAAGCTATGTTTATAACTGAATCTTTACATGATATTAAAGAATTAATTAAATCTTTAGGTGGTGATGGTAAAACTATATTGTCATTTGCTGGATTTGGTGATTTATTATTAACTTGTACTAGTACTAAAAGTAGAAATTTTAGATTTGGTTTATTAATTGGTCAAAATAAATCTAGAGATGAAATACAAAATTTTATAGAAAATACAACTATAGAAGGTTTATATACATTAAAATCTATTCATAAATTATTAAAAAATAAAAAGGTAAATATACCCATTATTGATTTAATTTATAATATTGTTTTTAATAATATAAGTCCTGATGAATTAAAAAAGTTTTTAATAGAAAAATAGTTTTATGGTGAAAAATATTGAATTTCACTATAAATTTATTTTTAATAATACTGTGGAAAAGTTAGTTTTCCACAGTGTTTCATTTTATATTTAAAATTCTTTATTCGTTAAAATTAATATATACTATTTTATCCTGTGAATAATATATTTTATTTATGTGATACTACTTATATCATAATATTTTATTTTTATATTTTTTAATTATATTCACTTTTTTAATGTTGAAAGATTAAATTTCAACATTAAAAAACCACTTGTTATTTAACAAATGGTATTAAAGCCATAAAACGAGCTTTTTTTACTTCATTAGCTATATGTCTTTGATGTTCTGCACATGCTCCAGTAATTCTTCTTGGTAAAATTTTACCTTTATCATTACTAACATATTTTTTAATAATATCAACATCTTTATAGTCTACTGATTTTCCAGCACACATTTGACATTTCTTTTTCTTTTTTCTATAAAATTCAGCCATGAATATTTCCTCCTTTTTTAATCTAGGAAGTAATCATCTATTGATACACTATCTCCAAAATCTGCGAATGGATCATTTTCAATATTAACTTCATTGACAGGCGCATCTGGGTAATTATAACTATTTGTATCTTGAGTTGAAACTCTAGCTTGACTTTGTCCTTTACTTTCTAAAAATTGAACATTATCAGCTACTATATCTGTTGTATATCTTTTATTACCATCTTGACCATCATAACTTCCTGTTTGAATTCTACCTTCTATTGAAACAAGGCTACCTTTATCTAAATAGTTACAAACATTTTCAGCTTGTTTTCTCCACACTACAATATTAATAAAATCAGTTTCTCTTTGACCTTGAGAATTACTAAAATTACGGTTTACTGCTAAAGAAAATCTTGTGTATGGTAAATTAGAATTTGTATATCTCAATTCTGGTTTAGTAGTTAATCTTCCAATTAGACAAACTTTATTCATAAATAAAAACATTCCTTTCTGCGTCCTTTCAGTCCTCGAAAGGCACAAATCGAGATTAAAATAAATAAATTAAAATTTCTGATATAATAATTAACTATTAAAAGGCAATCACTGCGGAGCACGTTGGGGTGAGTGGGAAAAGATTTATTTCTTAAAACCGCATAAATATAAGTGTCGATTATCTTTTGAGTACAAATGAGTGTGTCTAAAGAGCACGTAACCTTATCTTTGTTAAAAACAAACCAGTTTTTTAGGTAAAAGATTTTCAGTTAAGGCCTTTTAATAAATTTTATTGAAAGGAGTTTTTATATGCTAAAAATCGTTTTTAAAAAATGTGCTGGTATTGATGTTCATTCAACTCAAATTACCGTATGTATTGCTATTACAGATAATAATGACATTACTTCTTACGAAACAAGAATATTTCCAACATTCACAGAAAATCTTAGAGAATGCCGTGATTGGTTATTGTCTAAAGATATTACTGATGTTTGTATGGAATCTACAGGTAAATATTGGATTCCTGTTTATAACATATTAGAAGAAAAAATTCATTGCATTATTACTCATCCTAAATATGTTAGAACTATTCTTGGTAAGAAAACTGACAAAAAAGACGCAAAATGGATTGCTGATATGTTCAAACACGGTCTTGTTGAGCCTTCTTTTATGCCACCAAAAGAAATTCGTGAACTTAGAGATTTAATGAGATATCGTAACAAATTAGTTAATATTAGATCAGGTGAAAAGAATCGATTTCAAAATTCTTTAACTGTTTCTAATATTCAAATTGCTAATGTTTTAACAGATACCTTTGGTAAAACCGCTCAATCTATTTTAACTTCTGTTTTAGAAAATCCAAATCTTACTTTGGATGATATTAAACCTTTACTTAGAAAAAATATCAAAGCTACACCAGAAGAAATCTACAAAGCGATTGATGGTAATTTTTCTGAATATCAAACTTCTAAAATGTCTGTTTGCCTTAGTCATTATGAAGCCATTAATTCTTGTATTGATAATTTAGAACAATACATTTTAAAATTAGCCATCAATTATAGAACTGAAATTAATCTTTTATTAACCATACCAGGAATCAAAGAAATTTCAGCAATATTTATTATAGCAGAAATTGGAACTGATATGAACGTATTTTTAGATTCTAAACATTTAGTTTCTTGGGCAGGTTTAGTGCCTCGCTGTAATGAATCCAATAACAAGAAAAAATCTGTTAAGATTACAAAAGTAGGAGTTTATATTAAACCACTTCTTGTTCAATGTGCTTTAAATTCTATAAGAGATAATTCTACTAGCTATTTTAAACTTCGTTACGAATCTATTAAAAGACGTCGTGGGCATAAAGTTGCAATTATTGCTATTGCAAAATTAATGCTTACTTGCATTTATAATATTCTTAAAAATGGTGAAGTATTTGATAGTGAACGTTGTAACAAATTAATTGAACGTAATTTTAAATCTCATAAGAAAACATTTACTAAACCAGAAGAAATGATTTCTTATTTAAGTTCTCTTGGATACAATATCACTTTATCTGATAATTAATTATTATTTCAAAGAACACTTATTTTATAGTCTTCATTGACTTATCTAAGTTCAAAAAAATTTTGATTTTTGAACTCATTTTGTGTGTCTAAATTTTAATTATTTATTTTCAACCTTACACCTCTTAATCTTCTATCTTTGTTATTAAGTGACGAATAACATCACTACTTATTAAAGCTAAACGATCAAATTCTTTAATAGCTTTATCATCATTAGATTCAAGATTAATTAAAAAATAATAACCACTTTTGAATTTTTTGATTTCATATGCTAATTCTCTTTGACCAATTTCTTTAAAATCAGTTACATTAGCACCATTATTAGAGATTATATTTTTAAAATTTTCAGAAACTTTTTTAATTTCTTCTTCACTTAATGTTGGTCTAACAATAAACATAATTTCATATTTTTTCATTTTTACACCTCCTTATGGTCTTTTCGGCAATTTCTTGCAAGGAGTAAATTTCTTACTCGTCTAAGATTATAACAGAGTTTAACAAATTTGTAAACCCTTATATTATATGATGTATTAAAATTATTAATTATTCTTTTATTTATAAATTTTTATTATTTGTTTATACTAATAATGGTGAATAATATGTATTATTTAAATTATTTTTTTATTTTTTCTATTATAGGCCATATAATTGAATGCTTTTGTTACTCTAATGGAGAGAGTGGTATCTTATATGGTTATTGGACACCAATATATGGAGTTGGAGTAATTATAATTTTGTTAATTAATAAATTTATAAATAAATATAAAATTAATAACTTTTTTAAATTTTTATTATTATTTTTTAGTAGTATGATTATTCTTTCTATTATTGAAATTATTGGTGGATATTTAATTGAATGGTTATTTCATACTAAACTTTGGGATTATACTAATTATAAATTTAATATTGGAAAATATACCGCATTAGAAATGGCTATTATTTGGGGAAGTGGAAGTATTTTACTTATTTATATTTTAAAACCAATTATAGATAAAATAATAAGTAAGATTCCTAAGTTTCTTACTTATATATTAATTGTATTATTTGTTTTTGATTTACTTATGACTTTGATTACTAAACATTGAATCTAAAGTGACAAATATCTCCATCTTGCATTATATATTCTTTTCCTTCTAAGCGCATTTTTCCTGCTTCTCTTACTAATTTTTCATTACCTAATGCTTCTAAATCAGAATAACTCATAATTTCAGCACGTATAAATCCTCTTTCAAAATCACTATGAATAATACCTGCACAAGCTGGAGCTTTCATTCCTTTTTTAAATGTCCAAGCTTTTACTTCATCACTACCTGAGGTAAAATATGTTGCAAGTCCTAGTAAATCATAAGTAGCTTTAATTAACTTATCTAATCCACTTTCCTCAATCCCTAAGTCATTTAAAAAATTGCTCTTATCTTCATCATTTAATTCACTTAATTCCGATTCTATTTTAGCACACACTGTTATTACCTTTGAATTTTCTTTTAAAGCATAATTTCTAACTTCATCGACATATTTATTTCCATTATTTATAAGATCATCTTCACTAATATTAGCCATATATATAATTGGTTTTTGTGTTAAAAAATTAAATGGCTTTAATATTTTTAATTCTTCTTCATCAAATTCTAACTTTCTAATAGCTATATTTTGAAGTAGTGATTCTTTTATTTTATTTAAAACTTCTATTTCTTTTAATGTTTCTTTATCTTTTGACATTGAAGCTTTTTTTCCAATTTTATCAATTCTATTTTGGACTATCTCTAAATCTGATAAAACTAATTCAACATTAATTATTTCAATATCACGTATTGGATCAACACTATCTTCTACATGAATTATATTATTATCTTCGAAACATCTAACCACTTCTACAATTGCATCTACTTCTCTTATATGAGATAAAAATTTATTTCCCAAACCTTCTCCAGAAGATGCTCCTTTAACTAGACCAGCTATATCAGTAAATTCAAATGAAGTTGGAACTAAACTTTCTGGAACATATAGTTTTTCTAGAAATTCTAATCTTTTATCAGGAACTGTAACTACTCCTACGTTTGGATCAATAGTTGCGAATGGATAATTAGCTGCTAAAATGTTTTTTTTAGTAATTGCATTAAACAAAGTAGATTTTCCTACATTAGGAAGTCCTACTATACCTGCTGTTAAACTCATAAACATTCCTCTTTTCTTTTGTATTATATCATTATTTAATGATTAAAAAAAGTTAAAATTGTAATATTTTTACTGAAATTAATATTCATTTAAAAACTAGAAATTAAAAGATTCTAGTTTTTTACTTCTATATTGTTGGATAAGTATTTGGTCCTATAGGAAGTCCTACAATATACCATCCAATGATAATAATTAACCATAGTGCTGTAAATAATAATACACAAGGTAAAATCATTTTTAGTGTTCCAAATACTGTTATTTTATTATTTTCTTTTGTATTATATTTTTCTAAAAAGGCAAGCATTACTATAAAATAAGCAAACATTGGAGTTATTGATTTACCAATACCATCTGCTATTTTAAATATAAATTGTGTAAAATCAGGTGTAATATTTGAACGCATTAATAATGGAACAAATATAGGTGAAGCTAAAATCCACTTACTTGATAAAGATGGCATTAAAATACTCATTATAATTACTATAATAAATACTGTTATAATAAGAGGTAAACCTGTAAATGGTAAAGAACTAACTAAGTCTATTAATTTAGTTGATATGACTTCACCTAAATTAGTCCATTCAAGTAAATTTACCATTTGTGCTGTAAAAAACATTAGAACAAATACATATCCTAATCCTTCAAAATTCTTAGAAAGACCAACACTATATTCATTACTGTTTTTAATATTTTTAGATATATAACCATATATAAATCCACAAACCATCATTATAGCAATCGAAATAACAACTATTCCATCTTTTAAAGGTGAAGTGATTCCAAATAATTTTTCAATATAGGTATTTCCTTCTCCTAATAATAATCCTGAGCCATGAAGACCTGGTATAATCATATAAATAATATTTAAAAGCATTACTACTAAAGCAAAGTTACTACAATACAAAGCTTTTTTAGATATTATTAATTCATCCTCTTCTATTTCACTTTTAGGAACCTTTTTGGATAAAAATTTTTCAATAATAAAAGTTCCTGCTATAGCTAAAATGAAGGTACTAGCTATCATTATATATGAAGCATATGAAACATTAAAGATATAATCTTTATCAACATTAACAGTTGCTGATAATTGAGTTAAAGTTCCTAAAGTCAAATCATCATAATTAGCGATTATTCCTGTTCCATAACCAATAGTCATTCCTAAAAATACTGTTAAAATACCTAATAATGGTTTTTTGCCAATATATTTATAAAGTACTGCTATTAATGGTAATAATAAAGCATAACTATATTCCCCTATAAAACTACTAATAATTCCTAATAATAAAACTATAAAAGTAATAATGAAAGGTTTTGTTTTCTTTAATGGTGTAAATACTGCTTTAAGTAAACCACTAGCTTCTCCTATACCTACTGCTATTAAAGAAGCTATTATAAGTAGTAATGGTTTAAAAATTTGTAGATTAGTTATAGCATTAGTTAAAATATATTTCATACCATCTATTGTTAGTACATTTTTAATAGTGATAAGAGAAGTTTCAATGGTTCCATTTATTATTTCAGCTTTTTGTCCTTCTAATTCAACTAATGAAAAAACAGCACTTGCTATAATAATTAAACCTATTAATAACATTATTGTTATTACTGGCCCTAATAATATATTTCTTTTTTTTTGTTTCCTTGTTTTCATATTTCACCTTCTAATTGAGAAACTTTCTTTAATTTTTTATTGAATTCGATTCTTGGTAGCATTATACTACGTCCACATTTTAAGCATTTTATTTTAATATCAGCGCCTATTCTTATAATTTTCCATTCGTTTGTTCCACATGGATGTTGTTTTTTCATAATAACAATACTACCTAATTTATATTCCTTATCCATTATGTACCACCAATTGATTATAAGGAATAACAATTTTATTCTTATCTAATTCTAATTTTATTTCTTTAAGCATCTTTCTTTGAATTTCAAAATGTTTCATAGATTCTGTTAAAGCTGTTATTCTAAAACGAACAGAAGATGATTCTAATGAATTAATGCCTAATAATTCTACATCACCTTTTAGATAAGGTAATTCTTTGGTTAGTTTTATACATAAATTGTTTAAAACTTTTTCTACTTTTTCAATGTTTGATTCGTAGGCAACATCTATATCAACTATCGCTAAAGAGTTTGATAAATTGTAATTTACTACTTCATTTATTAAACGATTTGCGATAATCATAATTTCACCTGTATAGGCTTTAATGTGTGTAGATTTTAATCCTACGCCTATTATTTCTCCTCTAAATCCATTAATTGTTACAGTATCACCAACACGATATTGACCTTCTATAATTATTGAAACACCTGAAATAAAATCCTTTAATAAATCTTGAAGTGCTAAACCTACAACTACTCCAATAACACTTAATGAAGCTATCAATCCTTTAGTATCTACACCATATGTTTCAAGAATAAAAAGTCCTGCTATTAAAATAACTAAAACTCTAACAATATTACGTGAAAGTTGTAATAAGGTTTTTTTTCTTTTATTACTAAGATGATTAGATTTAGAATAAAAACACTTTTTTAATAAAATTGAAATTATTTTATAAATTAAAAATGATATTACTATAATTATTGTAGGTGTAATTACTTCTTTGATTAAAGTTTTTTCTAACATAAATTACTCCTTTATATTAATAATTTCTAAAATTCTGTTTAAATCTGCTGCATTATTAAAACTAATCTCAATTTTTCTATCTTTTATTCTTACTTTAGTATCTAGTTTTTCACGTAATAATTCTTCTACATATTTATATTCTAAATTTTTTTCTTTTTGTTTTCTTGTAGTCTTTACTTTACGTTCAAATTTATCATCATCTGTTATTCTTTCTAATTCACGAACTGGGATTTTTTCTTCAACTATTTTATTTGCTAATTCTATCATTTGATCATTTGACTCAAGTTTACTAATAACACGAGCATGTCCCATTGTAAGTTCCCCTGCTAAAATTAAAGCTTGTACTTCAGTTGGGAGTCTAAGAATACCTATAATATTAGTAATATGGCTTCTACTTTTTCCTACTCTTTTAGAAAGTTCTTCTTGGGTAATCATTAATTTATCAATCATTGATTTATATGCTAAAGCTTCTTCTATTACATTTAGATTTTCACGTTGCAAATTTTCAAGTAAAGCTATTTCCATCATTTGTTCATCTGTAAAATCACGAATTATGGCTGGTATTTTTTCTAAGCCAGCTAACTTAGATGCTCGAACTCTTCTTTCTCCTGCTATTATTTCATATCCTTTTATACTTTTTTTTACTATTATAGGTTGAAATACACCATGTTCTTTTATTGATTCTGCTAATTCATTTAAAGCTGCTTCTGAAAAAGTTTTTCTTGGTTGATATGGATTAGCTCTAAGTTCATTTAAATTTATTTCAATTATTTCTTCATTACTAGAATTTTCATAAATTTGTCTTTCTATTGTTTCTAGATCTAAATTTTCGGTATTAAATAATTGTTCTAAACCTCTTCCTAAAGCTCTTTTTTTAGTTTCCATTTCTTTCAATCACTTCCTTTGCTAAGTTAAGGTAAGCTTCTGTTCCTCTACTTTTAGGATCATAAGCGATAATTGGTTTACCATGACTTGGTGCTTCTGAAAGTCTTACAAGTCGTGGAATAATAGTATCATAAACTCTTTCTTTAAAATAACTTCTAATATCTTCTACTACTTCTAGCCCTAAATTAGTTCTATTATCTAACATAGTAAGTAATACTCCTTCAATATCTAAAGTTGGATTTAGATTTTTTTGGGCTAACATAATTGTATTTATTAATTGCATAATTCCTTCTAGAGCAAAAAATTCACATTGGACTGGAATTATAACTGAATTAGCAGCTGTTAAGGCATTGGTTGTAAGTATTCCTAGACTTGGAGGACAATCAATAATTATATAATCAAATTGTTCTTTTGCTATATCTAAATACTTTTTTAATTGACTCCCCTTAGAAAAAGAATTTGTATTTTTACTTAATTCCATTAATTCTATATCAACACCTGCTAAGTTGATTGTTGCTGGTATAATATATAGATTCTTAAATTTAGTCTTTATTATTACTTCTTTTAATTCAGCTTGATTTATTAATAATTCATATATACTTTTATTATATTGTCCTTTAGATACTCCTAATCCAGTTGTACTATTACCTTGAGGATCTAAATCAACTAACAATACTTTACGATTTAGAACACCTAATGAAGCTGCTAAATTAATACTAGAAGTAGTTTTTCCTACTCCACCTTTTTGATTAACTAAAGCTATAACTTTTCCCATTATACCACCATTTTCTATTTCTCATTTATATATTATTCTATCATATTTTTTTTTATAAATCTATGCATACAACTTAAATCATGAAATTTTTAATAACTTTAATATTGATATCTATTATAATACTTTATTTTCTAAATTATTTAAGTTTAGGTTTACATCAAAAAAGAGATTATTATCATCTCTACAAATTATAAAGGTCTTTTTTTTATTTCCACATATTTTCTTGGATATTTATTTGATGTAGATTTAAGTTTTTTTATTTTTATTAATGTTCTGTTACTATTTTCTTTTGGCAATTTAAAATCGATTTGTTCTATTATAGATGCATCTAATAATTTTAAAGCATTTTTACTATTCGTTACTTCTTTATCAATATTAGCTTTCATTGGAACAAAATAACCATTTCTCTTTATCATTGGTATTGAATATTCAAGTAATATATTTAAAGGAGCAACTGCTCGTGCTGTTGCTATATCAAATTGTTCTCTATTTACTTTACCATATTCCTCAATTCTAGTGTGAATTGCTTCTATATCTTTTAAATTTAATTCTTTAATTATCAATTTTAGAAATTCTATTCTTTTGTTTAATGAATCAATTAACGTTATTTTTAAGTTGGGAAATAATATTTTCAATACTATTCCAGGAAATCCTGCTCCTGTTCCTATATCAACTAATGATAGTTCTTGGTTTAAATCAATTATTTTACTTAAAGTTAATGAATCGTAGAAATGCTTTAAATAGACTTGCTCTTGATCTGTTATAGCTGTTAAATTTATTTTTTCATTCCAAGTAATTAATAATTCGTAATATTTTTTTAATTGATTTAATTTTATATCATCTAATTGAATATTTAATTCTTTTACATATTTTACAAATTCTTTTTCATTCATTTTTGATACTCCTTTTTTAAATATATCATTAAAATAGAAATATCAGATGGATTAACACCACTTATTCTAAGTGCTTGACCTATTGACGTTGGTTTTATTTCTTTTAATTTTTGTTTTGCTTCACTTGCTAAATTATGAATTTTATCATATTCAATATTCTCTGGTATTTTTTTATTATCTAAATCAACCAGTTTATTAGCTTCTTTATTAGCTTTATTTATATATCCTTCATATTTAATAAATATTTCTACTTGATTTATTACTTCATCATCATATTTTAATTCAAAAAAATCTTTGATATTTTTCATCGATATTTCTGGTCTTTTTAATAAATCATATAAAGTTATTCCATCCTTTAAAATAGCAGATCCTAATTTATTTAAATATTTATTAACCTTTTTTGTTGGAGTTAATTTATTATTTTTTAAATAATTTACTAAATCTTCAATATTCTGCTTTTTTTCTAAAAATTTATTATATCTATTATCATCAATTAGACCAACTTGATATCCATATTTTCTAAGTCTTAAGTCTGCATTATCATGTCTTAAAAGTAAACGATATTCAGCTCGAGAAGTTAATAATCTATATGGATCTCTTACTCCTTTTGTAACTAAATCATCAATTAAAACTCCAATATAAGCTTCATTTCTTTTTAAAATTAATGGTTCTTTTCCTTTTATCTTAAGTGATGCATTAATACCTGCAATTAATCCTTGACAAGCAGCTTCTTCATAACCACTTGTACCATTTATTTGTCCAGCTGTATAAAGATTTTCAATTATTTTTGTTTCTAGTGTTTGTTTTAACTGAGTTGGATAAATAGCATCATATTCTATAGCATAAGCATATTTTAATATTTTTGCATTTTCTAATCCTGGTAAGCTATGAACCATTTTTTCTTGAATATCATAAGGCATACTAGTAGAAAATCCTTGTAAATAGATATCATCATAATAAATACTTTCTGGTTCTAAAAATAATTGATGTTTTTCTTTATCTTTAAATCTAACAACTTTATCTTCAATTGAAGGACAATATCTTGGTCCTACACTTTCTATATCATCAAGACCACCATACATACTTGATTTACTTAAATTATCCATTATTATTTTATGAGTTTCTTCAGTTGTATAAATCAAATGACAAGGAATTTGTTCTTCAATGTTGTAATTTGGTTCATTATCAAAACTAAAAGTATGATATACATTATCTCCATGTTCTATTTTTGCTTTAGAATAATCTATACTATTTTTATCTATTCTCTGAGGTGTTCCCGTTTTTAATCTAATTATTTTAAATCCTAATTTTTTTAAATTATCACTTAAGAAATGACTAGGTCTTTCTCCATGTGGTCCTTCTAATTTTCTAGTACTACCAACCATTATATTTGATTTTAAATAAGTTCCTGTAGTTAAAATTACTGATTTACAAAATATTTGATCTTTTGTTTCTAGAATAATCCCTTTTATTTTATTATTCTCTACTATTAAATCTTCTACCATGGCTTCTTTTATTTCAAGATTTACTTGATTATTTAAAGTTCTTAACATTTCTTTTGGGTATATTATTTTATCTGCTTGAGCTCGTAATGCTTGTACTGCTGGACCTTTAGCACTATTAAGAATTTTTATTTGAATTTGAGATTTATCAGCGTTTTTTCCCATTTCTCCACCAAGAGCATCTATTTCCCTTACTACTATTCCTTTAGCACTACCACCTATTGAAGGATTACAAGGCATATCAGCTATATTGTTAATATTGCTTGTTATAAGCAATGTTTTATTGTTCATTCTAGCTGATGAAAGAGCTGCTTCACACCCAGCATGTCCACCACCTACTACTATAATGTCATAATTCATAGTTACACTTCTTTTCTAATAAATTGTTAAGATATATATAAAGATAATCAAATTAGGAATAAGCGAAATAATATTTAATACAATTCCTGAAATATTAAATCCATTTCTTTGTTTTTTCAAACTAATAATTGCAAATATAACTCCTAAAATAGAAGGTATTAAAGCAAAAAGCGTATAACCAATTGCTACTCCTATTATTTCAGCTAATTGATAATAATGATTCATATAAATTTCTGTTTCAATTTCTCCGACTGATATTAATTCCATTAATGTCCATAATAATGCTACTATTCCTAATATCATGCTAGCAATTGAAAAACCTAATTTTTTTGATTTTTTTTGTTCTAGTTTTTCTACTAATTTTCCACAGTTAATGCATACATCCGCATTTTCAATTAATTCTTTTCCACAATTTACACAATATTTTGCCATTTTACTACCTACTTTCCTAAACAAAATTGACTAAATAATTGATCAATTAATTCTTCACTATAATTTTGACCTATAATTTCTCCTAATTTAGTCCATGAATGTTTGATATCTATTTCAACCATATCAACTGGAATATTATTTTTTATTCCTATTTTAGCTGAAGAAATTGATTCTAAAGCTTCGTTTAAAAGTGCTATACTTCTAGCATTTGTTAAATATGTTAAATCTGTTGTTTCTATCTTTTCTAGATTATACAATTCTTTTATTTTATTTTTTAACTCTTCTATTCCTTGATTATTTATTGTACTAATATAAACTATATTTTCTATATTATATTTAGATAAATCTAAATTTGCTTTTAAGTCAATTTTATTTACAACAACAATATAATTTTTTTCTTTTATTTTATTTAATATTTCTTCTTCTTCATGAGTTAATACTTCATTATTATTTAATACAAATAAAACTAATTCTGATTTTTCAGTTAATTCGATGCTTTTTTGGACTCCTATGCTTTCTACTATATCATTAGTTTCCCTTATTCCAGCTGTATCAATTATATTAAATATTATTCCATCTATTATAATATTTCCCTCTACAATATCTCTTGTCGTTCCTGCTACAGAAGTTACAATAGCTTTTTCTTCACCTAATAATTTATTTAATAAACTACTTTTTCCTACATTTGGTTTTCCAATAATACAAGTATCTATTCCTTCTTTTATTAAACGACTATTTTCACTATTTTTTAATATTTCCTTTAATTCATTTTCAATAATATTTAATTTGGGAAATAATTTTTGGTTTGTTAATTCTTCTATATCTTCATATTCAGGATAATCAATATTAACTTCAATATTAGCAAGTATTTCCACTATTTTTTGTCTTATATTTTTTATCATTTGGGAAATATTTCCCCCAACTTGGGAAATGGCTAATTCACGCATTTTATCTGTTTTAGAGTTTATTAAATCCATTATTCCTTCTGCTTGCATTAAATCAATTCTACCATTTAAATATGCTCTTTTAGTAAATTCTCCTGGTTCTGCTAAACGACACCCTTTTTGAAGTAACAATTGTAATATCTTATTAGTTGTTGCAATACCACCATGAGCATTTATTTCAATTACATCCTCCATGGTGAAAGATCTAGGAGATTTCATAATACTTATAAGTACTTCATCAATTATTTTTTCATTATCAACTATATGATTATAATTGATTGTATGACTATTTAATTGATGTAGGTTTTTATTTTTAACTATTTTATCAACTATTTCAATTGCATTATCACCACTTACTCTAATTATAGAAATAGCTCCTATTCCTAAAGAAGTAGATATAGCTGCTATTGTATCTTTCATTAATACTCCTTCTTTTCTTTTGGATGAATACCAATATATTTATATAACTGAGATGGTGTTTTAAAAACTTCTAATGAAATATATTTATCAACTGAGGTAATTATCCAACTTTCTATATATCTTGGAGGTTTTATAGTTAAAGGAAACATATGTCTAGAAATAATGTCAGCAATTTTATCATTTACTACTCCAGGAAATATTTTTTTGCTATTTTCTAAAGCCCACCTAGGATGAGCAAAACCATGAGCTTCAGTTATTTTTTTATGTTTTTCTTTAGGACTTATCTGCCAATCTTTATAATAAAAATCATGAAGTAATCCACCTATTGCTGCTGCTTCATAATCTAAATGAAATAATTTAGCAATCTGATATGATCTATATGATACCATTAAGGAATGAACATATACAGATCTATTTTCATGATGATGAAATTGTAGTCTTTTTTTAAATTCAGCATTTTCTAAAATAAATGAGACTATTTGTATATATTCTTTATTCATTATAGAAAATAATTTTTTTATATCTTTTTCTTCATTCATATTGATTTCCTTCCTATCAAACGTATTTTACCTTTTTTAATATATAATGTCAAATAAAATGAAAAACCTAAATAAATTAGGTTAATTTTCTTTATATCTTATAACTACATATCTATTTGGACTTTCTCCAAAACTTTCTGTTTCTAAATTTATATTTTCTGAAACTATTGTATGAATATATCTTCTTTCATATGAATTCATTGGATCTAATTTTGCTTCTATTTTAGTTTTTTCTACTTCTTTCATTATTTTTCTTACTTCATATTCTAATCTTTTTAATTTTTTATCCTTATAATTTGAAACATCTACATTAATTTTAATATTTAATCCTATTTGATGAATTAAAGATTGATGAATTAATAATTGAAGAGCATTCAACGTTCTTCCATCTTTACCTATTAAAATATTATTATTACTACTAATAAGCATTATATTATAAATTTCATCATTTTCTCTTATCTCAGAATCTATTTTAATTCCCATATTCATACCTAAATTTTCTATATATTCTTTAATATATTTTTTTATATCTTCTTTTTTTATTATTTCAATTACAGTTTTTTTGCTTTTAAACAATTTTCCTTCTACTATTTCTTCTTTTAAATAAATTTCTTCTAAACTTAAATTATTTTCTTGTAAAAAATTATTTAATATTTCTTCTCTATTTTTGCCCTCAATTCTAATTGTTTCTAGCATTTTTCTTACTCCTTTTTACATATAAATTTTGTAAAACTGTGAAACCACTATTTACTATCCAATATAAGGCTATTCCTGTTGAAATAGTAAATGACATAATAGATATCATTATAACCATTATATTACTCATCATTTTCATTTGTGATGCTTGTTCTTCACTCATTGATGCTCCACTATTAAGCTTAAATGAAAAATATGTAACAAGAATTACTAAAACTACAAAAATTAAATAATAGAAATTTCCTGATTTCATTGCAACTAATGGACTAGTACCTAATTGAAAAATTCCTAAAGTTTCTTCAAATACTACTGGTAAACGATTTAAAGCTTCATAGAATGCAAAGAAAAGTGGTATTTGGATAAATGAAAATAGGCAACCAGACATTGGATTAATATCATATTTTTTATAAATCATCAACATTTCTTGACTTTTTTGCATCATACTTTCTTGATCTGTTTTATTTTTATATTTTTTTTCTAAACGATCTAGTTCTGGTCTAGCTTTTACTAAATTTTCTGATTGCATTGCTGTTTTTTTAGTTACTGGTACCATTATTAACCTAATTAAAAATGTAATTATAATAACTGCTAGTCCGTAATTTTTTACTAACTCACCTATTTTTATAATAACCCAAGCTAATGGTTTTACAAATATTGTAGTCCAAATGCCTTCATACCCTCCACTTGTTATTTTGAATTCAGAACAAATTGGCAATTTTTTAATATTAACATCATATTCTTTATATATTTCTAATGTTTTTTCTGCTTTTGGTCTACATAGAACATTTTCAGGTAAACTTTGACCTGTTTCTGGATTTGTAACTGCTTGTTTTTTATCATCCTTTAATATTTTTGTACATCCTGTCATTGATATTGTTAAAAACAATAATAAAATTATAAGTAATTTTTTTTTCTTCATTAATTATTCTCCTTTAAATACATTCATTTTTTCTAGATTTTGTAACAATAAGATTTTTAATTCATCATAACTTAAATTTAAAACCTCACTTCTTAATATTATAATACAATTAAAGTTATTTTTATAGTCTTTTTTATCAATTATATCTTTTAATCTCCTTTTATATTTATTTCTTACAACAGCATTACCTATTTTTTTCCCAACTGATAAACCAAAATGATAAACATTATCAATTGTCCACTCTAAATATATAACAAAATATTTATTTTTATACGGTTTATTATTTTTTATAATTCGATCAAAATCAAAATTGTTTTTAAGTATATTAATTTTTTTCATATTTCACCTCTTTAAAGTAAAAAACCACTGATTGATTCAGTGGTGTATTATTTTAGTGACTTAATACTTTACGACCTTTTCTTCTTCTTCTTTTTATTATAGATGTATTAACACGTGCTAAAAATCCCATTTTTTTACTTCTTTTTCTATTATTTGGTTGATAAGTTCTTTTCATTTTAACACCTCCTAAACTAAATAATTTTTGGATCTCAGGATAATTATATAGATAAAAGTGTTTTTTGTCAAATATTTTATAATTTTTTTTAACAATACTTTAGTATTGTGGAAAAAAGTTACTAAACCCTTCTTTTTTTTTGCAAATAATTTTTTTCCACAAAATTTTATTTTTATCAAGTTTTTTATTTATAAAATAAAACGCAATTTTTCCACAAATTAGTGGAAAATTTATCCACTCTAAAATGTTAAAAACTTTTTATCCACTATTTATGTGGAAATTAAATTTTTTATCTTATTTTATTAATCTTTTTTTCCACAATTATAAAATTTTATATTGGCATTTCTAGAAAATTAAGGTAAAATGAAGTTATCAGGACAAGTGGGGTGATGGAATGGATGTTGAAAGCATTTGGAATTCTTTCTTAAAAAAAATAGAAGAATATTTAAATCCTATGTTATTTGAAGCATGGTTTTCAGAAACTAAACTAATAGAGCTTAATGAAAATAAAGCTAAAGTACTAGTTCCGATGCAAGTTCACAAAAAACATTTAAAAGAAAACTACAATGATTTAGTTGAAAATATTTTTAATCAAATTACTGGCTCTAATTTTATGATAGAATATGTAACTGAAGAAGAAATTGAAAACAACATTATTATAGATTCTGATAATGTAGGAGTTCCATATAGCCAAAATTTTGAATCAAATCTAGACCCAAGATATTCTTTTGATAATTATGTTGTAGGGGAGAGCAATAAATTTGCACGAGCCAATGCCCTTGCTGTTGCTGAAAAACCTGGTCTTATGTATAATCCACTATTTATTTATAGCAATAGTGGATTAGGAAAAACCCATCTGATGCACGCTATTGGGAATTATATTATAAAAAATAGTAATAAAAAAGTATTATATGTTACTAGTGAAAAATTTGTTAATGACTTCTTAAATATATGCAGAACTAATAAAAACGATAACAATTTTGGATTAATTGATGATTTTAAAACTAAATATAGAGATGTAGATGTACTTATGATAGATGATATACAGTATCTAGAAATTGCCAATAAAACACAACAAGAATTCTTTAATACATTTAATGAATTACATAATAAAAATAAACAAATTATAATATCATCTGATAGATCTCCAGATGATTTAAAAAAATTAGAAGATCGTTTAAGAACTAGATTTAACTGGGGTTTAACTGTTGATATCTTACCACCTGACTTTAATCTAAGAATGAATATTATTGATAAAAAAATACAGGCTCATGAAATGGCTATTGATTTTCCAGCTGAAGTTAAAGAATATATTGCTAGTAATTGTACTAGTGATATTAGAAAACTAGAAGGTGCTATAACACGTGTATTTGCCTATGCTACTATCATGAATGGTAGTAATATTACTTTAGAACTTGCTGTTGAATCATTAAAAGATTATTTTGTAAAAAGCATTATTTCTAAGAATAAAATAGATCAAGTTCAACAACTTGTTGCTCGAAATTACAATATAACAGTAGAGGATTTAAAAAGTAAAAAAAGAAATGCAAAAATCGGTGTCCCAAGGCAAATAGCTATGTATATATGTAGAAGTTATCTAAATGAACCTTTAGCTAGAATAGGTAGCGAATTTGGTGGAAAAGATCACACAACTGTTATGCATTCTGTTGATAAAATCAAAAAAGAAATTAGTAAAGACACTAATTTATCAGATACAATTCAAAATATAGTGAATCAAATAAAATAAAGTTGTGGAAAAAAAATAATATTAAACAAAGTTTTCAACATCTATATTTTTTAGAAAATTATATTTTACAAACAAATTATAACTTTTCCACATTTTCCACATCTATAATAAGAATATATTATATAAATAATAATAAAGGAGAAAAATTATGAAATTAAAAATTAAACAAAACATATTAATGGAACATTTAAACTACGTTATAAAAGGAATATCATCTAAAAATTTAATACCAATTTTAAACTGTATTAAGTTTGAACTAACTGAAGATGGTTTATATTTAATGAGTACAGATAACGAAATTGCTATTAAAACATTTATTGAAAAAAATCAAATAGAAGAATTAGAAGAAAAAGGAGAAATTGTAGTATCTGGGAAATATATTTATGATATTATTAGAAAATTACCAAATGAATTGATCAATATAGAGGAATTAGTTGATTCTAGAATAAATATTTATACATCAAATTCATCATTTAATTTAAATTGTAATAATGCAAATGAATTTCCTGACTTAGAACTAGAAGAACAAAATAATCCTATTATTATAAATAAAAAAGTATTTAAAAATATAATAAACCAAACTATTTTTGCAACATCTACACAAGAATCACGTCCTGTACTTACAGGTATAAATTTTAAAATATCTAAAGATACATTAGTTTGTACAGCAACTGATTCTTACCGTTTAGCTAAAAAACAAGTATCATTAAATACAACAACAGAAGAAGATATAAATATTATTATTCCAACTAAGAATTTAAATGAATTAATAAGAATGTTTTCAGATGATGATGAATCAATAGAAATGCATATTTTTAATAACAAAGTAATATTTAAATTTGGAAGTATTATAATGTTATCACGAATAATAAATGGAACATATCCTGATACATCAAAATTAATTCCAACAGAATTTTTGTTAACAATTAAAGTAAAATTAAATGAATTCTATAATTCTATTGATAGAGCTTCTTTGCTTACTAATGAAAGTGATAAGAATACAATTAAATTAGAAAGTAAAGATAATATAATAATAGTATCATCAAATATTCCTGAAATAGGAAATGTAGAAGAGAAACTTGAAGGAATTAAAGATAAAAATGAGGAAATAAAAATAGCATTTTCATCTAAATATATGATGGAAGCATTAAAATCTCTTGATTGTGAAGAAATAGTTTTAATGTTTAATGGAGAAATCAAACCAATCATCATTAAAAATCCAGAAAGTGAAGATTTAATTCAATTAATTTTACCAATTAGAACATATTAGAAAGAAAATTCTTTCTTTTTTTTAATTTATCGACATAAAAAAACAGAATTCGACAAAAAAAAGTAGTATAAGAGAAGGAATTTCACATATTTATGTGGAAAAATATTAGTAAGAGGAGGTGAATTATGGATAATAACTACGAGATAAACAAAGGAACTTTAGCGCTTATTCCAATTAATGATAAAATAACACAAATTATAGAATTAGAAGATAGTTTTTTTGTTAATTGTTCAGTTAATAAAATAATTGATAATAGTTGTAGATCATTTGGTAGTTCATATCTTGGTAGAAATGAAGGAACTAAAACATTACTAGGAGTAAATTATAAGGTACCAATTATTATAAGTGAAGCAAAAAGTATAATTTTTTTTCCTACCGCATCACCAAGATGTAATAAATGTTGTTGGATTTCTTTAAATAATATTGTTAATTATAAAAAGGAAAATAAAAAAACAGTAATTAATTTTTTAAACAATAAAGAAATAAAATTAGATATTTCCAGTTTTGTAATTGAAAATCAAATATATAAGGCTACAATGTTAGAATCAAAGCTAAGAAAATTAACTTTAAATTAAGATATTTATTTTATCTTGATTTTTTCTTTTTTTTAATAATATTTTATGATATAATTAACTTGTGTATAGGTATACTTAAATATAGATTATTTTTCTATAATTGGCAAAAAAACAAGAATGGAGAGGTATAGATGATTTTAAAACAACTTAAGATAACTAATTTTCGCAATTATAAATCATTAAATATTGATCTTTCTAATAAAATAAATATTATTTATGGTCAAAATGCCCAGGGAAAAACCAATATATTGGAAAGTATATATGTATTAGGTTTAACTAAATCACATCGTTCTTTTATTGATGAAGACCTAATAAAGAGTGGAGAATTAAGTGCTAAAATTTTGGGAAATATTGAAAAAGATAGTATTATATCAACTTTTGAAATAATTTTAAATCGTAAAAAAAAACAATATAAAATTGATAATGATGATATAAAGAGAACTAGTGATTATATTTCTAATATGAATATAATTATTTTTTATCCAGAAGATTTAGATTTAATAAAGGGTTCTCCAAATATTAGAAGAAAATATTTAAATTTAGAATTAAGTCAACTTTATAATAATTATTATCGAGTTTTGAATGATTATAATAAATTATTAAAAATAAGAAATGAATATTTAAAACGTATTCAAAAAAATATTCAAATTGATAAAAACTATTTTGATATTATTACAGAATATTTAATTGATAAAGCTACATTCATTTATAGAGCTAGAAATAAATTTATAAATAAAATAAATAATTATGCTTCAAATATTTATAAAGAAATAATGAAATTAGATAATTTTTATTTAAGATATAAAACTAATTTTGAATTTAAAGATTATAGTGAAATAGAGATAAAAGAACAACTAAAAGCTAAATTTAATAGTGAAATAAATAATGAAATAAAATTGGGAAATACTTTATATGGACCTCATCGAGATGAGTTTGAGTTTTATCTAGATAATAATAATTTAAAATCATATGGTTCTCAAGGACAACAAAGATTAGCTGTTATTACTATTAAATTGGCAGAAATAGAAATATTTAAGAAACATTCAAAAACATCACCAATTTTACTTTTAGATGATGTCTTTAGTGAATTGGACGATGAAAAAAAGAATAATTTACTTAAATATATAAAAGATGATATTCAAACAATAATAACAACAACAGATTTGAAAAATATTGATGAAAAAATAATAAAACATGCTAAACTTTTCAAAGTAGAATCTGGAACTATTGTTGAAATAAAAGAAGAGGTGAAATAATATGAATGAACAACATTATGATGCATCAGATATTCAAGTATTAGAAGGTCTAGAAGCTGTAAGAAAAAGACCTGGAATGTATATTGGAACAACCGATGTAAAAGGTCTTCATCATTTAGTTTGGGAAATAGTTGACAATGCTATTGATGAAGCTTTAGCTGGATTTTGTAAAAATATAGAAATAATTATAAATAAAGATAATTCTATTACAGTAAAAGATGATGGCCGTGGAATTCCAGTAGGGGTACATTCTAAAACAGGAATATCAACTGTAGAAACAGTTTATACTGTACTTCATGCTGGAGGAAAATTTGGTGGAGGAGGATATAAAGTATCGGGAGGACTTCATGGAGTTGGAGCTTCAGTAGTTAATGCTCTATCAACAGCAGTTACTGTAACTGTATATAAAGACGGAAAAATTCACGAAACAAAATTCGCGAATGGTGGAAAAACTGTTCAGTCTTTAACAGTAATGGGTGAGTGTGATATTAATAGAACAGGTACTACAGTAACATTTAAACCAGATCCTGATATTTTTGATACAACAATTTATGATTATACAACATTAATGGTAAGAACTAGAGAACTAGCTTTTTTAAACAAAGGATTAAGACTTACTTTAAGAGATGATCGTGATGATATTGATACAACAGGTGAAACTTTTCATTACGAAGGTGGAATAGGTGAATATGTTAGATATTTAAATAAAAATAAAACTCCAATTCATGAAGAAATAATTCATCTAGAAGGAGAAGAAGAGGGAATTATGTTTGAAGTTGCTATGCAATATAATTCTAGTTATACAGAAAATATTTATTCTTTCGTTAATAACATTAATACTCATGATGGTGGTACACATGAAGAAGGTGTGAGAAGAGCTTTAACACGAGTAATTAATAATTATGCTAGAAAAAATAATATATTAAAAGAAAAAGATGATTCTTTAACTGGTGATGATGTAAAAGAAGGATTAACCATGATTGTTTCTTGTAAACATCCAAATCCACAATTTGAAGGTCAAACTAAAGGAAGACTTGGAAATTCAGAAGTTAGAAAATTAGCAGACAGTGTTTTTTCTGCAGGTTTTGAAAGATTTTTACTGGAACATCCAGATGAAGCTAAAATAATTGTTGATAAGGCTTTAACCGCATCACGTGCTAGAGTAGCAGCTAAAAGAGCTAGAGAATTAACAAGAAGAAAAGGCGGATTGGAACTTACAAATCAATGGGGAAAACTTGCTGATTGTTCATCAAAGAATCCTGTTGAATCAGAAATATTCATAGTTGAGGGAGATTCAGCAGGTGGACAAGCTAAACAAGGAAGAGATGCAAAAACTCAAGCAATTTTACCACTTAGAGGAAAAATATTAAATGTTGAAAAAGCAAGGCTTGATAGGATTTTGGGAAATGAGGAAATTCGAAGTATTATTACAGCTTTTGGTACAGGAATAGGCGATGAATTTAACATTGAAAAATTAAGATATCATAAAATAATAATTATGACTGATGCAGATGTTGATGGATCTCATATTAGAACTTTACTTTTAACACTTTTTTATCGTTTTTTTAGACCAATTATTGAACATGGTCATGTATATGTTGCTCAACCACCACTTTTTAAAGTAACACATGGTAAAACATTTAAATTTATTTTAACAGAACAAGAATTAGATGAGTATTTAAAAACTCTTCCTCCCACTACTAAATTTGTTGTTAATCGTAACAAAGGTTTAGGGGAAATGGATAAGGATGAATTATGTGATACAACAATGAACATAGAACATAGAACATTACGAAAAATAACTATCGAAGATGCTATGCTTGCAGATCAAGTATTTGAAACTCTCATGGGTGAAGAAGTAGAACCAAGACGTCAGTTTATAGAAGAAAATGCGCTATATGCTAAGAATTTGGATATTTAGAGGTGATAAATTATGGACAGATTAGAGAACAGTAATATAGTAAAAGAAATGAGAGATTCATTTATTGAATATTCAATGAGTGTAATTATTTCAAGAGCTATTCCAGATTTACGTGATGGTATGAAACCAGTTCACAGAAGGATTTTATATACAATGTTGGAATCAGGCTTTACCCCTGATAAAGGTTATGTAAAATGTGCTAAAACGGTAGGAGCAGTTCTTGGTAATTATCATCCCCATGGTGATACTTCTGTATATGATTCAATGGTAAGAATGGCTCAAGATTTTAGTTATCGTCATCCACTTATTGATGGTCATGGTAACTTTGGGGCAATAGATGGAAGTACAGCAGCAGCTTACCGTTATACAGAATCAAGAATATCTAAAATTGCAATGGAATTATTACGTGATATAAATAAAAATACCGTTGATTTTGTTGATAATTTTGATGCTTCAAGAAAGGAACCAGTTGTTTTACCATCAAGATTTCCTAATATTTTAGTAAATGGTACTATGGGAATTGCTGTTGGTATGGCAACAAACATTCCACCACATAATTTAAGTGAAGTAATAGATGGTTGTATTGCATATATAGATAATCATGATATTGATGTTTTAGGACTTATGGAATATATAAAAGGTCCAGATTTCCCAACAGGTGGAAGCATCCTAGGAAATAGTGGAATTAAAAAAGCCTTTGAAACAGGCAAAGGAACAATTTCTATTCGTGGTAAAGTTGATATTGTTGAAAAAAAAGATAGATATGAATTAATAATAACTGAAGTACCTTATCAAGTTAACACTTCAGCACTTATTATAAAAATTGCAGAACTTGTTAGAGATAAAATAATAGATGGCATAGCAGATTTAAGGGAAGAAACTTCATTTAAAGATGGTATGAAAATAGTTATTGAATTAAAGAGAGATGCAAATCCAAATGTAGTTTTAAATAATTTATACAAACATACACAACTTCAATCTTCTTATGGAATTAATATGCTTATGTTACATCAAGGTAAACCACAAATAATGGGACTTAAAGAAATTATTAGTAGCTACATTGATTTTCAAAAGGAAGTAATATATCGTAGAACTCAATTCGATTTAGATAAAGCACAAAAAAGAGCACATATTTTAGAAGGTTTGAAAATAGCTTTAGATAATATTGATGCTGTAATTAAAATAATTAAAGAAGCAGAAAATGATACAATTGCTAAGGAACAATTGATATCTAGATTTGGTTTAGATGATTCTCAAACAGAAGCAATTCTAGAAATGCGTTTACGTAAATTAACTGGTTTAGAAAAAGAAAAATTATTAGAGGAATTAGAATCACTATTACAATTAATTATCCATTTAAAAGATATTTTATCAAGTGAAGAAAAAATACTTCAAGTAATAAAAGAAGAATTGATTGAAATTAGAGATAAATATGCTGAATCAAGGAAAACTATAATTGACATGTCTGCAATTGATTATATAGAAGATGAATCTTTAATTCCAGTAGAAGATATAGTAATTACTTTAACAAATAGAGGATATATTAAAAGAATGACTAGTGAAACTTATAAAACACAAAATCGCGGAGGTGTTGGTATTAAAGGAATGAGTACTAATGAAGAAGATTTTGTAGAAAATATTCTTTCACTAACAACACATGATTATTTATTATTCTTTACTAATAAAGGGAAAGTTTATAGAATAAAAGGTTATGAAATACCTTCGTTTAATAGACAATCAAAAGGAATACCAATTATTAATTTATTGCCTTTAGATAAAAACGAAATAGTAAAAGCTATGTTAAAAGTTAAAAATGATGAAACATCACGATTTATAGTTTTCTGTACTCAAAAGGGATTAGTAAAAAGAACAGATTTAAAAGAATTTGATAATATTAGATCAAACGGCAAATTAGCAATCACTTTAAAAGAAAATGATGAACTAATTTCAGTTAAAAAGACAACTGGAAATAATGAAATATTAATAGCTTCGTCAAATGGGCGTATGATTAGATTTGAGGAAAATGAAATAAGAGTGATGGGAAGAACTGCTTCTGGTGTTCGAGGAATAGATATTGGTAGTGGAATGTGTGTAGGTTGTGAAATAGCTGAAAACAATCAAGATATATTAGTTGTAACAGAAAATGGTTATGGCAAAAAGACCAATATAGAAGAATATCGTATGACTCATAGAGGAAGCAAGGGTGTAAAAGCCTTAAATATCACTGATAAGAATGGAAATATAGTTTCATTTAAAACTTTACATGGTGATGAAGATTTAATGATTGTAACAAACAATGGAATTATTATTAGAATTTCAACTGAGCAGGTTTCTTCAACTGGTCGTGTAGCACAAGGTGTTAAATTAATTAATCTTAAATCTGATCAAAAAGTTAGTACTGTTGCTACAATAAAAAAAGATGAAATTGAAGAAAATGAAATTGTTTCAGAAAATATTGAAACAACAGGCAACGAAACTCAAGAATAAAGTAGATTTCTTTTAGAAATCACTTTTTTTGTTTATAACAAAAAAAGCTACTACAAACAATGTTCCACGTGAAACAAAAAACAAACAATGTTCCACGTGAAACAAAAAACAAACAATGTTCCACGTGAAACAAAA
>CANSFI010000009.1 GCA_947646095.1 uncultured Mycoplasmatota bacterium
TATCACTTGTTAGATTATTTAATGATTTGATTGCTGATACTGTTGTATTATAATTGTTAGCTATTTTCCATAAACTATCTCCACTTTTTACTGTATATGTTGTCCCTGTTATTGGCTTAGTTACTCCTGTATTAGTTGGTATTTGTAATACTTGACCTATTGTTAAATTATCACTTGTTAGATTATTTAATGATTTGATTGCTGATACTGTTGTATTATAATTATTAGCTATTTTCCATAGACTGTCTCCACTTTTTACTACATAAACATTACCAGTAGGTTCTGTTGGTTTAATAGTAGTTCCCATTTTTGTTGCAATAACAGCATTTACAACAGCATCTACATAAGATTTGTAATTATTTTGAATACGTGATAAATCTTCAGGATTATCAATAAAACCATATTCTACTATAACAGGTTCAGTCACACCAGTATTACGGTGAATAAAATAATAGTCTTGTGAAGTATTACTAGGTAATCTTCTTTGATAAACTGTTCTTACCTTTTGACCAGCGTTTTCTAATGATTGTAATATATTATTAGCTAGTGTATCATTATTTCTAAGGGCATATATTACTTCTGCACCTTCTGCTCCTTTATATGCAGATGATGCTGCATTTATGTGATTAGAAATAACTACAACATTAGGATTATTTCCATATGCATTTAAAATACGATTAACTCTTTCTGTTGGGCTTATTGTTTCATCTGTTTGTCTTATTAAAGTAACAGGTATTCCTCTATTTCTAAATTGTTCATACATATACTTTGCTATCATTAAAGTTAAGTCTTTTTCTTTTGTATTTCCTGAAACAGCCCCTGGATCACTTCCTCCATGGCCAGCATCTATAACAACTTCTAAATTATTCATAATTACCTCCCTAAAGTAGTATATGTAAAATACCCATTTTTGTATCAAAAAAGATACTATTTAAAGTATCTAAGTAATTCTTTTAACTTATATATTCTAATCTTTAACATTTGCCTAAATCTTGACTATATTTTTAAGTATCATCTTAATTTTGCCTTTTCTTGACTAAGGCTTTCCTCAAATTCTCTATATATCTCAGAATATCTATCGATTAATTTCATAAACTCAGTTCTGCTTGAATTTAAATTTATTTTTATTTTACTCCCTAACAAATTCACAGCATTAATTCCTGTAAAATTTTCCGCTTGAGATTTAAGGGAATAATATTTAGATACTCCCATTGTCTCATGCTCTAAAAATACATCAAGTAAATCATTTAATAACTGTTCATATAATACTAAAATATGCTCACTTGAAATTCCTAAATTTAAACAGTTTTGCAAATTTTTCTTAGGAATATCTAATACACATATTAGTTGATTATCTACCTTTGATGATCCAAAGTTCATTACTCCATCTACCTTTTCTGGATACAATAAAACTTGAATAATATTTTCAATTATCAATTTAGAAGATTCAGGTGCCAATTTCATAGCTTCAGTTTTTTTCATTATTTTCCTCATTTCTAACCCTATATTAGTAATTAACTAAATTAAAATGCTATATATTTTCTATATTTTACTTATATTATTAATTTGTGTCAAGATTCAAAAATATTTTTGTATAAGTAATATAATAATCACTTTTGTAAAATTAAATATATATTTTTTACAAAAAAATGAAAAATATAATAATGACTATCATATTCTTCATTTAAAATTAAATTATTAATTATGTATTTTTACTTATATTACGATTGGAATTATTTGTTTACTATTTCTGCTTTGCATAATGAAACAAAAGCTGGATTACTATTATTATTACCAACTACTACAACCATTCCATATTCACTTCTTAGTATAGTTCCTTGAGCAACAGTTTGACCACCAGCATTAATATCGACACTAGGAGTTCCAGCTGGCAAATAGGATCTAAGTGCGGCTTCACAGTTAGCATCACATCCAATAGGAGTTGGTATAGGAGCTGGTAAATATGTTATAGCTTGATTATAAACACTACTAGTTACTGTTATAGAAGCTATTCGGCATATTGATACTGCCTCTTCTGGTACGCCTTGTGCATTAACTAATTGAAAAAGTCCAGAATTAGGATTGTTATCTGGTCCAGGTAATAATGATCCTGGACGTCCACTTGCATTATTTCCACTTTCCATTGCTACAATTAAATTATCATTTGGATATAATGTAATAATTTGTTGAATAATGTTTCTCATTTGATCTACACAAAAACAAGTTGTGGAATTTGCATTATTTCCTGTTGGGCCACCAGCTGGACCTGTTGGTTCCGTTGGACCAGTTACAGAAAGGCAACACATATTAGGTTTGCATCTTTGATCTCTCTCAATTTTTTTCAAAGATCTTTCATATATATTCATAATATATACCTCCTTTAATTTATTATATTAATAACATTATTTAGAAGTAATTATAAACATATATTTTTTCAAAAATATATATCAAATTAATTTATTTGATTTAATCTATTATCTAAAATAGAATATAAATATATTTTAACCTCTTTTTTAGTTAAATCTTTAATATATTTTTTATATCCATTCAATTGTTTTAAATAGTTTTTGTCTAAAACATTTTTTAATTTGTAATCAATAATTGATATATAATAATCATATTCTAACATTAAATCAATAAAACCATGTTTTAATTCGTTATCAATTTCATAAATAAACTCATATTCTTTATAACAATTTATATAATTATTATCAATTAATTTTAAAAACTTCATAACATAAGGATTATTGGTGTTTTTAAAATCTTCCATTTCAAATATTTTATGAATTTCATTTCCTTTTTCAATATTATTATAATCTTGGATGTTTATTAATTCATTAATATTTTTAGAGAACTTAGAACTATTTATTTCTTCATAAACAATATTATTTACTTTTTCCTCTATTTTTTCTTCTTTTTCTTCTAATTCTTTACTATAATTATAATTTTTAATTAAACCATAATCATGAGTAAGTTTAACCTTATTAAAATCTATTTCTTTAAGATATGGTTTTAAAACAGGATATATTGATAATAACATATCAGATATTCTAATATAATTTAATCTTTCATAAATTGGTACTAAAGTAGTATATCCATTTATTTCTTCTTCGATTGGCAGTAACATAATCATCTTTTCTTTAGCTCTAGTTAACGCTACATAAAATAGTCTTATCTTTTCACTGACATTTTCTCTAATTTCACTACTAACTAATAAATCTTTTAAAATAGTGTCTTTAATACCATTACTTATATAAGGTGTAATAATGTTATAATTAGAATCAACTAAAAATTTAGCTTTTTTATCTTCATCATTAGCTTTTTTACTTAAACCTGTAAAATAGCAAATACTATATTCTAATCCTTTACTCTTATGAATATTTAGTATCTTAACACTATTACTACTATCAGTATTTTTAGAATATTCAATAACTTCTTTTTTTACCATTTCATCTAGGTAATGTGTAAAATCAATTATATTGTAACCAATATTAGATAAATTAAGACTTAAATTCTTTAAATAATCTAACTTTATAATTCTTTCTTCGATATTATTAGTATTAATAACCTTTTCATAAAAATTAAAAATATCGATTATTTTATCAATAAAATTAATATTAGCAATGTCATATATATTAATGCTTTGGCATTTTTTAAAAAGCTCTGTTTCAAAATAACTATTATTTTTAACAATATCAAATATTTCTTCATCATCTAATCTATATAAATAAGATCTACTAACACTAATATAATAATATTTAAAGTCACTATCAAATTCTTTTAAATTTATTTTAACAATTAAATTCATTAAGTTTTTAAATACTGTTAAATCATCTCCGACTGTTAATTTTTCGTTTTGAATTTGGATAATAGGAACACTTAAATACTCAAATATTTTTTTATATAAGTTAAAACTTGTCCCTCGATCCATTATTATAGCAAAATCGCTATAAGTACAATCTCTAAGTATAAATTTTTCTTTATCAACTATTTGATAATGATTTAAGACTTTATTTTTAATATCATAAGCTACTGTAAAAGCCTCAATTTCATCTTTACTAAAATCTTCAAAATTTTTAGGATTATAAATTAATATATCCATATTGTTATTTTGATTTGTTTTTAAATTAGTTTCATAACTAGTATTACCAAAAACCATTTGATGAGAAATCTTATATTCTGCATCACCTACTTCATTATCCATAATCAAGTTAAAGATTAAATTAATATTATCTAATACTTCGCTTCTTGAACGAAAATTTTTAAGTAGATCTATTTTTATACCACCATTGTTGTTAGAATAATTATCATACTTATTTCTAAATATATATGGATTAGCGTGTCTAAACCTATAGATAGATTGTTTTATATCACCTACCATATAGACATTATCATTAGAAATTAAATTAATAAATTCTTCTTGAATATCACTAGTATCCTGATATTCATCAACCATAATTTCATCAAAACTTTTTTTTAAACTTTCTCTGATATCAGGATTTTCTTTAATTATCTTTATTGATAATAAAGCAATATCTGAAAATGTATATATATCATTCTCTTGTTTATATTTTAAAAAACTTGAATCTAATTCTTTTATGATACTACAGATAGCTTTTATATAAGGGATAGTCGAAAATAATGATTCTTTTATTTCTTTTGTATCTTTAAAACGAGTTAAATCTTTTAATTTCTTTAATATAATACTTATTTTATCTTTATATATTTTAAAATCATCATCACAATTTTTATTTTTTCTAGGGCTACCTATAATACTTAGATTTTTCTTAATTTCATCATAAGTATTTGATTCTAACAAAGGTTCGAGATTAAAGGCCTCTAAATATTTATTATCAACTAAAGATTGTAATGATTTATATAAATCTTTTATTAAGTTTTTTTGGTCATTAATTTTATTTATATATTCATTTATATACTTATCTAAATTAGAATCATTATAAAAATTATCTACATAATTATTTAAAAAACTTTTTTTATTTGGAAGTAAATCTAGTTTTTTAGATATTTCTTTGACTATCTTTTTAATATTGTCATCTGTTTTAATACAAAAGTCATTAATGAGTTTATTAAAGTTTTCCTCTCCATACATGTTTTCAAATATATTATCAATTATTTCATCAGTTTTATATTGTTCAATGGAATTATCCATTATAGATATTTTAGGTGATAATCTTAAGAGATAGTGATATTTTTTTACAATAGATAATGCGAATGAATCAAATGTTGTAATATAAGCAGAATCTATATAGTCTAGTTGTTCTTTTAAATTTTCGCATTTTATAGCCGTTCTAATACGATTTTTCATTTCACCTGCTGCAGCATTAGTAAATGTTAAAATAAGTAGACGATTAATAGATGTCCCATTAATTAATTTTCTAATCGTTCTTTCAGTTAAAACAGCTGTTTTACCACTACCAGCTCCAGCACTTACAATAATATTAGTTCCTGATTCATTTATAGCTTTTTCTTGATCTATAGTCCATTTACTCACAAGTATCACCTCTTTTTAAAAATAATACAATAAAAGAGAAAATCTATTCATTAAATTCACTTACTTTTATATTAACAAAATCGGATTCTTGTCTATAACATATATCTTTATAATTGCAGAATTCACATCCGATATTGCCTTTATTATATTTAGGATTTATAGTAAAATTACCATTTAAAATGTTAGATAATGTTTCATTTACTTTAGTTTCTGTAATATTAATTAAATCATCTATTTGTTTATTATTAAGCATATATTTTTTTGAAGCTTCTGTAAAATTACCATCATTTTTTATTTTTAAGCCTTTAATAATTAGACTATCTTCATAAGTACTATCAAACTCTTTTAATATATTTTTATCAATATTAGAATATCCAATTAATTTTAAACTATCTTCTTTATCATTTTCTGATTTAATATCTAGATTAATATTTTGAAGATAAAAACCAGCAAAATTAATATCTTTATATATTTTTCTTGCAAGCATCATATAAATTGGTAATTGAAGTTCTATTCCATAATCTAAATATTTTAAATTTGGTTTTTTTACATAAGTTTTATAATCAATAATAGCAGCTATTTTATTATTATAAACTATTTTATCAATAAATCCTTTAAAATTAATATTATCTTTTAAATTAAACTCAATATATTTTTCTGTTTCTATGTGATTAAGATTAGAATATTTTTGTTGTTTTCTCAAAATATTTAATAAGTAATCTAGATTATTAATACTACGATTTATAAAGAATCTTGCACTATTACTTAAAGAAATATCTTTTAAATAAATATCTACTTCTTTTTTAATATCTAAATTAGGTTCATTTATTTTATTTAAAATATAGTGATATAAATTACCTAATATTTTATTAAAACTATCTTCTTTTATATCAATGCTTAAAATTTTATTAACATAAAATCTAAAAGAACATCGATTATAATTATCAAACGCTGAATAAGATAAATTAAACTTATCTAAACTTTTAATATAGTTATTTAGCTTGTTATTATCTAATTTGGTGAACTTATTAGAATAACTATTATAATTGATTTTATAATTAGAATTAAGTAAATTGATACTTTTATTTTTTTCACCAAATTTAATTAAATTATCAATATATTTAGTTAGTTTTATTTTATTATTTAGTTTACTAAAACTAGTATGATAATCAATTTCTTTTTTTATCTTTGCACCATTTAATTCTTCTATTAAGTTTGATGGAAAATAAATACTAAAAGAACTTTTTAATTTATAAGTTATAGTTAAGTTTTTAATATTTTTAATAATATTTAAAGTCATTATTTTTTCTTTTTTATTTATATCAATAGTTGTATCTAAGTAAGGCATTTTAATATCATCACTAATATAATCCTCATCTTTTTTTATAATGGGTATTATTCCTTGATTAAAGCCTAACATAAATACATATTCAAATGTAAAATCATAAGTTTTATAATCAACTACTTCTATCATATTAGTATATTTAGTTTGATCTATATAAGTGTGTTTTAAATCATATTCAATTAATATTTTTAAATCTTTTTTATCTTTACACCAAATATATTTATTACAAATATCGATTATTTTACTATAAATATCTGTATTTTTATATTCTGATATAGTTTTTAAAGACTCTTCTATACCTTTATCAATATTTTCATAAAAAAGACTTCCTATAATAGTTGATATTATAGGTATATTATGAAATTTATCTATTTTCAAATTATAAAAACCAAATATTTTATTTATAGGATTTATATAATCATCACTTACATTAGTTAATTTAATTGAATTAATATTAACACCACTATCTATTAATTTAGATATCTCTTGTGCTACAAATTCTATTTCATCTTCTATATCGTTAAATTCATATATTTTACATGGATAATTTTGATATTTTGGTAAAATTTCTTTTACATTTAAATCTCTTAATATATATTTTTCAAACTTATTTAAATTATATTTATAAATTATAATATCTTTATTCTTAAGATAATCTTTAAAATGGTGATTAAATATAAGAAGGTTATTGTTTATTAAATCTTCTTTTATTTGAACTAGAAAATCTAGTTTTTTATTATCATATTTTTTATTTTCAATATAATAAATATTTTTTAAATACATTAAAGCTATTTCATATTTTATATTATATTTATTTATTAAATAAATTATTGCTTTTTCATCATAATCAAATAAGTATTCTTTAATAAACTTTTGCATGGTAAAAAATTTAATATCCAATAATTTTTTTGCATTTTTTAATATTTGTGTCTTTTTTACTTTATCACATATTATGACTGAATTATTTTTAATATCTTCAAGCATTTTACCACCTTATATAATTATACTATTTAAAAGGTAAAATTCAAAACAAAATACTATTTAATATAATTTTTATTTTAAACTAATTTTATATATACATATAACTTACTTAAAAATAGTTAACTATAATTTATTACTGTAAATTTTTACATTTCTATTTTAAAAGCACCTTTAATCTTTATTATATTATTTACCAAACCTATAAGTATCTTTTAAATTGTTTAATATATCCACTTTAATAATTACTATTATATATAAATCTTTTATCAAAATATTTTTATTATTACTTTTCTTTAACAAACAATTTATTTTTTATTAATAAAAAACATCAATCGATGTTTTTAACCAAATCAAAAGTATAACCTCTTTTCAATACTTCATCTATAAAATCACCTAAAGCTTCATAATTACCTTTATTTTTAGGATGAATTAAGTATATAACACCATTATGAATTCTTGATAACATTGCATTATAAGCCTCATTTTTACTTATATCACCCTCAAAATCTACATAAGCAGCACTCCAAAAATATGTTTTATAACCTAAATCTTTAACCATTGTCAAAGTTCGATAGCTCCATACTCCTCTAGGTTCACGATATACTTTATCCATATCAGTTTTAGTTATTTCTTTGTAAACTTGTTCTGTACTTTTAATTTCATTTAAATATTTTTGATAATCTGTTTTATTAGCATACTTAGTCATATCGACATGATTAGCGGTATGGTTACCTACTGAATGTCCTGTTTCAGCTAAAGTTTTCATAAGTTCTTTATTACTTTCAATATAGTTTTTACAGAAGAAAAAAGTTGCTTTTATTTTCTTTTTATTTAAAACACCGACTATTTCTTTTAAATATGTTTCATTACTTCCTTCATCGAATGTTAAATAAACTTTCTTTTCATCAGGTCCTATATAATAGGCATTATATTTTTTTAAATCTTCACTAGTTGCATTTCCTAAAGCTCTAGTTCCATCTTTTTTATTGACTGTTCCCCAATCTCTAGTAGTGTTATCAATATTATCATATTCATCTTTATAACTTACATTTTCACTAACTGAAATATTTACAAATCTTTTTGTTTCAAATCTTTTACCTTTAGAATTTTCAACTTGATAGATTATTTCATAAGTGCCAGTTTTATCATAATTTATATTATTAATAACAGTTACTTTATCAGTAATATCACCATCTTTAGAATCATAAGCACTAAAACCTGGTTCACTATATTTTTCATCTATTTTAATATTAACAATATTTTTACCTTTTAAAATTATAATAGGAAACTCATTGTAATTTTTTTTATTTTTAAAAATAACTAAAGTTATAAAAATTATAACTAATAAAATTAAAAGAAATATTTTTTTCATATCATCACCATTAAATTATATGAAAAAAAAGTTATTAATTCACTAATATTTTACTTATATATTCAATAGTATCATATAATAAATCGTGAAAGTAATAACCTATATTTTTAAATATATTTGTTTTAGATTTACTGTTATCAATTATTATTAAATCTTTTTTCATCTTAACTTTTGAGTTATATCTTATATATCTTTTTTCTAATTCTTCTAAATCAAAATCTTTAATGTTATAAAAATACATTATTTTTCTATTTAAATAAATACTATTTTTAATAAATGAACGAAGATATGGTTGTAACTGTTCAAAATTACAAATAATATAATCAAATCTTTTCTTTTTAAAAATCCTTTTTATTTTTTTTATATTTATAGTTTTTGCATATCCTTTAGAAGAGCCTTTAGATTTCACTTTATTTTTAGAATTAAGAGAATAACATTCAGTTACTTTAGGATTTTCTTCTAAAATAAGTAATTGTTTTTCATCTAAACCAATACTTAAAATACTTCCCTTTAATTTTTTTAATTCTTTATCTAACACTTTGATCACCTATTATATCATTTATTACAAAACTTGCACATAAAAGTCCTGCTGTGGCGGGGACAAAAGAAGTAGAGCCAATTGTTTTACTATTTGTTTTAATGGGAACTTCTTTACTAGATACAACCATTATTTTATCTTTTATATTTTCATCTTTTACCATTTTTCTTATTATTTTAGCAAGAGGATCATAACAAGTTTTTCTAATATCTATTATTTCTAGTTTAGCTGGATCTAATTTATTACCTGTACCCATTGATGAAATTAATTTTATTTTTCTTTTAAGACATTCTTTTATTAATTCGCATTTAGTTTGGGTAGTATCACAAGCATCAATAACATAATCAATATGATTTTTAAATAATAAATCAATATTAGAAGAAGTTATTTTTTTATCTATAATTGTTACTTTACAATTAGGATTGATATTTTTTATTCTTTCATAAGCTACATCAACTTTTTTTAAACCTATATTATTGTTTAAAGATAATATTTGTCTATTTAAATTAGTTATATCTATTTTATCATAGTCGACAATCGTAATATTTTCAATACCACTTCTAACAATAGATTCTAGGGCATATCCTCCTACTCCTCCTAAGCCAATTATTAAAATATTTTTATTTTTTATTAAATCTATTTTATCATTTATTAAAAGTTCTAAACGGTTAAACATAATACCACCAATTAAATTATATAATAAATCAAAAAAAAAAGATAGCTAAAATTCAAGGTAAAATAAACTAACATTTTTTACCTTAATTTTTTATATCTTTTTTAGAATTTATGATATCAAATTGTTCTTGTATGAAAAAATTTATTTAAATTTTTTATTTTAATTATTATTTTTGAATTGTATTTTCAAATATCTTAATCCCTCTTCCCTTTTTGATTTATTAACTTCTTGATAATCAGATAATGGAAAGGTATTTATTTTAATAATTGTTTCATTAGTTTTTTGTTCTTGTTTTTCCTTTGAAATACATTTTTTAAATATCCAATCGTTATTAGATATATTATCATTTATCATTTTTAATAATTGTAAATTGTTTTGTAATTTGTTGATTATTCTTACAATATCATCTGATGTTATTTGCATTTTATCCATATCATAATATGGTAAATATCTAACAATTATATCATATTTTTCAAGTAAAGCTTCCATTTTAGGATTTTTTTCTTCTTCTTTAGGATATGGCCATCTATTAGGATAATGACCTATATAATCTATTAATTCACATAAATTAATAATTGCTGATTTTAATACATCAAATATTTGTCTTAAATTATTATAGTTAACATCTTTGTTATCTTTCATAATATTATAAATTTCATCAGTATCAAGATTAAGATCAAGTAATTTTTTATATTGTTTTGACTGTTTATATTCTTTTTCAAAAATATTATCAATGGTATTTTTTGAAATAAAATCTTTTTTTTCTAATTCAACCTTTGTTTTATAATAATCTGGATAAAATAATAATATTTCATCATGTTCAATAATTCTATCTCTATTTTTTTTATAATATTCAAATCTTTCAGTAATAATACTTACCATATAACCCACCTCATGTCTTACTATTTTATCACATTATAATAAAATTTGTTGCAATTATTTTATTTTTATTACTTTATCTGAAGATTCTATTATTTCTTTTTTATGTGTAATAAGAATTATGGTATGATTTTTTTTATAATTTTTTAAAATATTAATAATTCTATTGATGGTATTTAAATCAATATTAGATTCTACCTCATCTAATATTAATATTTTAGATTCTTTTAGTAAAGTTCTAGCTAAGGAAATTAATCTTTGTTGACCTTTTGATATATTTTTAGAATTTTCATCTATTATAGTATCATAACCATTTGCTAAACCATTTATAAATTCATCTATTCCAATTAGTCTACATATTTCCACTTGTTTTTCTTTATTTTTATTAACAATATTAAAGTTATCTCTAATACTTAAATTGAATAAATAAGTATCTTGATTTAAAACAGATATTTCTTTTAAATAAGCTTTTTTATCTATATTATTAATATTGGTATTATCAAGTAATATTTCTCCTTTTATGGGTTTATAAATACATAAAATTAAGTTAATAATAGTTGTTTTTCCTATTCCATTTTTACCTATTATAGATGTTATTTCATTTTTGTTAATAGTAAAATTTAGGTTATCTAAAAATTTTTCATTGTTATAAGAAAAAGATACATTTTTAAATTCTATTATTCCATCTGTGTTTTTTAATTTTTTCACTAAACAATTACTACTATTAATAAAGAGTCAAAATAAGAAATGATAATAATCATTACTCCAATATTCATTTTGTTATTCATTATTAAATAACAACAAATAAAATACACTACTATTTTAACTAATATTAAAAAACTTTCTAAAATTGACCTTTTAAATATTTGATATTTTCTTTTTTTATAATATAATTTCTGCCATTTTTTATAAATTGGTTTATATTTATTATCTATAGAATTAGAAAAATCTAAAGTTTGTATATCTTTTAATCCTAATATAGTTTGATTTATTAAACCAATTAATTTATCATTTTCTTCTTTTTGTTTTATTAAATATTTAGCTATCATATTATTTAAATAATTACTTCTATTTATATAAATGATATCAACTAAAAGAAGAAATATTGAAAAAACAATATTAATTTTCATAAAGTAGATTAAAACTATTATACTTCTAATAATATTTAAAATAAATTTTAAAATATTATCAGCCATTTCTCCTATATTTATAATATCACTTGTTAAACTGTTGATTATTCTACCACCAGAAAACTTTTTGTTATAATTTTGATCAAAATTATAAATTTCTTTTACCACTTTTTTATATAGAGTAACATAATTATCTTTAAAAAAATTAGCGTAATTATGCATTTCTAAATATGTTATTAAACTACTAATCATTTTTAAAGTAAAATAAGTTAAAATACTAATAATAGTAGCAAGATATAAAGAGTTAGTTAAATTTTCTGTTATATTAGCAACTACTATAGGAATTATTAAACCTATTATAATATCTAAAAAATAACTTATATAATATGGAATTAGTTTCTTTTGATCATCTTTAATCAATTGATAATAATTTTTAAATATCTCTATCATATACATCACTAACTAATTATCTCAAATAAAGTATTAAAAAACTTGACATTTTTACATTAATAAATATCAAGTAATGGGTACTAAAATTTCAACATAATTATTATAATAAATTTCAATACAAGGTAAGTCTAAAGCTTTATATTTAATTGCTTTTATATATTCATATAAATTTTTATTTATATTATTAATTATATCTAAAGATTCAAAACTACTAGTTTTTATAGCAAAGTAATTGCATTTTGGAATAGTTATTTTTTTAGAATTTTTAAATCTTTTTTCTAATAAACAATAATATTTATTATCTTTAATATTTAAAAAACCATAACGTGTATTAGTAGTAAATTCTGGATATTTCTTTTTTATTTCTCTCCAAAATTCAGGTATTTCCTTAGTTCTATTTTTATAGTTAACTTCTTTAGAAATACCATATAAATTAATTTGTTTATTCTTATATACTTTATATTCAATATTATAATCTTTTATATTTTCTTTAAAAACTATTTTATTAAATAATCTTAAATCTTTACTATTATTTTTTAACTTTCTAGGAGTTATCCCTTCATACTTTTTAAAAGCTCTATTATAACTAGATGGTGAATTATATAAATATTTATAGGAAATAGAAGTAATACTTTCACCATTTAATATATCGGTAACTGATAGACTTAGTCTACGTAATCTAATATATTCATTTATACTTATTCCTGTTAGACAATTAAAAATATTTTTTAAAACAGTTATATTTAATCCTGTAATTGTACTTAAATATTTAATATCAATTTCTTCTAAAATATGGTCTTCTATATAATTTATTACTTTATTTAAGTTATCATATATATTGTACATTTTACCACCATCATTTAATAATACTATAAAATTTTAATTAATTGATTTTTATCCATAATATTTGTTTCAATTTGAATAATTTTTAGCAAATCAACATAACTATGTTCTTTTAAAAATTAAGATAAAATTTAGATTTTATAATTATTTTATTGTTTTTAAATTCGATTGTTTCAGTTTCGATTTTTTTTAGTTATATAATTCCGTTTTAATTGCATAGTCTTATTTTAATCTGGTTTTATATTAAAATATTCAAACCCATATTTATAATTATTACTTTCTTTTTGTAATTCTTATTTAGTCATAGCAAGAATTATTGATACTTCATATCTTCCGATATATCTACCTTGAGCATCATTTCTTCCTTTAATTTTTATATCTAATCATTATATACATCCCTACCATACCATACATTATAGTTTGAATCTAGTTTTAATCTTTTGGCTATTTCATCTTTATGACTATTATTTCTTATTGTTTTTAATGTAGTATTAAAATATTCAACAGTTGTTTCATCATCAATATTTGGATAAGTCTCCTTTATTTCTTTATATATAGCACACGCTAAAGTTAGATCACATGCAACTTTCGTTTCTATTCCTCTAAGCCTGTGAAGGTCTTTTTTTAAACAATCATACATTATCTTTTCACTTGGTGAAAGTTCATTTCTATTAAAACTTAAGACTTTATCATTTAAACCACACTTTATACAACCACGACTTTTATGACTATGTCCATGATATCTATCACCACCAATTTCAGAAATTACTAGTATATGTTTGCAAGACGTATATTTTTCTTCTTTTATACGTTTGTATAAACTAAGTTGTTGATTGTATAATTCTTCATTTAGTCTTGTTAGTTCTAAATATTTTTTTACTGTTTCACTTTCTTTAAAAGATTTTATTTCTTCAATAATTTTATTTCTTTGTTCTATTAATTTATTATATTCTTTCTCTAAACTACTCATATAATCCTCCTACAAATATTATAACATAACTTTTTGTATTTTAACTTTATTTATAAAAAAAGTATAAATAACTTTAATCCCAATTATTTATACTTCCTAAATCATATACATGTTTATATCCTAATTCTATTAAAATATTGCTTGCTTTTTTACTTCTACTACCACTTTGACAATATACGATTAAATAAGAATTTTTATCATACTCTTTTTCTATATTATTAATAGTATCAATTGGAAAAGAAATAGAACCATCTATATGATTACTTTGATATTCTAAATCTGATCTAACATCAATTAATATAGCTTGTTTTTCATTAATTAATTTTAAAGCTTTATCTTTAGTTATAGATTTATAAGAACTATTACTACAGCCACATAACATAATTAAAATAAATAATATATATAATTTTTTCATATTAATTTTTTAATGCTTTAAACATTTTTTTCCATAACCCATTAGAAGAATAATTTAATATACCAACTTTGTATATTTTTAAACCATATTTAATTAATAACCAAATAGTAATAATAGTAATTATAATAGATATAGATATTTCTAATATACCTATTTGACCTAATACTAATAATGATGGTGAAAGAATTGCTGATATGAATGGTACAAATGAAAGAATTTTAATGAATAAAGCCCCTTTAAATACACCTGCCATCATAGCTAAATAGTATCCTATTAAAGAAATAATCATAATAGGTGTTTGTAATTGCTGGAAATCTTCTATATTAGTTGTCATAGATGCTAGAACTCCTGCTAGAAGAGAATAGGCTAAGAATGTAAGTAACATAAGAATTAAAGTAAGTGGAATTATATAGATAAGTTGTTCACCAAAACTAGAATTAATAAGTTTTGATAAAATACCACCTACTTCATCTCCTAAGCCTCCTACTATATCACTTCCTCCAATTAATTTTCTAATAAATAATCCTAAACCTGAAAATATAACTAATAATATACCTTGTAGTATAACAAATAAGTTGCCTGCTATAATTTTAGAAAAGAAGTGTGTTTTTGGTGATACATTAGAAATGATTATCTCCATACCTCTAGTTGTCTTTTCATCATTTACCTCAGCACCTATCATTTGAACTAAGAATATTGTTAACATGAAAAATGGTAAAATTATAACAGGGAATACAGTAGTTACTATCATTTCCATACTTTCATCTTCTGAAGTCATTTCATCATCTAAGAATGTTCTTTTTATTTCAATAGGTGAATATATCTCATTTATTTCTTCAGCTGAAATATTAGAGTTTAAAATAGCTAAAGCTACTTTAGTATTATTAATAGCTCCTGTAATAGTCTGTGTATCAATAATATCGATATATTCTTTTGATATTAATTCAACATCAATTACATTTTCTTTACTAGGATTAAATACAACAATTAAGGCATTGTTTTTTTTATCATCATTTTCTAACATTTTTTTAGCATCTTTAATACTCTTATTATACTTCTCTATTTTATAATTAAATTCTTCTTTATTTTCCTTAATGCTATTAGAGATATTTTTCATTTGTTGATTAAATATATCGTAAGAAATACTAGTATTATCAATAACATAGATTTCTTGCTTTTTATCAAAATCTCCTCCAAAGAAACTTATAATACTATCTATATTAATCGCACCTACTATTATTATAGCTAATAATATATTGGCAATTAAAAACCATTTTGTTTTAATTTTTCTTTTTAAACTAACACTAGTTAAATAGTTTAATTTACTTCTCATAACTTTCACCTACTTTAGCTATAAATATTTCATTTAAACTTGGTTCCACTACATCAAATTTGGTAACATTTTTACCTTTACTAACTATTTTAAATACATTTTCTGCTACTTCAATATTATCAATTTTTATTTCAAATTCTAAAGGTTTTTCTATTATTTCAATAACCCCATCTAATGTTCTTATTTTATCTAAATCAATATCTCCTTTTACTAAGATATTTTTTTTACGATATTTCTCTTTTATATCAGACAATTCTCCTTCTAATACTGGCTTACCATTTTTTAAAACTACTAATTTTTTACAGAATAATTCAACATGTTCCATACGATGAGAAGAGAAAATAATGATGCTACCTTTTTTGGCCATTTCAACTATTTCACTTTTAAATAATTCAACATTAAATGGATCAAGTCCAGAAAATGGTTCATCTAGTATAAGTAGTTTTGGTTCATTTATAATAGCTGTAATAAATTGTATTTTTTGTTGATTACCTTTAGATAGTTCTTTTATTTTTTTGTCATAATATTCTGATATTTCAAATTTTTCTAAAAGTTCTTTCAATCTAGATAATATTTTATCTTCACTCATACCTTTTAGTGTTCCATAAAATAAGCATTGTTCTTTTACTGTCATTTTAGTAAGTAGACTTCTCTCTTCTGTTAAAAATCCTATTTTATCAGTAACTGAATAATCTATTTTTTTCCCATCTAAGGTAACACTACCATCACTTGGTTCTAAAAGCCCCATAATCATTCTAAATGTGGTTGTTTTTCCTGCTCCATTAACACCTAATAATCCAAATATTTCTCCTTCTTTTACTTCAAAGGTTAGTTTGTCAACAGCTAGAAAATCACCATAATATTTTGTAATATTTTCTAATTTTAGCATAAACTCCTCCTATAACCATCTAGTACTACTAATGGTATTTAAACTATCACTTTTAAATCTTTTATATAATTTAGGTAAATTAATATCTAAATTATTATAATAATCAATATCATCATTGGATTCTTCTAGTTCTTCTAAATAATTAGTAACAAATATATTAAATTTATTATCTGTTAAATACTCGTATACTGATTCATCTAATTCTCTAATGCATTTATTATCACTACCTTTAGTATCTAGTAAATATTCCTTATAATAATTAATGATTCTTTTTGTTATAAAATCTTCTTCATCGAAGATGAAGGATATAATTTCATCATAATTAGATGCATATTTTAATGTATTTTTCATTTGAAAAATATCCTTATTATATCATTATAAGTTATTACTACCATTAATAACATTAAAAGAATAAAACCAATTGAATGAATGATATTTTCTATTTTACTATCAACAGGACTTCTTTTTATCTTTTCTATTATTAAGAAAAGTAATCTACCACCATCAAAAGCTGGTATTGGAAGTAAATTCATAAATCCAACATTGATACTAATGAACGCAAGTAAATATATTATATTAACAAATCCTGTTTTAGCAGTTTCTCCTACTACATTAAATATTCCTATAGGACCTGATAGAGAATTCAAATTAAGTTTGCCTGTACATAAATAACCAATAATATAAACCATTTGTTTAATTAAGTTACCAGTTTTTACAAAAGCATATTTTATAGCGTTTAATGGACCTTTTTCTATTTTATTAGTAAGCCCAAATCCATATTTATATGTTTTTACTCCATTTTCTTCTACTTCAGTTGGTACAACATTAATATCTTCAATTTCACCATTTTTATGTTTTACAGTAAATGTTACTTCTTCTCCTTTAACTATTTCTAATTCTAATAACAGAATATCAGAAGAACCAGTTTTTTTACCATTTACTTTTATTATTTCATCACCTACTTCAATACCACTTATAAATGCTGGATAATCTTTTTCAATTGAGCCAATATAAGCATTAGGTTTTGGTGAACCATTAAATAGTGCGATAAAGAAAAGAATGATTATTGCAAGTATAAAGTTAAATAAAATACCTGCAATAATAATCATAAAACGACTGAACCAAGATTTTGATTGCATAAGTTTATCTTTTGGTAAGTTTTTATCATCTTCATTAGACTCGCCAGCCATTTGAACATAACCACCAATTGGAAATAAACGAATAGAATATTCTGTTTCATCATTCTTCCTAGTCCATTTAAATATCCTAGGACCCATTCCTATAGAAAATTCATATACATAAACGCCTGCTTTTTTAGCAAATATAAAATGTCCAAATTCATGAATTATTACTGTGATTCCTAATATAAGTATAAAATATATCAATGTCATAAATATCACCCTTTATATAATTGTTATAAAAAACATAAATCCTAAAAGTACAAATATGATACTATCCATACGATCTAGTATTCCACCATGTCCAGGCATAATGTTAGAAAAATCTTTTTTGCCATAATATCTTTTAATAGCTGAAAATACTAAATCTCCGAATTGACCTATTAATGATAAAAATATTGATACGCCAATTATTATAGCAAGTTTTATATCTGGGTTAATAACTATAACATAAAAAACTGTACTAACAAATGTTCCAAAAACTGATCCAATTATAGTTCCTTCCCATGTTTTTTTAGGGGAAATACTTTCAAGTAATTTATGTTTACCTATTAATAGGCCTCCAATGTAAGCAAATGTATCTGTTATTGTAGTTATTAATATTAGATATATTAATGTATTTAAACTAGATTCTCTAACTTTTATTAAAAGTGTCATAGAGGTGGCTAAAAAGAAAACTCCACCTATTAAATAAAATGCATCATTAATACTATATTTATCATTATTATGATATAGTATAGTAGGAAGTAAAAATGCTAAAAATAAACCACTAATTAAACGATAATCCATTGATAAAGTTAATAGTTCATTACTAAAACTATATAAAATTAATAAAGTAAAAAATACTATTGTCATAATTTTTATAAATAATGGCATTTGTTTTTTTGTTTCTTTAATATCAATAAATTCTTTTAAACCAATTAAAGCTACTATATAAACAGCTATATTAAATATATTACCCCCCATTATTATAATAGGTATTATGAGCGCTAAAGCTATTAAGGCACTAATTACTCTCTGTTTCATTTTTTATTCCTCCAAATCTACGATTTCTTTTACTAAATTCTATTATAGCTTCATCTAATTCTTTTTCTTTAAAATCTGGAAAATATATTGGAGTAAAATAGAATTCTGAATAAGACAATTGCCATAACATAAAATTACTAATTCTATATTCTCCACTAGTTCTAATTAATAAATCAATAGGTGGCAAATCTTGATATAAATATTTTTGATATATTTCTTCATTTAAATTATCGATATCTATTTTACCATTTTTATAATCTTCTGCTATTTTTTTTGTTGCATCAATTATTTCTGAGTGTCCACCATAGTTAAGGCAAAAGTTAATGATACCTCCTGTATTATTTTTAGTTTTTTCTGTAATAGAATCAATTGCGTTTAAAACATCTTTATCAAGTGGTTCTCTTCTACCAGAAAAGATTATCTTAATATTTTTTTTATTAAAAGTATTTGAATTAAATTTAGTAATAAATAAATTCATTAAATAATCTACTTCTTCTTTACTTCTTTTAAAGTTTTCTGTAGAAAATACAAAAAAACTTAAAATTTTAATTCCTCTATCAAAGACATGTTTAGCGAGTACTTCAATATTATCACTACCAGCCTTATGTCCCATACTACGGCTTAGTCCTCTTTTTTTGGCCCATCTTCCATTACCATCTACAATAATCGCTATATGATTTGGAATATTTAAATTGTCTATTTCCATATTTTACCTCACTTTTATAACTATATATAATTATAATATAAAAATTACAATTATACAAGATAAAAGAAAAAATAGTATTTTTGCTATTAAATCAGGTACAAAAAAAACAGATATAAATCTGTTTTAAAATGAATCGATATTTATTTTTACTTTTTTCATATTATTGGCATAAGCACTAGCTTGAACTATAGTTCTAATAGCATTTGCGATAGAACCATTTTTACCAATAACTTTACCCATATCACTATCATTTACTAATACTTGAATAACTATCATGTCATCAGTATCATCAAATTGTTTTACTGATATCATGTCTGGTTCTTTAACTAAGTTTTTAATTAAATCTTCTGTTAATTTAACTAAATCCATTATTTATTTTCTTTCTTTGAATTATGGAATTTTTCCATGATTCCTTGACTTCTAAATAAATCTCTTACAGTATCAGTAGGAATAGCACCTGTAGATAGCCATTTTAAAGCTAATTCTTCATCGATTTTAATTTCTGCTGGTTCCATAATTGGATTATAAGTCCCAACTGTTTCAATAAATCTACCATCTCTAGGAGATCTTGAATCAGCAGCTACAATACGATAAAAAGGTCTTTTTTTAGCTCCCATTCTTTTTAATCTTAATTTTACAGCCATAGTTTCCCTCCATTCGTATTAATTCTATCATAATATATATATTCTGTCAACCTAAAAATGTTGACAATTAATTAAAGAATTTATCATTTAAACATTTTACCACTTTCAATATTTATTTTATTAATATCTAAATCAATATTTAATATTGAAATAAATACTTTATAAAATGCTAATAATGTTCTAGTGTTTCCATTATTAAAAATTTGTATTTGCCACAACTCATCTAATATACAATTAATTTTTTCTTCTTCATTAGGTGTTAAAACTAATAACTGTTTCATAAGGTTATTTATATGTTGTTTTATTTTATCGTCTATTGATTTTCTTATATCACTATTATCAAAATAATATATATCATTAAATAAATACTTATGTAGTTCTATTAAGTAGTCAAAACCAAAACCATTTTTATTAAAAGTAAAATTATAATCCAATAATTGTATTTTAGTTTTTACTATTTCTAATTCTATTTTTTCTAATATAAATTTATCATCAATTCCTAATTTATTCTTCATGTCTCACCTCTTATAGTTAATTACAAATATTTTAACATAAATTTTCTTTATTTCAAAATATGATATTAAAAAAAACAGCCACTATACATAAAATAATGGTGTTTTTATTATTATATTATTTATATTGTTTTTGAAAAGATTTTTCTTCATTTAAAGTATTAACTTGTTCATAAATTGCATTAATTTCAGAAGCATTATATTCTCCATTAGGACTTATCATATCTTCTAAATTGTTTGCTTTTAAGAAATCGTTAATTGGTTTAAATGAATTATTTTTAATATCGGATTCAATCAAAATAGTATTTGTTAAATTAATATACCTGCATTGATAATTGTCATCAGCTAAAACTTTTCCATCATCATGATATAAATCTAGATAAACATCTGAGCCATTTACACTCTTCTTGTTAGCTTTGATTAAGAAATAATATTTATCTACTTCAACAGTAGAAGTAACAATACTATTTTGACTATCTAAAACATATAGATTATCTGCAGATGCTTTTTCTTCATGTAGATTAATATTATCTTTATCACTATCTTTTTCATATATAGATTCAACATTAGTATATTCATTTAATCCATTAGCTTGTCTATAAATCTCATTAATTTCATCAAGAGAATATTCTCCATTAGAATTTATCATATCTTCTAAATTGTTTGCTTTTAAGAAATCATCAATTGACATATATATATCATTTTCTTCAGGACCTGATTTTGTATCAATATAAATTTCATCTGTATAATATATACAATTATTATTATTTGCGATAATATTTGCATTTTTATTATATAAATCTAGATAAACATCTAAATCATATATATCTTTTTGATTAGTATTAACCAAAAAATAATATTTATCTGCTTTTATTTTTGATTTATATGTCGTTAAATATATTGAATGAATAATACTGTATTTGTTTGATAGAACATATAGATTATTTGCTGATATCTTTTTCACTTTTGATTCAGCATTTTCTTTATCATCTTTATTTTCTTTAACATTATCAGATTCTTGTTTTTGCTCTTCTTTAGGCTCACAAGTCTCATAATTGTCTAAGTTTTCTTCATTGGTTTTGCTTAATAAATCGATATCTATATTATCTATTTCTTCTTTTATTTCAGCTATGGATTTAGATTCAAAATTATCATATTCATATTCTTTAACGCTTACAAAAGAATTAGCCTTTACATTGCCAATATATTCAATTTTTCCATTGACAATATCATAAACATAAGAATTTCCTAAATCTTTTTTTATATAAGAACATCTATACCCAACAAAAACTTTTATATCACTTTCATTTGTTTCACAAACATATAAACTTGGTTTCACGTATTTACGATGTTCTAAATAAACTTTATCTTTCACATCAAATAATGCAAAAAGAGCATTGTCATAAACATATTTTTCAAAATTATAATAAGATGCAAAAGAATACTTATCATAAGAGGCATTATTTATAAAATAATTTTTTAAATCTTCACTATTAGAGTTTAAAAATTCAAACATTTGTTGATCAAAATATTCACTAGAAATAAATATAGATACAGGAAATTCTGCACAAGCTGGGATATTCTTTCCATAACCATATTCATTTGTAAAACCATCTTCTTCATATGAAGCATCATAATGACCACTCTTATTTTTTTCACCTACTGCTGGTTTTTGTATCTTTCCAATCAAATTTCCTGTTTTATAATCATTAAAATACCAACTAAATGAATCCTTGTATTTTGTTGCTAAATATAAATTCCCATCCAAATAAATTAATGAATAATTCTCTGTTTTATAAGTTTTATTTACATCTTTTGACTGTGAAACATTTTCATTATTTTGGCTAGAATCTGAACATCCTGTAATACCACTAACAGTTAGTGATGTAGTTAATCCTATGATTGCTAAAAATTTTTTTAAAACTTTTTTCATATATATTTTCCCCCTATATAAAATTTTTACTTATTATTATATATATATATATATATATAATTTTTGTCAATAACATTTAAAAACTTATAAATATATTTATTAAAATAGTTTTTTGTACATTTTTATGTTTTATTGCATACATTAAACTAGAGAGGTGATAAAGTGGCATTATATAAAGAAATTGTAACCAAAGCTATTGTTGGTAAAGGAAAAAAATATTTTAAAAACAACTATAGTATAGAAGCTAAAGAAGCAACTAATGTACTTGGTTGTTGGGTAATTAATCATAAGTTTAAAGGATACAAATCGGGAGATAAAATTGGCGTAGATGGATCTTATGATGTAAATATTTGGTATTCTTATGATAATGATAGTAAAACAACTGTTGTTAATAAAAAAATAGAATATAACGATTTATTTAATGTAAAGGTTAGAGAAAATGCTGATTTAAATGGTGATACTGATATTATAGTTAGAACACTAAAACAACCTAATTGTTCTAAGGTAAATATTGAAAATGGCACTATATATTTTGATATTGAAAAAGAATTAGGTGTTGAAATAGTTGGTGAAACTAAAATGAAAATTGCGATAGAAGAAGATGAAGAACCTTGGGATGAAATAGATGATGAAGTAACTGAAGAGATTGAACAAGAAATAGAAAATAATATAGATGAAAACTATATAAATGAAAATAAAAGCACCGATTAGTGCTTTTTATAATTCCCTTTTATTATAACCTTTATATAATATTATTAATTCAATTATAATACTAAATATAATTATTACTAAATATAAAATATTTAATTTATTATTTATATATTCAAATAAAGAAAAATATTTTAAAAATTCTACTTTTTCATTAATTAAAGAAATTATACTAATAAAATAAGTAATAAATATAATAGTAATATTTAAAGAAGTACTTTTTTTTACATTTTTTATATAATTAGATATTAACATAGAAAGTATTAAGAAAAATAAATTTATAAGTAGACATTGAATTAAATCAATTAACCAAAATTCTAAAACAAAATTATTAGTTAGTTTTAATCCAATTAGTGTAGTTAAAAATATTACTAAATTAAATATTATTATATAAGTAATTCCTACTAATAATTTTGAAGTCATAATTTTATTTCTGCTTATAGGTTTTGAAAGTAAGAATGTAATTGTGTTATCTTCTAAAGTTAAAATAGATGAACCCATAAAACTAAAATAAAGACATGCTAATAAATTTATAAATAAATATTTTAAAGTTACTAACCAATTACTTACACTACTTATATTAATTTTACTACTATTAAAAATATTTATTATTTCTGTAGGTAAAGTATTTATAAAAGAAATTATACTTTCTTTATTTTCTATTAAAATAGGATATATAATAAAACTAATAATATAAATTATTACTATAGTTAATAACCATATTATTAAAGATTTTAAATTAACTTTAAATTCTCTTTTAAACATATTATTTTCTCTTGTAATAATTGATAAGTATTTCTTCAACAGTTGGTTCTTCTATTAGTAATTTATCTATTTTATATTTATTTATAATTATTAATATTTTATTAATATTTCCTTTATATATAAAAGTTACTTCATCATCTTTCATACTTTTAATATGCATTTCTTTTAAAGGCAAATTCATTTGTTTAACACATTTACTTTTAATTGTAATGGTATTAAGATTTTCAATTATTTCATTAGTATTAATTGTTTCAATCAAATTACCATTTTTTACTATACCTACTCTATCACAAAGTTTTTTTATTTCTTTTAAATTATGGGTTGAATAAAGGATTGTTGTTCCTTTCTTTTTTTCTTTTAATAAAAGATTAAATAATTTATCACACATTAATGGATCTAATCCATTAGTAGGTTCTTCTAAAATAAGTAGTTTTGGTTCATGCATTAGAGATATTACAATACCTACTTTTTTTAAGTTACCATATGATAATTCATCTATTTTTTTATTAACATCTAATTCAAATAAAGATATTAATTCATTTATTCTATTACTTAAATCTTTTTTATAAAAAGAAGCTGAATATTTTAGCATTTGTTCCACTGTTAAATCTCCATATAAATTTATCCTACAAGGTAAATAACCTATATGTTCTTTATATAAGTAATTCTTACTGTCTATTAAGTTATCATCTAAATATATTGTTCCTTGACTCTTCTTTACTAAATTTAAAATACATTTTATTATTGTATTTTTACCAGATCCATTAGGACCAATTAAACCAAATATTTCCCCCTTGGTAAGCTCAATATTAATATTTTCTATAGCTTTGGCGTTATTATAATATTTAGTTAAATTATTAATTTTTAACATACTACCACCAATTTCATTATACTATTTAAAAAGAAAAAAGCAAGCAATTATCAGTTATAGTTGAAAGTTTCATCTTAAATATTAATCTGTTATAATTCATATAGGGAAACTTAATTGTTGAGTGCTTGCCAACTTTCTTATGAAAGAAGGCTTGATATTATGAAGAAAAAAGATTTGTTGATCTCATTTCTAATACTAATTACCATTTACATATACAAGTGTGTTTTTCTAAATTGTCATCAATTTAGTATAAAATTATTGTTTTAAGAACTAATGTTTGGTATAATTGATTTAGGAATATTTAGTTAGTTTAGGTACTATTCTCCTTTACTTTATAAAAGTGGAAGGAGGTGTCATTATGAGAAAGAAAGATGAATATCTTTGCACCATCATAATACTCCTTATTATTGTGATTTTAGTCATATTAATAAAAATAGTACCAACTGTTTAAGTCGGTACTAATACTGTTTTAACGGAATAGTACCTAGCGCTTCAAAACTAGATATTCCTTTTTTATTTTATGCAAGTTTCCTTGACAAATACATATTATCATAAAAACGACTTTTTTACAAGTCGTTTTCTATTGTTACTCGAAAGTTCGAGTTTCCTATCAATCTGGTGTCCCAGAAGGGATTCGAACCCCTGACCGCTGCCTTAGAAGGGCATTGCTCTATCCAGCTGAGCTACTGAGACAAATCATTTAAACAAATAGATTATACTATAAAAATAAATTATAATCAATACCTTTTAATATTATTTTTATAAATTTTTAGATACTGCCTTTATTATTTTATTATTAATGCAATGAAAAAATATTTATATTAATAATTTACCTTCTATCAATAAAAACGATTAAAATCATCAAAAAAGAGTGTGATTAAAATCATTCTCTTTTAACTTATTCCTCTATATATCAATATATCTTCTTTTAGTTAATTTAGGATGTACTTCTAAATTATCTAAGTTTTCATTTGAAAGATTTTTTTCATTCTTTTGAAGTTCTAATAATTCTTGCTTTTTTATTTCTAATTCTCTTTTTAAATCCTCTATTTCATCCTCAATAAATGAAATACTCCACTCTAATCTTTCTTCTTTAGTTAGTTGTCTGTCAACATCATTGTTTATCATATAATCCCCCATTACAATATTAAGTAGATAATTAATTATCTCTCTATATATTTTATCACACATTTTTAAAATTAAAAATAGTTTGTATAAAAATGTAAAATGTGGTTGCTAAAAGTTAACTTTTTTATTGAAATAATATATATATCATACTATAATATAAAGGTAGGAGTAAATGTATGATAAACATAATTATTTGTAGTGAAGATAAAAATTTCAGTAATACTTTCTCTTCTTTTATTTCTTCTTTCTTTAAATATGAAGGTATTAATTCAAATATAATTGTAATTACTAAATATGGTACAGATTTTAAAAATACTTTTAAACTAAGTAACCAAATATACATATTAAATCACGAAGATAAGGATAATAGTTTTGATAGTATTTCTAAACAAATATTAAGTACAAATAAGGATGCCTCTATTTTAATTATTACTGATAAAACTAAAAATAAATTTTTTAACTTTTTAAAAGGCTCTACTAAATTTCATAACAATGTTAATTTAAATAATAATAAAACTATTAATTTTAAAGATAAAAATACTTATTATTCATTAGTTTTAGATAAAATTCTATATATAACAACTGATACTAATCATAGACAAACTGTTATCCAATATGAAAATAAAATATATAAAATTAGTAAACCTTTAAATATATTTATGGAACTATTAGATGAAAGATTTATACAAACTCATAGATCTTGTTATATCAATAAAAATAGATTAGAGTATATGGATTTAACAAATAATACCATTAAATTTGATAATAATATTTCTATTAATTATTTATCTAGAAATTTTAAAAAGAAGTTTTAACCATTCATGCAATTTTTTTAACCTTTAATACATAAAAACAACACATAAGGTTGTTTGTTTTTTTTATACTGCTATACTTAATATGGGATGTGATATTATGTATTTTAAAACAAATATTAAAGTTAATATAATTATTAAAATAAATATTTTTAAAAATTTTATAAAGTTTATTAAAGATTTAATTAATCTCTTTTAATACACTTTTATATACTTCTTCTTTATCAACTGAAAATACAAGTTTTTCTACATTATAATTATCTTCTACTGATAAGGATATTGTATATATTACTTCTTCTAATATATCTTTGGTATCTAAATTATTTAATATTGAACTATTAAATTCTAATTGCATTACATTATCACTATTAGTTACTGATATTAGTTTAGTATTACTATCTAAAAAACTCATTAAATTACTATTATAATTAGTATTACCAGTTAATTCATCAATGACTATTTTTATTTTATCTCTATCATCATTTAGATACTTAGTAACAGGAACATAATAATAATTATCATTAAATTTACTAACATAATATACTGTTACTTGATTAATATCTTTAGCTTTAGTTAAGTTATATTCTTTATTTATACCAAAACTACGATCTAAAGTAGATGGCAAATTTATTTTTGATTTAGGTAATTTAGTTAATATATCTCCATCAACAAATAGAACTATTTTATCTAATCCTTCAATAGTTGTTAATGTATATACAATAGCTTCAATTACTTTTTCTTCTTTTTCTTCTTCAACATTTAAAACTTCTTTAGAAAGATCTAATTTTAAAACACCACCCTCATACTTTAAACTAAGTATTTTAGTATCACTAGGAATAAGTGATTTAAATCCATTTGGTATTTTACTTTCACCAGCACCATCTTTTATTAAGATTTCTAATAATTCTTTGGCTCTAGCCTCTACATCTGTTTCTTTAGAATTTAAAGCTACAGTTGCCATCGCTAGGTAATTGTTACTATCTTCTAAATAAACATTTCCAGTTACTATATTTTTATCAACATATTCTAATTCTTGTTTAATATCTTTTAAATTACTAGACTGTGGCTTAGGCATTAAATAAACTAAAAATAGTGCGAATAAAGCTGATGTTGATACTAATATTTTTTTTATAGACATTTTCTTTAACATAATTCACCTCTAAATAATAATATGAAAAAAAATCACTATTAATGCGATTTTATAGTGATATTTCCCCAAGTTTTAAAAGTTCTACCACGGCATTTGCTCTACCCTTAACCCCAAGCTTTTGCATAACATTAGATATATGATTTCGTACTGTTTTGTCACTTATATTTAAAACACTAGCTATTTCAGCTGTTGTGTTATTAATAACTAGCAAATCAAATACTTCTTTTTCTCTTTTTGTTAATATGCTTTTTGTCATAAAATCCTCACTTCCCTACAAGATAGATTTATATTCACTCATATTATTTTATGTGCAAATATAATTTAAGTGAAAGAAATGAACTAAAATAAAAACTCGTAAAACGAGTTATTTTTGAAATTTAACAGATATATACATTTTAGTAGTATAGTTTTCTTGAATACTACGCATAATATTGTTTGCTAAAGAGGTATCATGCTTTTCACTAGCAATAACTACTCTTATTTGATCACCAGTTATTTTAACAAATGATTCTAATTTAAATTGTTCTTTAATTTTTTTTTCTAATTTTTCTTCTTCACCTCTGGTTACATTGATATCCTTCATTTTTTCAAATGCATTATTTTTATCTTCTACACTACTTTCTGCATTTGTAAGTATTTCTTTAAGTTCATCTAATTCTTTTATCATTTCTTCATCTGATTCTACTCTTAAAGCTACTAAAACACTACTTTCACTAACTTCTAAACTAACATTAGAGTCTTCCTCTTTTTCTTCATTTTCTTTTTTACTAGTTTGTGTATTATTATTTGTAAGTAATAATTCATTAGGCATTGTGACATAGTAAACACTTAATACTAATATTAAACTAAACAACGTTAAAAACCATAAACTTTTTTTATTTATCATTATTATTCCTCCTGTGCTTATCTATTAAAATATATTACCATTTTTATATTTTATTACAAAAAAAAGAACTAAGATTATCTTAATTCATTTTTTTACTATTTTCTTCTTCTTTTAAAAGGCCTAAAAAATCATCTATATTCAAAGTAATGGTTTCTTCGCTACCATGTTTACGATAACTTATTTTATTTTGATCTCTTTCTTTATCACCTATTACTAAAGTATAAGGTATTTTTTTACTCCAACTTTCACGCATTTTATAACCTAATTTTTCTTCACGACTATCAAGTTCTACTCTAATATTGTTATCAATTAATAATTGTTTTAGTTTACTAGCATATTCTAAATGATAATTGTTATTTACTGGAATAATATTAACTTCGACTGGACTTAACCAAAGTGGAAAAGCTCCTTTAGTTACTTCAAGTAAATAAGCAATAAATCTATCGATAGAACCTAGTATTGCTCTATGTAATACAACAGGTCTTTTTTTAGAACCATCAGAATCAATATAGGTTAAATCAAATCTTTCAGGAAGTAAAAAGTCTAGTTGACAAGTAGATAAAGTTAATTCATGACCAATAGCTGTTTTAATTTGAACATCTAATTTAGGTCCATAGAAAGCAGCTTCACCAACAGCTTCATTGTATTCAATACCTAAATCATCTAATACTTTTCTTAATGTATTTTCAGCCTTTTCCCACATTTCATCATCTTGAAAATATTTTTCTTTATCCATAGGGTCTCTTAATGATAATCTAAAAGAATCAGGTTTTATATTAAAATCTTTATATACATCCAAAATCAAATTAACTACTTTTCCAAATTCTTCTTCTATTTGTTTTAAAGTCACAAAAAGGTGAGCATCATTTTGGCAAAATGTTCTAACTCTTTCAATACCACAAACAGCTCCACTTGCTTCAAATCTAAAGTCGTGAGCAAGTTCTCCAATTCTAATAGGTAAATCTTTATAAGAGTGTAATTCGTTTTTATAAACCAACATATGATGTGGACAGTTCATTGGTCGTAAAACAAATTCCTCACCTTCTCTTTCCATAACTGGAAACATGTCATCTTTATAATGATCCCAATGTCCACTTATTTTATATAAATCACTAGTAGCCATACAAGGAGTATATACATGTTTATATCCAAGCTTTAATTCTTTATCTTTTATATATCTTTCTAATGTATCAAATATATAGGCTCCATTAGGTAACCATAGAGGTAAACCTTGACCAACTAAGTCATGAGACATAAAGATTTTCAAATCTTTTCCTATTTTTCTATGATCTCTATTTTTACGATCTTCTAATTCTTCTAAATGTTTATTTAAATCTTCTTCTGTTTCAAAACAAATACCATAAATACGTTGTAAAACTTTGTTTTTAGAATCCCCTTTATAATAAGCACCACTTACTTTTAATAATTTAAAATGTTTTAAAAGTTTAGTATTTTTAATATGGGGTCCTCTACATAAATCTATAAATTCTCCTTGAGTATAAGCTGATATAACTTCATTATCATTCATATTTTCTATTAATTCTATTTTATATGGATTATTTTTAAACATTGCTAAAGCTTCACTTTTAGAAAGTTCCATTCTTTTAATTAATTTATCTTCTTTTACTATTTTTTTCATTTCTTTAGATATTGTTTCTAAGTCATCTTCAGTAATTACTTTATCACCAAGATCAATATCATAATAAAATCCTTCTTCAATTACTGGGCCTACCCAAAATAAAGCGTTTGGATAAATTCTTTTAACTGCTTGAGCAAGCATATGGGCACAACTATGGTTTAATATACTTAAATTTTCATTTTCTTTAACATTAATCATTTTCTTTTCCCTCCTAATTTATTTTCTTTTGATAATTGCGATAGTTCTTTAATACTATCACAAATATTTGTTTGATATACAATACTTTTTCTCTTTTTACATAACTTTTATATTATATAAAAAAACCCCTTTTATTTAAAGGAGCGTATAAACGCGGTACCATCCTACCTTGTAACTTAATTTATGATAACGGAATTACCGGAAATTCTTTTCAGACTCTGCTTTGAGGTAGTAATTAATAAATTTATCAATTAGGCTCACACCAACCCTAACTCGCTTTATGACTACATTTAAAAACCATGTCCTCTTCATTGCATTTATGTATTTATTTTATCACTTTTAGAAAAATAGTCAATGCTTTTTTCTTAATGTTTTAATATATTCTTGCTTATATTCATAGTTAATCTTTTGTCTATTATTAATATGTTCACAAATTTTATTCATATCATCTATATTTATTAATGGTTCATCTATTTTATCTATTATATGACGTTTTACTAATCTTTCTGTTATTAAAGATATATATTGCCTAAGAGGGTTACCAACATTAGAATAACTGTTTAAATTTAAACCACTATGTCCTAAATTTTCAATTGAATAAAAAGATGGTATATAAACTTCATTTAATTGATTAAAAAGATATTCTAAATCATCACTATTGTTGAATTTATCTTTTAAGTTTTTAACTATATAATCATCATAGTTTGATAAATTAACATGATATGGAAAAGGAATATATGAATGATTAAAGTAATCAGCCACATAATGATTCATTAAAATAATAAATGTAGAAAATATATCTTTTTTATCATTACTATTATTAGATTGTTCATTATCAATGATATCTCTTTTTATTTGTTTTACTGTTTGATATTGTTTATTAAAAATTTGTTTTTCTTTTATTAAACTACTAGCTTTTAGCATATCTTTTAATAAATTATAAAGTTCTACATTTTTAGCATTTTTTAATATTTTATTAATATCAAAATAATTAAGATTATAATTAACGTTAATAAGAGTTCTTTTTACACAGAAATTAATAAGATTCATATTTTTATCAAAAACAAAAAAATAACCAATTGTAAAACGGTGTTGATTAGCTTTTAAAGAAATTTTATTAATAAATTCATATGGAAACATACTAATACAAGATGAAGGCAAGTAAATAGATTCACCTCTTTTTAAAGCATCTATTTCCAATTTAGAATTATCTTTCAAATACCCATCTACATCAGCAACAAATAGTCCAAATAAATAGTTATCATTTTTTAAATGTTCAAACATAAAAGAATCATCAAACATTTGTGTTTTTGGTGAATCTATTGTAATAGTAAATTTATTTTTAAAATCCAAGTATCTAACACCATTTATAAAAAATGAGTTTTCTGCTTCTAATAAAACTTCTTTTGAAAATTCATCAATAATTCCATATTTAAATTTTAATTCTTCTAAAGTATTAGTATTTTTTTTATTTAAAGCCTTTATAATTTCTTTCAAAAAGAAACTAATTCTCTTTATTTCGTGTTTTTTTATATTTTCTCTTTTTAAGTTATCAATACTTAACTGAATGTTATTTATTAAACTTTTTAAATAAGGTTTACTAATTTCAAATTTCTTAGAATTAATAAACAATTTTATTATCTTTTCAAAATAAATAATATCATATTGATTAGCATTATTTTTTACTATTTCTATATAATAATTTATTAATTCATTTAATAAAAGTTCACCATTTGGATTTGTTATATACATAAGATTACTAAAACTTCTAAATATTTCATAAACATAATCATAATTTTTTATATTATAAATAAGTTCATATAAAAATTGATAGTTTAATTCGTTTTTGTCTGTATCCAATATATCATCTATTTCAAAATTTAGTTTCAATAAAAATACTTTAATGATATCTCTAATTTTATAAACTACATTATTAGAATTTGATTCATCAAGTCCAGTTTTAGCTCTTTGTATTTTATTATTACAAAAAGAATATAATTTTTCTAATTTTTTTAAAACCATTTTTTTACTTGATTCATCTTGAATTAAATCAAAGTATTTAAATACTTTATATAGATATTTATATCTATTAATATTTTGATCAAAATCTAGTTTTCTAATTTCACTATCGAGTATTGAAACTAAGATATTATTGAATTGTTTTTCAGTTATTTTAAAATGTTTTATAAATTGTTTTTTATTCCACTGTTCATCTTTTTTTAATATTTCTAATATTTCTTGTTTATATTCCATAACCCCACTCCAATTTTATTTTCTTAAATTTGCACTAATCATTTCTTTATTTTCAGTTAATTGTTTAATTCTTTCAATAATTCTTCTAGCTTTAACTACTTCTACTCCACTATTAGAAATAGATAAATGACTTTCTAAAGCTTTTAAATCAAGATTAGATGTAAAAAAAGTTATTAATTTTTCATCCATGCGATGTTGTAATATTGGGCATAATATTTCATCTCTACTCCAACTAGTCATATTTTCAGCTCCTATATCATCAATTAATAATAAAGGAACATTTTTTATATATTCAAATTTAGAATTAAAATTATCACTAAATGATGCTTTTAAATCTCTTAAGAATTCAGGCCAAAATATGATAGCACTTTTTATGTTTTTTTTTCCTAATTCATTAAATAGAGCAGCTATTAAATAACTTTTACCACAACCAAAATTACCTGATAAATATAATCCTTTATTTATGTTAGGATAATTATCTATAAAACTTTTTATCCATTTTACTGTTTCTAATCTTTTTGAATCATTAGTATAAATATTTTTCATCTGAGCCTGTTTAAGTTCTTCTGATGTATTATAATAACTAACGCTATTTAAATAAGTACTATTTTTAAGTATTTTTTCTTTATATTTACAAGCTTTATAATTAAATTCTAGTTTTTCATTATTAATTTTAGGTAAATAAGCATAACCTTGTATTTTATTTTTACATTCCATTATATTTTTACAGTTTTTACAATGATTATATTCTATAGAACTCTCTTCTAATAAAGATGTGTATTTTATAAGAATTTCTCTAGGTAATTTTATTTTAGAAACTAAATTTTTAAATTTTTCATCTTTTAAAGATGAAATATATTCTTTTTCCAGATCTCTTTGTATTTTTGAATTATATCCTAAATCTTTTATTACTGTTTTAACATTTTCCATCTAATCACCTAAATTCTTTTAATAATTCTTCTAATTCTTTTTGTTTAGCACTATCTGTACTAGTATTTATATCTTGATCAAACCAAACTGGTTTCTCTTCTATCTTTTTGTTAGTTGTTTTTTTTGTTCTATTTTTATATTCTCTAAAAGCTATATTCATAGCATCCTCTACTGTTTCTATTTTACTTCTTTTCCACTGACCTGCAATTGTATCGACAAAAGAACGGGTTAATTTATTGTTATTAATTTTAAGTACATAGTCTATAAGAACATTAACAACACCAGGATTTAGGTTTAAGTCAATAAGTAAATATTCTAATAATGAAAGATCTGTTTTAGTTGGTTTTGCTCCATTATACTTACTACTCAAAAAATCATATGGTGATGTCGTTTCAAATTGATAAATTATTTTAGCCCTTTTTGATGTATCTCCTATTGGTTTTCTTAAATATTCTGGTTGATTACGATAGACAATACTAGGCAGTTTTCCACTATTTTCAAATAAATAATAATGTCTACAATTATTGCGTAAAAGTTCTTTATCAATATTATGTTTTTCATTAATCGAATTCCTAATTATATTATTCATTTGTTCATCATTAAAGTCATAAATAAAACTTAATTTAATAATTAAATCCTTAGTATCTCTAGTTATTCCTTTAATATTAAGCATTTCTTCTGGAATAGAAGATATAATATTATCTAAATCTAAATTAGATATAAGATCTAATTTTTGATAGTTTTTCTTTTTTATATCATTTGGAGTTACATTAATTAAATTAGTTGATTCATAAACTTCATTAAATTTAGAAGTAATATCTTCATAACTACTTAAATTAATTCTTGGTATTTTAAAATATTCTTTTATCTTTTTGTATTCATCATTACCTATATTAGTATATAATACTGTGCTTAGAATAGGATTAGAGAAAAATTCATTAGCGGATAAAGGCGAATACATTTCATAAACATAATTATTTACTGTATCTTTTTTTACATATGTTCTAATTAATCCAATACCTTCTAGTTTTTCTCTAGAACTTATAAATTCTGATAAAGTAATTCCCATATTGTTTGTTATATGGTGATGTGTCCAAACTGACGACATGATTTCTATTTTATCTAAATAAGACCACAAAGTAAAATAAAGATTTATAGCAGTTGATCCTACTATTGGTTGATAAAGCATAACAAGTAATTTTCGATCATGGTCATTTAAAATAGTACGATTTATAACAATATATGTATCAGCTGGCATTAAAACTTGTTTCATAATATTCCTCCTAAAATCGTACTTACTTATATAAATATATCACAAAATGATAAAGAAAAAAAGAACTATTTATTTCTTTTCCTTAATATGATCATCATAAAATAGACTATCTGGTTTTATATTAAAAATATTAGCGATTTTTACAGCCATTTCATATGATAATCTACGACTACCATTTTCAATTTGGCAATAGAAAGCCTTGCTGATTCCCAATTTTTCAGCCATTATTTTGTTTGTATATTTTTTAGCATATCGTTTTTCTTTAAGTTTTGTATACATTCCTTTATCCCCCTATACGATATGTTATTATAACACAAAATAACAATTATGTTTTATTTTTTATACAAAAAACACTTATTTCTATTATTTTATAAGTGTTTATTTGATTTTATTTCCATAAATTACCATCTATAACTCTACATTATGATATACATTTTGTACATCTTCTATTTCATCTAACATAGTAAGCATTTTAGTAAAAACTTCTAAATCTTCACCTAATAAGTTAACTTTTTCTTTTGGTAACATTGATATTTCATCTATATCAAATTCGACATTTGGTAATTTTTTTGTAATAGCTTCTTTTATTTTAAATAAATCTTGAGGATTACCATATATGATAATTGAGTCATTATTAGCTTCAATATCATCTATATCAACATCATTTTCTATTAATGCATTAATTGTATCTTCTTCATTCAAACCTTTAAAACCAACTATACATAAATGATCATACTGATAACTAACACTTCCCATAGCACCCATTTTAAAATGGCATTTGTTGAGTGCTGCACGAATACTACTTACACTACGATTTAAATTATCAGTTAAACATTCTACAATCATAGTTGATCCATTAGGTCCAAATAGTTCATAACTTACACTTGAATAACTTTCATCTACTCCACTATTTACTTTATCAATTGCTCTTTTAATAATATCTGCTGGTACTTGTTCTTTTTTAGCCCTTTCAATTAACCTTTTTAAAGAAGGGTTTGCGACTACTTCAGTACCACCATTTTTAGCAGCTTGATAAATTTCTCTTGCATACATTGAATAAAGTTTAGCCTTAGCAGCTCCTGTTTTTTGGATACTAGCTTTTCTTACTTCATAAGCTCTACCAAATAACTGTATATTTAATTTCATTAATATCCCTCTTTCTAATTATATTTTACATTTTTTATTTTATTTTTACAACTATTTTTTCTTTTTAATATCTTTATTTATTATTCTTTCTAAAATTACATTATTTGTTTTTTCAAATGGCTTTATACTCATATTCAGAAATTCATCCTGTTCAAAAGGATAACTAACTATTTCAATATTACTAAAATGAAAATTTAGTCTGTTGAAATTCCTAATTAATTTATTTGTTAAATTATTTTGGATTCTCAAGTGTTCATTTTCATATTGTTTAATTAATTTTTTAGATTCTTCGATATTTAGGTTTTCTTTATCTATTATTCTTTTAGTAATATATTCAAAAGATGTTTTTTTAGCATTATATCTAACTGGTAAAAAAGAAACTATTTTTACTTTACTTATACCATAATCATACAAAGTAGTTAGAAAAAATGATAGTGATAAAATAGCTGATGGTACAACATCAATTATATTTTCTGGATAATAATTTATATTGTTATTTTTATACTCTATATATTCTAGTGATTCATTTTCTTTTACATGATTATCTAGTTTATATAACAATCTCTTAATTCTTTTATTATATTCTAAATTATTTTCTTCTACTTTATCATTTTTAATAGCATATATATAACATATATTATCACTAATACCAAAACTAATACCTGGAAGATTATATTTCGAATCTGGATCCTTTTGTATAGATGATTTAAATACATATGGAGTTTCTTGAAAGGATGATTGTTTTTCTATTTTTCCTACTAAAGTACTATTATAAGCAATATCAGAATCATTTACTACATCATCAAATATACCATTAATATTATCAACAACTGGTATATCCATATCCATAAAATTTATATATTTATCGATAAAAATTTCTGGCTTACTTAAATCAGTAAATGTGGCATTCGCAAATAAATGAGCCATACTATCTTTAATAAAATCTCTATCAATTTTTATTTTTTTATTAGATAGTTCTAATATTTTTTTAATATATTCATCTATTTTTAATCTAAATTTTTCTTTATCAGGTATTTTTAATACCGGAATTAAATCATCATTATTTTTTTCTAAACTATTAACATGTATTTTAATATAGTAAATTCTATCTATAGTTTCTACTCTACCAATTTCTATTTCTTTTAAAAATTCATCTATTAAATCTAAACTAACAATTTCCATTTTGAGCCTTTTTTAATGCATCTTTTGCTGCTTCTTGTTCTGCTTCTTTCTTACTATGAGCAGTTCCTATTCCATAAACTATTTTATCAATTACAACATTAACTGTAAATGTTTTATTATGAGATGGGCCTTCTTCATTAACTACAATATATTCTAAACTTCTTTTATCAGTCTGAACTAATTCTTGTAGTACTGATTTATAGTCGCTAAAAAAGTCTATTTCTCTTCTTTCTATTAATGGTATAACATGTTTATATATAAACTTTTTAACTGTTTCAATTCCTTGATCTAAAAAGAGTGCGGCTATAAAAGATTCAAATACATCAGCAACTATAGCTTTGCGAGTTCTTCCACCACTTTCTTCTTCTCCTTTACCAAGCAGAATATATTTATTTAATTCTAATCTAATGGCATATTCATATAAAGCATTTTCACATACATAATGTGCTCTAAGTTTAGTCATTTCGCCTTCAGCATGTTCAGTATTTTTATACAAATATTCACTCATAATAAATTCTAATACTGCATCTCCTAAATATTCTAGTCGCTCATAACTTTCAATTTTATTTTCATTTGCATAAGATGTATGTGTAAATGCTCTAACAAATAACGATTCTCGAATAGGTTTAATTTCTAATTTTTCTAATATTTCCATACTATCACCATAAACATTATACCACAAAGTTAAAATTATAATTTACTTTTTTATCTATTTATCGTATAATTGTAGTGGTGTTAATATGAAATGTGTCATAATTAAGTTAATTAAATTATATCAAAAAATACCAGGAAACTTTCATAATTCATGCAGATATATACCTACTTGTAGTAATTATTCAATTGAAGCAATTAATGAATATGGATGTGTTAAGGGTGGTATTCTCAGTTTAAAGAGAATAATTAAATGTAATCCCTTTAGTAAAGGTGGTATTGATTTAGTACCAAAAAGGAGTTTAGACAAATGAAAAAACTATTGATAATTTTATTTATTACTATTTTTATAGCAACAGGATGTTTTAAAAGAGATTCAATGGAGGATATAACTATTTATACTACAGTTTATCCTATTGAATATATTACTAATCGTTTATATGGTAATAATAGTACTATTTTAAGTATTTATCCAGATGGAACTGTTGCAGATGAATATAATTTAACTGAAAAACAAATAAAAGATTATAGTAAATCAGAATTATTTATTTTTAATGGTTTAAGTAAAGAAAAAGAGTTTGTAGCAAAGTTCTTTGAACATAATAAAAATATCAAAATAATTGATACAGCTACTAGCATGGAAGTAATTAATAGAGTTGAGGAATTATGGCTAAATCCAGCTAATTTACTTATGCTTGCTCAAAATGTTAAAACTGGATTTCAAGAATATATAAATAGTGTTATTTTAAAAAATGAAATTGAGGAAAACTATGAACAATTAAAAGTTGAAATATCTAATTTAGATGCTAGTATGAGTTCTATTTTAGATAATACGGATAATAATAATATTGTTGTTTCTGATGATTTATTCTTATTTTTAACTAAATATGGATTCAATGTTATATCACTAGATCCTGATACTGTAACTGATAAAAATATACAAGAAGTAAAAAGTTTAATTGAAAATAAAAAAATAAACCATATATTTGCTCCTATTAATGAAGAAGTTAGTAAAACAATTGATAATTTAATTAAAGATACTGATATTAAAATAACTTATCTTCATACTTTATCTACTCTTACTGAAACACAAAGAAACAATAAAGATGATTATATAAATATTATGAATGAAAATATTGAACTTTTAAAAAACGAAATATATGATTAAAAGCCTAAGTAATAAATTCGGCAAATTTTTTTTCTATTAGTACTTGCCAAAACAATAATATTATAGTAAAATATAATTATCTTGTTTGGAGCAGTACTCAAGAGGCTGAAGAGGCGCCCCTGCTAAGGGTGTAGATCGGGTAACTGGTGCGAGAGTTCGAATCTCTCCTGCTCCGCCACTGAGATAATAACCTTTGTAATAAAGGTTTTTTTATTTTATAAATTATTTATTACTAAAAAATCACTAACAATTATGCTAGTGATTTATTTTTTTAATCCATTAATTCTTGTTCTAAAGCTTCTAAAGGTTCTTCTTTAAGTACATCGATTGCTAAATTATAATCTGATTTTAGATATTTTTTAGCACCTGTTCCAGCTGGAATAAGTTTTCCAATAATAACATTTTCTTTAAGTCCATTTAAGTGGTCAACACTTCCATGGATTGCTGCATCAGTTAAAATTCTTGTAGTTTCTTGGAATGAGGCAGCTGATAAGAAGGAATCTGTTTCAAGTGATGCTTTAGTAATACCTAAAAGTACTGGACGACCAACAGATGGTATTTTTCCTTCTAGAATTAATTCTTTATTTACATCAGCAAAATGATTAATATTAATCATAGTTCCAGGTAAGAATAAAGAATTTCCAGAATTAATGATTTTTATTTTAGATATCATTCTCTTAGCTATTATTTCTACGTGTTTATCAGAAATATCAACACCTTGAGAACGATAAACTTTTTGAATTTCTAATAATATATATTGTTGAACAGTTATTGGATCAGTAACAACTAATAGTTCTTTTGGATTGATTGCTCCATGTGTTAACTTATCTCCTGCTTTTACTTCTGCATTTAATTCAACATTTAATTTTGAACCATAATTTGTTTCATGTTTTCTAGTTTCAACATCATTTTTAATATGTATGATGAATTTACCGCCATCTTCTTCAATTTTTTCAACAATACCATTAATTTCAGCAATTGTCGCTTTACCTTTTGGATTACGGGCTTCAAATAATTCTTGAACACGAGGTAAACCTTGAGTAATATCGTCTCCAGCAACACCACCAGAGTTAATAGTACGCATTGTAAGTTGGGTACCAGGTTCACCAATTGATTGAGCAGCCATTATACCAACAGCCTCGCCAATTTCAACAATTTGTCCAGTTGCTAAATTACGTCCATAACAATGTTTACATACACCATGTTCAGTCTTACAAGTAAGAACTGTTCTAATAGGTACTTTTGTTATTCCAGCAGCGACTATTTTATCAGCGATAATTTCTGTTATGTATTCATTTCTATCAACAATTACTTCCTTAGTAGTTGGATTAATAACCTTTTTGTTAGTATAACGTCCAATAATACGATCTCTAAGTGATTCTACAACAGTTCCATCTTCATTTAAGAAGGCTTCTACTGTTACATACCCTTCAGTACCACAATCTTCCTCTTTAACAATAACATCTTGTGCTACATCAACTAAACGACGAGTTAAATATCCTGCATCAGCTGTTTTTAAGGCTGTATCAACAGCACCTTTTCTAGCTCCATGGGTCGCTAAGAAGAATTCTGTTACAGTTGCCCCCTCAGCAAATGAAGATGTGATTGGAATTTCTACTGCTTCTCCAGTTGGTTTCATCATAAGTCCACGCATACCTGCCATTTGATTGTAGTTACTCATGTTACCACGAGCTTTTGAGTCAATCATCATAGCAATAGTATTTTCAGGATTTGCTTTAATGATACCAGCAAGTTCTTCAGCTATTTTATCTTTGGCTTCGTTCCATGTTTCAACTACTTTTTCGTATCTTTCACGATCAGTAATTAAACCACGTTTGAATAGTTTATTAACTTCAGCAACTTTGTTTTCTGCTTCTTTTAAAATCTTAGGTTTTTCACTAGATTCAATAATATCTCCAATACCGATTGAAATACCTGATAATGTTGAATGTTTAAATCCTAAATCTTTTAATTTATCAAGCATGATAGAAGTTTCTGTAGTTTGATATCTTTTATATATTTGAGCAATTAATTTAGTTAAAACTCCCTTATTAAATGGTTTTACTAAAGGCATTTCTTTAATAGCTTCTTTTATATTAGTTCCTCTATCTAAGAAATACTTACTTGGAGTAATTCCTTCGATATTAGCGTCTGTTCCTTCATTTATATATTGGAATGTATCTGGAAAAATTTCATTAAATATTATTTTACCAGCTGTAGTTACTAAGTATTTATCCATATATATATCAGGGAATACTTTGTGTTTAAAGCTTCTTACTGGAAGAGCTACTCTTGTATGAAGGGTTATTTCTCTTCTTTCATAAGCCATTAAAACTTCATTATCGTTTTTGAATACTCTACCTTCTCCATCAAGATTGGCTTTTTCGATAGTTATATAATAGTTACCTAAAATCATATCTTGACCAGGTGTAACGATTGGTTCACCATCTTTTGGAGATAGTATATTATTAGCACCTAGCATTAAGATTCTAGCTTCTGCTTGGGCTTCTTCACTAATTGGTACGTGAACAGCCATTTGGTCTCCATCAAAGTCAGCATTGAATGCTGCACAAACAAGTGGATGAAGTCTAATACTTCTACCTTCAATTAATTTTGGTTGGAAAGCTTGAATACCAAGTCTATGAAGAGTTGGTGCACGGTTTAACATAACTGGATGTTCAGCAATTTTTTCTTCAACAATATCCCATACTCTTGGATCTTGATTTTCAATCATTCTTTTGGCAGCTTTAATGTTTGAAGCAAGTTCTTTAGAAACTAATCCATTTATAACATGTGGTTTAAATAATTCTAAGGCCATTTCTTTTGGAATACCACATTCATACATTTTTAAGTTTGGTCCAACAACAATAACTGAACGACCTGAATAGTCAACACGTTTTCCAAGTAAGTTTTGACGGAAACGTCCTTGTTTTCCTTTTAACATACTAGAAAGTGATTTTAAAGGTCTATTTCCAGCTCCTGTTATATTTCTTCCTCGTCTACCATTATCAAATAATGCATCAACGGCTTCTTGTAGCATACGTTTTTCATTTTGAATAATGATTGATGGAGCTCCTAAGTCCATTAATTTCTTTAAACGATTATTTCTATTAATTACTCTTCTATATAAGTCATTTAAATCAGAGGTTGCAAATCTGCCACCGTCTAATTGAATCATTGGACGAAGTTCTGGTGGAATTACTGGTAATGCTTCAATAATCATCCATTCAGGTTTATTTCCAGATTCTAAGAAAGCATTTAATACATCTAATCGTTTTACTAAACGAATTCTTCTTTGACTTGTTGAGTCTTTAATTTCTTCGATTTCTTTTTTGATTTCTTCTACTTCTTTTTCTAGATCTACTTGAACAAGTAGTTCTTTAATTGCTTCAGCACCCATTCCTACTCTAAATGAATTACCATATTTTTCATAATAAACGCGATATTCTTTATCAGAAATAGTTTGTTTCTTTTCAAGTGGAGCTGAACCAGGATCTAAAACCACATAAGATACAAAGTATAATACTTCTTCCAAATCTCTTGGTGACATATCAAGGACAAGTCCCATACGAGATGGAATGCCCTTGAAGAACCAAATATGTGAAACTGGAGTAGCAAGTTCGATATGTCCCATACGTTCACGACGAACTTTAGAACGAGTTACTTCTACACCACAACGATCACATATAATATTTTTATATCTCAATCTCTTATATTTACCACATGAACATTCAAAATCTTTAGTTGGTCCAAATATTTTTTCGCAGAATAAACCATCTCTTTCTGGTTTTAAAGTACGATAGTTAATAGTTTCTGCTTTTTTAACTTCACCATAAGACCAAGAACGAATTTTTTCAGGTGAGGCTATTGCAATTCTTAATCCTTCAAAATTATTTGCATCCATTAATCCTCATCCCCTTCTAGTTCAAAATCAGCATCATCGATATCATCTAATCCATTATCAAATTCTTCGTCTTCCTCTAATTCTTCATCTTGTTCATCAATATCTTCCGGTTCTGGATTTTGAACATCGATTGATTTTTCAAATTCTTCATTTGTTAAATATATATCTTTTTCAGATTCTTCTAAATCTTTTAATTCAACGAATTCTCCTTCTGGATTTAGAACTGTGATATCAAGTCCTAAAGCTTGGAATTCTTTTATTAATACTCTAAAGCTTTCTGGTACTCCTGATTTAGGTATTGGATTACCTTTAACTAATGCTTCATAAACTTTGACACGACCTACTACATCATCTGATTTAATTGTAATCATTTCTTGTAAAATGTTAGCAGCTCCATATGCATATAAAGCCCAAACTTCCATTTCACCAAAACGTTGACCACCAAATTGTGCCTTTCCTCCAAGAGGTTGTTGAGTTACAAGTGAGTAAGGTCCTGTAGAACGAGCATGTAATTTATCATCAACCATGTGGTGAAGTTTAATCATATACATAACACCAACACTGATACGATTATCGAATGGTTCTCCTGTTCTACCGTCATATAATATAGCCTTCCCATCTTCAGAAAGTCCTGCTTCTTTTAATGAATCAATAATTTCTTCGCTAGTAGCACCAGCAAATACTGGGGTTGCTACATGGATATTTAATTCTTTAGCTGCCATTCCTAAATGCATTTCTAAAATTTGCCCTAAGTTCATACGAGATGGAACTCCAAGTGGATTAAGTAAAATGTCAATTGGTGTACCATCACTTAAATATGGCATATCTTCTGATGGAAGCACTAAAGATATAACACCTTTATTTCCATGACGTCCAGCCATTTTATCACCAACACTTATTTTACGTTTTTGTGCGATGTATACACGTACTATTTTAGAAACACCTGCTGGTAGTTCGTCAGAATCTTCTTTAGTAAATATTTTTACATCATGAACAATTCCTCCACCACCATGTGGTACTCTTAGGGAAGTATCTCTAACCTCTCTAGTTTTTTCTCCAAAAATAGCATGTAATAATTTTTCTTCACTAGTAAGTTCAGCCATTCCTTTTGGTGTTACTTTACCTACTAAAATGTCATCATCTTTAACTTCTGTTCCAATTCTAACAATACCAAATTCATCTAGATTTTTACGAGCTTCTTCTCCAATATTTGGAATATCTCTTGTAAATTCTTCAGGCCCTAGTTTTGTATCACGACATTCGATTTGATAGTCTTCTATGTGAATTGATGTATAAACATCATCCCTTACTAATCTTTCATTTAAAATTACAGCATCTTCATAGTTATAACCATTAAAGTTCATGAAAGCTACTACAACATTTTTTCCTAATGCCATTTCACCCATATTTGTACTTGGACCATCAGCAATAATCATGTCTTTAGTAACTTTATCGCCAACTCTAACAATTGGAGTTTGATGATAACAAGTACCATTATTACTACGTTCAAATCCATTTAAGTAGTAAGTATCTGTTCCTCCTACTGTTTTTACTATTATTTTTCTTGAATCTACATAGTCTACAATACCATCAGCTTTAGCGATTACTACAGCTCCAGAGTCACGTGCAGCGATTGCTTCAACTCCTGTTCCTACAAGAGGAGCTTCTGTTTTTAAAAGTGGTATTGCTTGACGTTGCATGTTAGAACCCATAAGTGCTCTTTTTCCATCATCGTGTTCTAGGAAAGGAATACAACTTGTTGTAATAGAAACAACTTGTTGTGGAGATACATCAATAAAGTCTACTTTAGATTTATCAACAATCAAGTTTTCTCCTCTATGACGAACTGGAATACCATTTTCTTCTATTTCATTATTACTTATTTTAATAGCTGCTTGTGAAATATAATGTTCTAATTCCTCATCAGCAGTCATGTAAACTATTTCGTCTGTTAATTTACAGTTTTCTACTTTACGATATGGAGTCATAATAAATCCATAATCATTTACTCTAGCAAAACTTGCTAAAGCAGTGATAAGTCCGATATTAGGTCCTTCTGGTGATTCGATTGGACAAAGTCTACCATAGTGAGATGGATTAACATCACGTACTTCCATACCAGCTCTATCACGAGAAAGTCCTCCTGGTCCTAATGAAGATAGTCTTCTTTTATTAGCAAGTTCAGCAATTGGATTAGTTTGATCCATGAATTGTGATAATTGACTTGAACCAAAGAATTCCTTCATTGCTGCTGTAAGTGGTCTAATGTTAATAAGTGATTTAGGTGTTACTTCTCCTATATCCTGAGTTGACATACGATCTCTAATAACTCTTTCAATACGAGTTATACCTATACGAAATTGATTTTGTAAAAGTTCTCCAACTTGACGAACACGACGATTTGACAAATGGTCAATTTCATCAAAAGAGCCAATTCCATCTAGTAAGTTTAAGTAGTATGATACTGATGCATATACATCAGAAACAGTAAGTCTTTTTTCTTCTATACTTTGATCATTACCAATTACGTTAATAATTTGTTCTGGATTATTTTTGGAATAGATTTTAATAATTTGTACTTTATTATAACTATCTAATTCCTCATTAATTGGTACTTCTTTTATTCCATATCCATTATTTAAAATTGGAATTAATTTTTCTAATACTTTATAGTCAATTATAGTATCCTTTGGTATTAAAGTATTACCATCTACTATAATATCTTCAGCTAATTTAGCATTAAGTAAACGATCAGTAACATTTAATTTTTTGTTAAATTTATAACGACCTACTTTTGCTAAATCATAACGAAAAGAATCAAAAAATCTAGATATTAATTGATTTTTAGCACTATCTAAAGTAGATGGTTCTCCAGGTCTTAATTTAGAATGAATGTCGATTAAAGATTCATCAGTATTTTTATTAGAATCTTTTTCGATTGTTTTTTCTAAATAAGGATTTTCGCCAAATAGACCTATAATATCTTCATCATTAGATAAGCCTAAAGCTCTAAGTAAAGTTGTGATTGGAACTTTTCTAGTTCTATCAATTCTTACATAAATATTATCTCTAGCATCTGTTTCATATTCTAACCAAGTACCCCTAGTTGGAATAATTTGAGATGTGATAATACTTTTACCATTTTTCTTATCAATTTCTTTTCCAAAATAAACAGATGGACTTCTTACTAATTGTGATACAATTACACGTTCTGCTCCATTGATTATAAACGTACCACCATCAGTCATGATAGGCATGTCCCCCAAAAATATTTCTTGTTCTTTTACTTCTCCTGTTTCATGATTAAAAAGTCTTGCATCTACTTTTAAAGGACAAGCGTAAGTTGCATATCTATCTTTGCAACCTTTAATTGAATATCTTGGTTCATCAAATGAATACTCGCCAAATTCAAGCGATAAATTTCCAGTAAAGCTTTCCACTGGAAAAATATCATCAAATACTTCTTTGATTCCTTCCTCAATAAACCAATTGTAAGATTTTTTTTGAATTTCTAATAAATTCCCTAATTCAATTGCATTTTCTGTTTTTGCGTAACTACGTCTTTCACGGTGATCACCAAATTTTTTATTTGTGTATGCCACTTTTTCACCCCTATAACCTATATTTTTTTAAGTTTTATATACTTGATAAATAAGTATATGCCGCCAATTTATAATTTTAGCAAAAAATATACAACTTGTCAACAATTTGCAGCCTTAATTATATAGAAACCTTTATTTTTTGTTATTAAAGTAACTTGATATTTTTTATTTAAATCTTTTAAAATACTTTTTGCTCCTTGATCCTTATTGACAACAATCCAAAGTTCGCCACTTTCTTTTAAGTATTCTTTAGCTTGAAATAAAATCTTATATAATATTTCTTTACCTACTCTAATAGGTGGATTACTGATAATATAATCATATTTTTTAGTAATTTTTGAATAAATATTGCTTTCAAAAATATTGACATCAACATTGTTTAATTCTGAATTTTTTAAAGCTAATTTTAAACTTCTTTTGTTAATGTCAATCATATCGACATTACAATTGTTATTTTTTTTAATATATATACCAATTGGACCATATCCACATCCAAAATCAAGAATATCTCCTGTAAGTGTTGGAATATTTTCTAAAAGAGTGCGTGTTCCAAAATCTAGTCCTTTCTTAGAAAAAACTCCATTATCTGTTATAAAAGTAAAGATTTGATTATTTATCTTAACAGTTATTTTTTGTTCATCACTTTTTATATTGTCATTATTAGTAAAATAATGATTCATTTTGTTCCTACTTTCCTAAATGTCATCAAAACGATGATAAGCCCATACCAAAATTGATATGAGCTTTCATTATTGTTTCAATTATTTTAATTCGATTGCTGCGCCTGCTTCTTCGAATTTAGCTTTCATTTCATTAGCTTCATCAGTAGATACGTTTTCTTTAATTACTCCACCATTATCAGCAATTTCTTTAGCTTCTTTTAATCCTAAACCTGTAATATCACGAACTAATTTGATAACAGCGATTTTGTTAGCACCAGCGCTAGCTAAAACTACATTAACTGAGCTTGGTCCTTCTTCAGCTGTTGCACCTGCTGCTGGAGCAGCTGCTACTGCTACTGCAGATGGGTCAACACCAAATTCTTCTTTCATTGCATCTACTAATTCTTTAATTTCAAGAATTGTCATTTCTTTTAATCCACTAATAAATTCATCTTTTGTAAATTTTGCCATTCTATATTCCTCCTTAATTATTTTTTTCTATAGTCTCACTATATAAGTCTAAACAAATTGATAAATCTCTTACTGTTCCCATTAAACCACCAGCAACCATTGTAAGTAATTCTTGTCTTGATGGTAAAACTGCTAACTTGTTTAAAGTATCTATTTTTGTTACCTCTCCATCAACAATACCTATTTTTATTTCTAAAGCTGGATGATTTTTAGAAAATTCATTTAAAATTTTGATTGGAGCAATTGCATCACTTCCATAAGCCATTGCTTTAGGTCCATTTAATTCCTCATCTAAATCATATTTTAAATCGTTCATAGCTCTTTGTACTAAAGTGTTTTTGAATATTTTAACATCTGATTCTGTTTCTCTTAGTTTTCTTCTTAATTCTGTCATTTCAGAAACAGTAAGTCCACGATATTCAAATAATACAACTGTATTTGCATTTTTTACTTTGTCAATAATTTCATTAACTATGTCTTGTTTTTTTGCTAATATATTTGCGTTTGCCATGTTACACCTCCTCTTTTTTCAATGCCATAAAAAACTCTCTACTTTAGACAGTAAGAGAGCTCCTTAAATTTATTTTAAGTTCCTCGGTAGGAAATATTAAGCTTTAGGCTCCTACTGTCTATGGTACTAATATTTTTTCAATGCAAACTGATTATAACACAACAATTATTAATTGTCAAAACTTTTTGGATCAATTTTGATTCCTGGACCCATTGTTGAAGAAACTGAAATATTTTTAATATATTCACCTTTAACAACAGATGGTTTAGTTTTGATAATTAATGTTACAAATGCTTTGATGTTTTCTACTAACATTGCATCTGTAAATGAAGTTTTACCAACTAACACATGTAAATTACCATAACTATCTGTACGATATTCTACACGGCCTTTTTTTACATCTTCAACAGCTTTAGCTGTATCCATTGTAACTGTTCCAGTTTTAGGATTTGGCATTAAACCTTTAGGACCCAAAATTTTACCTAATTTACCTAAAGCTGGCATCATATCTGGAGTTGCAATCATTACATCAAAATCAAACCAATTTTCTTTTTCGATTTTTTCTAAATAATCATTATCTCCTACATAATCAGCTCCAGCTTCTTTAGCAGCTGTTGCAGAGGTACCTTTAGCTAAAACTAAAACTTTTTTTGTTTTTCCTGTTCCATTTGGTAGAACAGTTGCTCCTCTTAATTGTTGATCTGCTTTTTTAGTATCTAAGTTAAGACGCATAGCAAGTTCAACTGAAGAATCGAATTTAGTTATAGTTGTTTTTTTGACTAATTCTGTTGCTTCTTCTATAGTATATAGTTTATTTTTTTCAACTAGTTTACTAACTTCTACGTATTTCTTTCCTTTTTTCATATTTTCCTCCTTATGTGGTTTAGCGGATGTTATTCCTTCCACATAGGTTTTACCTATGTAAAGCTTAATTAATTTTCTACTTTTACACCCATATTAAGTGCTGTACCTTCAACTATTTTAATAGCTTCTTCTATTGTATAGCAGTTTAAATCAGGTAATTTAGTTTCAGCGATTTCTTTTATTTGAGATGCAGATAAAGTTGCTACAATATCTTTAGATCCCTTAGCAGAACCGCCTTTAATTTTGGCATATTTTTTTATTAAAAATGCTGCAGGTGGAGTTTTAACTACAAAGTCAAAAGTTCTGTCTTCATATATTGTAATTTCTACTGGTAAAATGTCTCCCATTTTATCTTTTGTTGCATCGTTATATTTTGTACAGAATTCTTGTAAGTTAATTCCAGCTGGTCCTAGTACTGTTCCAACTGGAGGTGCTGGTGTAGCTTTCCCTGCAGGAATTTGTAATTTAATTATTTTTGTAACTTTTTTTGCCACGAAAAACACGCTCCTTCCATTTTTTCGTTGTGGTCCAAATAGCTCCGCTTTTTAGGATATCAATCCAACTACTGGCCTCCCACTTAATCTATATTAAAATAAATATAGCGAAATAATAATAACACAATTTTCTTATTTTGTAAATATTATGCCTGTTCTATTTCAGTTAATCCTAACTCAACTATTGTTTCTTGACCAAATAAATCTAATGCTACTTCAAGCTTTTGATTTTCCATATCGATTGTTTTAACTTTTCCATACATATTAGCAAATGGTCCATTTATAACTTTAACAGTATCATCCACATTTAAGTTATTACCAATTTCTAATCTGCTCATACCCATGGTACCAAGAATTTTATCTACTTCACTTGGTGTTAAAGGGAAAGGTTTAGCTCCTTTACCAGATGAACCAATAAAGCCTGTAACTCCAGGGGTATTACGAACTATAAACCATGCTTCATCAGTCATAATCATTTCTACTAATATATATCCTGGAAACATTTTTTTAGTTTTTTCTTTTTTTACACCATCTTTTATTTCTACTTCTGTTTGTTCGGGAACGACAACTCTTAAGATATAGTCTTCCATTCCCATTGAATTTGAACGCATTTCTAATTTTTCTTTAACTTTATTTTCATGTCCTGAATAAGTATTTACTACATACCATTCTTTTTGCATATACTATCCTACCAATAATTTTAAGTTTGTTAAAACTATATCAGTTAAAGAGAAAAATAATGCGAATACAACTATAAAAGATACTGTAGCTACTGAATAAGTAATCATTTCTTTTTTATTAGGCCATCTAACTTTTTTCATTTCACCTTTGATACTTATGAAAAACCTTACTAGTTTTTTCATTTAATCACCTACTTTTTATTTTATGTATTTTTAAAGTAAAAAAACACTTTTTTGTGTCTAAATAAATAATACAATATTGTTATTTATTTGTCAATGGTTTTATTCCTAAAAATTAACATAAATTTTGTGTATTAAGATTATTTTCAATTTTTCTCTAATTCAAAACATCATCAAAAAACGATTATAAAACTCCATATAGTCTTCATGATTAAATCCATGAAATAAACTTTCTTGATTTCTATTTATAATTTTTTTGAACAAACCTCTATTTAACACTTTTATTTCTTTTAAAACTTTTAGTAAAAAAAGAAAGAAATTTTGATTCTAACATATTATATGAAAATATATCTTCATCATGTTCTTTTATGTAATCAATATTTTCTTTAATAAATTTTATTTGTTCTTTTTCTGATAATTTACTGATAATGAAATAAATCGAAAGAGGTATCCATATTATTTTTAGCTATATTACCTTACTTGTATATTCATCACATATTTTAAGTGCTTTTTCTTCTTCATCAGAACTTATATTTGTTGTTACAGGGACAAGCTTTTTTATTAATGACTTAATTTTTTCTTCAATTACTTCTGTCATAGAAATCAACCTTTCTATTATATTTTAATGCTTATTAAAATATACATATAATATTTTTTCAATTGGTTTAGAAACATTGTTATCTAATCTTTTTAGTCGTGTGATTGCTTGATTTTTTGAAAAATCGTAAATTCTATCACAATATTCAAAGCTTTCGATAAAGTGATCTGGAGTTATAAATTCGCTATCATACACTTGCGCTAAAGCAAAATCCTTATCAATTATTGAAATAGATAGATCTGGATTGTTGACTATATCATTATATACTCTATGACCTTTTTCAGTAGATTCTAATATAATACTTACTATTTTATTTTTTATATTGGCATTTTCAAATAAAATTCCTGTTGTTATAAAATAATCACTAATTGCTTTATCAATTATTTGATACAAAATTTCTTTAGTTGGCTCTTGTACTTTAATTTTTTCAAATCTTCTTTTAAGTGCATCATTAGAGAAAAATTCACTATATCTTTTTTCAGTAGTGATACCAATAACCTTTAGATTTGTTTTATCAATATAATACTTTAACATTGATGCCATATCATTATTCTTTCCTTTAGAAGAACCAATACCATATATTATCCATAAATAAAATAACATCATATTTTTTGCATAAGTTCATTAATTCAATCATATTTTCTTCAAATTGACCATTGTATTGACAGCCAGCAACTACTTCACTAGGATTAACTTCTAAAATGATTTTGCCTTGTAAAAATCTTGGAATTTGACCTGTTTTTATTCTATAAACTAATTCTTCTACTAATACTGTTTTTCCTACCCCTGATTCTCCTACAATTATTGGTCGTTTTTTATTTTAAGCTAAGGTGACTATAAGATTTTTCAGTTCTTTTTCTCTCCCAATTGTAGGAGGAAATAAATAGTTTTTCTTATTTAATATTTTACCAAACTTTTCTAATTCAGATATTTCTTTTTTAGATAAAGTTTGAATTGATGTTTCTACTTTATTTAATGCATTACTATCTACACTAAGTTTAATTTGTTCTTTTTTACATAAATTAGCATTAAACATTTTTTAAATCTTTCTATTTGCAAATCTGAATATTGTTTTTGAAATATCATTGCTTCAATTAAATTTCTTCCATCATGATCTATTTTTGTAGAATCAAACCCATTTAAACATAATAATTCATATATTTTTTCAACTTCTCCCAAATAATTATCACTATAAATTGCAGTATGAACAATAGTATCTTTATCACTATCAACATGATTAACATCTAAATTGTACTTTAATGCTTCATATAATGTTTAAAATAAACTCTTCACTATAACCAGTATATAGGGCTGTTTGAATAAAAATATAATTAAAACATGCTTTTAAATTAGGGTTAATTCCAACTTTTAAAAGTGTTTGAATTGCTAAGAAACATTTTTCTTCATCATATTTGTTATCGATTGTAATCATCTATATACTCTAAACTTTTAAATGCTTCTTGCAATTTTTTATATTAGAATTAATATCATATGTCATATTCGATATTAACTCTCTAATATCATTTATACTTAACATATAAATTTTCCTCCTTATAAAATGAGTACTATAATAGCACAAAATCTTAATTTTGAAAATATTTTTATTTATTTTTGTCACTACTTTTTAGAATGCCTCAATTGTAATTTTGAAAATATAAATTAATAAAATATATCATAAAAAAATCTGCAGTCGATTAATACACAAGATGATATAAATAAACTCATGTCACATATAAATTCTTACAAAAGAAAAAAACTAAACGATTGTTCACCATTGCAATTGTTTAGTCTAATGTATAGCTATGATATTGCCATTACTACATCTTTTGTAAATTAATAAAATTATACTATTGTTTACATTTTACAGATTTTTAAAACTTATTTGTTTAAACCAAAAGTTGTTCTATTCTATTAAATATTTATCTAACTAGATCCAGTAATCAATTAATTTCTTAATTATTTTAATTTGATTTTCAATTTTTCTGTTTTCTTTTTCTAAATTTATTTTTTTATAAATACTAAGCATGCTTGGTTCAAAAAAATTTTTCTTATCACCAATACCTATATTTATTTTATTATCTAAGAAAAATAAAAATATTTTTCCGTAAGTATTATTGTATAAATACTTAAGTTTTTCAATTCTATCAGGTGTGATAATATTAAATGCTTCATTTTCATTATTTGAATAAATAACAATTTTTTTATTAAATTTATCATTTTTTATGTTTACTTTTTTATAATACTCACATTTTAACATTTGACCATTTCTTTTACCATTAAAATTTTTAGGACCGATTTGAATATTAGCTTTAAATTTATTATTAAAACTTAAAATTAACCACTTACCTTTAAATACTTCATTAGTACTTGAATTTCTACTACTACCATTATGATATAATTCAATATCACAATATTCAAATTTTATATTTTTATATATTGCAGAAAAATAATAATTAAAATAGCAGAAATCAACTGTTGGTATTTTCAATTTGCTACTTAATTCTTCTGAAAATTTATTAGGGCGATATATAACATCTTTAAAATTCTTATTTAAAATATCTAATACAATATTTTTAGCATATATTTGTTTATAGCATTCAATATCTTTATTACATATAGAAAGTGTCATCCAGTATCCACAAAAAAATGTAATAAAAATACTATAAAAAATGTATTTAATTATATCAAACGTTGAATCAAATATTGAATTAAATTTTAAATCAGACATTATAATAGAAAATAATGACATTAAAAATACCATTAAATGTATTACTAAAAATATAATTATTGTTTTAGTAATAATTTTCTTACTAATCCTTTTTAATTCATCTAAATAGTTCATATATTTATCTTTTTTTATTCAATCTTTAATCATCAAAATAGGAATTATATTTTACAATTGTATAGTGATTATTATTTTTAATATTTAAGTTATTAACATAATTATTAGTTCTTGTTAATTGTGGATTTAAAGTATTGCTTACAATAACAAATATAATATAAATTATTATTGACATCCAAATATTGGTACCACCTTTTTGTCTACAAATATTAATTAATTCATTTTCGCTAACATTTTGATTATTAATTTTTATTTTTTCTATTTGTTTTTTTAAATAAACTATATACCATTTATTAAAATTAACTCCAAGTACTATAGCAAATACAAAAATTAAACCATAATAAACTGTACTTGGTAAAAATCCTGAGATTATAATTATAATCATTCCTATTATTGATGGAATGTACATTTTTCTATAAAGTGTATACATCCAACTTAAAAAGAAAGCTGTAAATGAAAATTTCTTACTTATTATCTTGTTATAATTATTGCCAATATAAGCTATAATTAGTTTTTCATCTAAACAAACATTATTATCTAATATTAGATTGTTTATTAAATTATTATTTTCAATATTATTTTGTTTATTACTAAGTATGATTGCAACAATTACACTAGGAACAATCAATAACATTGATAAAAAATATATAATTCTTAATATATATGTTAAATTATTCTCTTTTTCAATTGTTAGTGTTAATGTAAAACTGATTACCATAGATAAAATACCTATTAAAAATATTATCAATGGTATTAACCAATATTTTTTCTTTTTAGTTTTTTCTATATTGTTAGTTTGATTAAATTCATTATTAGATATATTATTTATCTGTTGATTATTACTTGTTTGATTATACATAGATTGTTGATTATTATTTAATTGATTTAAACTACCAAATTTATTATTTTCGTTATTCATGTTTTTAACTCCTTTTCAACTATAATTTTTAATTATTTTCAATACAATTCTTACTTCTAACCTCCTCTACTATAATTCTAAACTATATTCAAAATTATTTAATAAATTTATGTTAACTTTTTTATTAAAAAAATTAAACAACTATAAAAAGAGTTCAATACAAACTCTTTTTCTTATACTCAATTATTTAGCTGCTTTTTGTATTATTGTTAAAAATGATGTTTCAAATATGTTACCGAGTGCTATTTTATCTTCTTCTATAAAAGATGTACTACCTGTTTGAATTATATTACCATTACCTGTAACTAACAATTCATTTTCTTCTTTTATACTAAAATCCTTCATAATATCTTTATATGTTAGATTACTACCTATACCATTTTCTTTTGCATTCCCCTCATTCAATGTACTTTAAATTGTCCTTATTCTAGGTTTTAAAAAACTTTTATCTAGAAATGATAATTTAGAATAGTGATTTAAAACTTCTTTACTTGGGCGTTTATGATATTGATTATTAGAAACTTCAAATAATAATTCACAATCTTTACATCCTTCTTTATTTTTTAAATAATTCATTAATTTATTTATTGAGTTTATTATTTTTTCATTATATATAAGGACCATTAGTAAAACTATTTACATAATCTATAATTGAAATATCTAATTCAATTATAGTATCTATTAAATACTCTATAACATCTGGAACTAATGTAGGTTCTCCTCCTGTAATTGCAAAGTGGGACATTTCTACTATTTTATAATCCTTGCTTCTAAATAATTTATCGATTATTTCTTTGGTCATATCTATATTTTGACTTTTACCTTTTAAGCAATGTTTACAATTTTGATTACGTCTTCTAGTTACTTCAAATGTTAATTTATATATATTTCATAAAACTCTTTCAAATTAGTTTAATTATACTTTCTTTATAAGTTTAAACAATCAATTTATATTAAAATTTATCTATTTAAAATTGTAAATAGTTGATTACAAATAATATTAATTAATCTAAAAAATACTTAGTTTTTTATGATTTTATTAATTTGTGATACACTTAGACCTGATATTTCTGATATTAATGACATATCGAATTTCTTCTTTAACATGTTGTTAATCATTAATTGCTGTTGTTTTATTTTTCCTGTTTTCATTCCCTTCTCTAGCCCTTTTTCCAATCCTTTTTCTAAACCTTCTTTTACACCATCATCTCTAATTTGTTTTTTTAAGTCATCATAGTACCATTCATTCTCACTTTCTGTTGGACCTAAATCTGGTACTATTC
>CANSFI010000010.1 GCA_947646095.1 uncultured Mycoplasmatota bacterium
CAATGTTCCACGTGAAACAAAAAACAAACAATGTTCCACGTGAAACAAAAAACAATTGATTTAAAATGAAAAATAGTATATATTATATGTAGCACAACATTTATATTTGAACTAGGTCAGGATTGGAAAATAGCAGCCTTAAGAATCACTAAATGTGTGTGCTTTTATTATGGTGGTGGAATATGAATGAATATATGAAAATAGCAATCAATGAAGCAAAAAAAGCATATAAAAAAAATGAAGTTCCAGTAGGCGCTGTTATAGTTAAAAATGGTAAAATAATAGCTAAGGCACATAATAAAAAAGAAAATAAGAAAATTTCAATTTATCATGCTGAAATATTGGCTATAATTAAAGCATGCAAAAAATTAAAAACATGGAGATTAGATGATTGTGAATTATATGTTACGTTAGAACCATGTTTAATGTGTGCTGGAGCAATAATTCAATCAAGAATAACTAAATTATATTTTTCAACAACAAATGAAAAATTTGGATATATATCTAGTATAGATAATATATTAAATAAAAAAAATAATCATAAAATCCAAATTCAAGAAGGTATGTATAAAAAAGAATCACAAAAATTATTAACTAGTTTTTTTAAAAACAAAAGAAACTAATTTATTTTCTTTTATTGTAATCCTTAAAATGTTATAATAAGTAAGGATTAGAGGTGATTTAGTGTATCAAGCTTTATATAGAAAATATAGGCCGACAAATTTTGATGAGGTAGTGGGTCAAGATGTAATTATAAGAACATTGAAAAATGCAATATTAAACGACAAAATATCCCATGCTTATTTATTTGCAGGCCCACGAGGAACTGGTAAAACAACTATAGCAAAAATCTTAGCAAAAGTTGTTAATTGTGAAAATTTGACAAATCTAAATCCATGTAATAAATGTGATAATTGTATGCAGATAATTAGTAAGCAATCAACAGATATAGTAGAAATAGATGCAGCTTCTAATAATGGCGTCGATGAAATAAGAGAAATTAGAAATAAAGTAAATTTAGTTCCCTCAATTGGTAAATATAAAGTTTATATTATCGATGAAGTTCATATGCTTACAGTAGGAGCATTTAATGCATTGCTAAAAACTTTAGAGGAACCTCCATCTCACGTAATTTTTATATTAGCAACTACAGAACCTCATAAAATACCATTAACAATTCTTTCTAGATGTCAAAAATTCGACTTTAAGAGAATACCAACAAGTAAATTAGTGGAAAGATTAAAAACAATTTCTAATGAAGAAAATATTGATATAACAGAAGATGCGTTATTTGAAATTGCACGATTATCTGAAGGTGGCATGCGTGATTCCATTAGTACATTAGATCAAGTATTATCATATGCCGATGATAAAATAACAATAGAAGATGTTCATGAAGTTAATGGAACATTAACACAAGATGTATTAAGCAATTTTGTTGATAATATAATTAATAAGAATATATTAGAAGTATTGAAATCAATTGATAACTTCAATGATTTAGGTAAAAATATATCTAAACTTTCAGAAGAAATAATTATATTATTAAAAAATATACTAATTAGTAAAAATGTTGAAAAATATTTTGATGAATCACATAATACTACTTTGTATAAGAAATTAGGAAATAATATAGATAATAATTCATTAATAGCATTAATTGATATTTTTAATGAAGGTATTGTGAAAATCAAACAGAGTAGTGATCCAAAATTAATTTTAGAATTATTAGTGATTAAATATATAAGTAACATAAGTGATATGAAAAACAAAACATCAAGAAAATTAGAAAACTCTAAACAAATAAATGTTTGTGACGAACAAAAAGAGGAATCAATAAAAAAAATTTATATATCAGCAAAGGATGAAAGTGAATCAATAAAATTAGATGAAAATATAAAAACAGAAAATAATCGACAAGAATTATCAAAAAGTTTAGATGATATCGTAAAGATAAGAGTGAATAATACATTGGCAGGATTTAATAAAAAACATTTTGTAAAAGTAAAAGAAGATCTAGAAAATATTAAAGATTTACTTTTAATTCCTGAATATAGTCAAATTATTTCTACTATACTAGATGGAAATTTGAGAGCAGCTAGTGAGAAAAATTTAATTTTTGTTTATGATACAATTAATTTGGCTAATTACTTTAACGAAAATATAATATTGATTGAAGAATTGTTAGAAAAAAATTATAATAATCATTATGATGTTATAGGTGTAGATAATGATTCATGGGAAATTATAAAAAGAGAGTTTAACAGTAAAACAAAAGAATATAAATATCAAAAAGAAAATTTTAATATTTATGATTTATTAAAAAAAAATGATGATACAACTGAACTAAATAATTTATTTGGTGAAATTGTAGAAGTAATTAATTAGAAAGAGGGAAAATATGAATATTCAAGCTATGATGAAACAAGCTCAAAAACTACAAAAAGAAATGTTAACAGCAAAAGAAGAAATTAATAATAAACTATTTGAGGGAAAATCTTCATTTGTAACAGTTTCAATACAAGGTAATAAAGAAGTAAAGAATATTAAAATAGACATGGATACAATAGAAAAAGATGATATTGAAATGTTGCAAGATATAATAGTTGTAGCGATTAATGATGCGATGAAACAAATAGATGAAGAAACAGAAAAAAAATTAGGTAAATTTACTCAAGGTATGCCAGGATTATTTTAATGAACTATCCATTAACTATTAGAAATTTAATAGAATGTTACAAAAAACTACCTGGCATAGGTGAAAAAACAGCTGAACGATTAGCCTTAGCAACTTTATCTATAAATCAGGAAACATTAGATATATTTGCTGATTCAGTCGCAAATGTTAAAAAGAGAACAAAACGATGTAGAAAATGTAATAATTTATCAGAAAATGATTTATGTGAAATATGTAGTGACCAAAATCGTGATCAAAAAACAATATGTGTAGTAGAAGATCCTAAAAATGTTATTTTATTTGAAAAAGTAGGAACTTATAAAGGCGCTTATCATGTTTTAGACGGACTTATTTCTCCATTAGATGGGATAACACCAGATCAAATCAAAATCAATTTACTTTTAGAAAGAATTAACAATGATAATATAGAAGAAATTATCATTGCTGTAAAGCCTAGTATTGAAGGAGAAACAACATCTCTCTATATTTTAAAACTATTAGAAAATAAAAATATTACAGTATCAAAAATTGCTCATGGTATTCCTTTAGGAGCTGATATGGAATATATTGATTCATTAACACTAGAAATGGCTTTAGAAGATAGAAAAAAAATATCAGAATAATCATAAAAAAAACTCAATAAACATAAGTTTTAATGAGGTGGACAAAATGATAAAAAAAATATTTAGTCTTATTAAAAAAATATTATTTAGTGTTTTTTTAATATATGGTTATAACTTAATAGCATCACCACTTAATCTCATTGTACCAATAAATATGATTACAGTTGGTTTAATCACCATATTAGGCTTACCGGCATTTTTTTCTTTAATCGTTATATTATTAATTGTATTTTAAGTAGGTGAAAAAATGTTAGATGACTATAAAGACCAACAACCAATTGTTTATAAAATGCTTATAAATGCGATCAAAAAAAATAGAAATTCCCATGCATATTTATTTGAGACACATGGCAACTCGAAAGCATTAGAAATAGTACTTTCTTTTGTAAAATATGTTTTATGCCCTAAAAATTATAGCAATAGGGAATTTTGTAAAAATTGTAATCAATGTAAAACAATTGATGATAATAATTATATAGAACTTAAAATAATTAAACCTGATGGTCTATGGATAAAAAAAGAAGAATTAACAGAGCTCCAAAAAGAATTTTCTAAAAAAGCAATAACAGGAAATAAAAAAATATATATAATAACAGAAGCAGATAAATTGAATCAAGCCTCTGCCAATTCAATTTTAAAATTTCTAGAAGAACCTGAAGAAAATATAATTGCAATATTAATGGTAGAAAACAAATATCAATTACTAGATACAATATTATCACGTTGCCAAATTTTATCATTATTGAATACAGAAAAAAATAATTCAAATAATTATTATGATAAAATAAATAATATAATAAATAATGAACAGATAGATGCAGAAATAACAAATAAAATAATTGAATTTATTAATTTTTATGAAAAAAATGGAATTGATACCTTATTGCATCTTCAAAAATTGTGGCATCAGTATTTTCAAGATAAAAAAATAATAGCTGATGCTTTTGAAATAATGTTATTATATTATATGGATGTTTTAAATATTTCTTGTGGCTATAGCATTAATATATTTGATTCAAATAGTAAAGAATTAGAACTAATCAAAAATAATAATACAATAAACCAATTAATTTATAAAATCAATACTATTTTAAAATTAAAAGAAAATATTAAGTTTAACATTAATTCTAATTTATTAATGGACAAGCTTATATTAGAATTTGAGGAGGGAAAAAATGACTGAAGTTATAGGAGTTTCTTTCAAAGAAAAAGGAAGAATATATTATTTTTCTCCTAAAAAACTAAAATTAAAAAAAAACATAACAGTAGTTGTTGAAACTGAAAGAGGTTTGCAATTAGGACATGTAGTAACAGATATTATTAAAATAGATGAAAAAAATTTGAAGGCACCATTAAAAAATATAATAAGAATTGCTTCAAAAAAGGATTATGAAAATTATAAAAAAAATAAGAAAGATGCTATAAGTGCGTTATTAAAATGTAAAAAATTAGTAATAAAACATAATTTAGATATGCAAATTATAGATGCTATGTATACTTTAGATAGAGATCAGTTAGTGTTTTATTTTATATCTGACAATCGTGTTGATTTTCGTAATTTAGCTAAAGATCTTGCAACGATATATAAAACTAGAATAGAACTTAGACAAGTGGGGGTTCGTGATAAAGCAAAAGAAATAGGTGGAATAGGTCCTTGTGGAAGAAAATTCTGCTGTGCTAATTTTTTGAATGATTTTGATAGTGTTTCTATAAGTCACGCAAAAAATCAAAATTTATCACTTAATCCTGCTAAAATAAATGGAGTATGTGGAAGATTACTTTGTTGTTTAAATTATGAAAATGATAATTATAAAGATTGTCGTAAATGTTTGCCAGAGATAGGTGATAAAATTGAAGTAGATGGAAAAATAGGAACAGTTATTAGCTTAGATATATTAAATAAGAGTTATGTTTTAGAAGTTCCAGAAATTGGTAGAATTAAAATGGATAAATCATGCAAATAAAAAATTATTTACTTGGATATAAAAATATGTACATTATTCAAGATACAGACATGTTTAATTTTTCATTAGATTCAGTTTTACTTCCTAATTTTGTAACTATAAATAAAAATATAGAAAAAATATTAGATATTGGATGTGGAAATGCACCAATACCACTAATATTATCAACAAAAACTAGCGCTCATATAACAGGAGTAGAAATTCAAAAAAAAGTATTTGCTTTAGCAAAGGAATCTATTAAGATAAATAATTTAGAACATCAAATTAGTATTATTAATGACGATATAAATGAATTATATAAAAATATGGAAACTGAAAGTTTTGATATCATAACTTGCAATCCTCCATTTTTTAAAGTATCAGAAAATTCAAACTTAAATGATAGTGAATATAAGAAAATAGCTCGTCATGAAATAAAGCTCAATTTAAATAATATTATGAAAGTAAGTAAAAAATTACTTAAAAATAATGGTGTTTTAGCACTCGTTCATAGACCAGAAAGATTAATTGAAATAATTGAATTAATGCACAAAAATAATATAGAACCAAAAAGAATTCAATTTGTTTATCCAAAGACAAACAAAGAGTCTAATATTTTATTAATAGAAGGAACAAAGAATGGAAAACCTGGTTTAAAAATATTACCACCTCTTTATTCTCATAATGATGATGGTAGTTATACAATAGAAATTCAAAAATATTTTGAAAATAGGTGATAAAAATGTCGCAAAAAAGTTATAATAATACGCCAACTTTATATTTGATTCCAACTCCAATAGGTAATATGGATGATATAACTTTAAGAGCAATAAATACTTTAAAAGAAGTTGAAGTTATTTTTTCAGAAGATACTAGAGTGACTGGAATTTTACTAAAACATTTAAATATAAAGAAGAAATTAATTGCTAATCATGAGTATAATGAAATAAAAAATCAAAAATTAGCTTTAGATTATCTTAGTCATGGTTATAATATAGGGATTGTAACTGACAGAGGAACTCCTATTATTAGTGATCCTGGATATGAGATAGCTAAATTTATTATAGATCAAGGTTATAATGTAGTTGGTCTTCCTGGAGCTACTGCTTTAATACCAGCTTTAATAGTGTCTGGATTAACACCTTCACCTTTTATGTTTTATGGTTTTTTAAACAGTAAAGAAGCAAAAAGAAAAAAAGAATTAGAAAATTTAAAAAATATTAAAGCAACATTAATCTTTTATGAAGCACCTCATAGAATTACTAGAACTCTTGAAAATATGTTAGAAATTATGGGAAATAGACAAATAAGCATTTCCCGGGAAATAAGCAAAAAATATGAGGAAATATATCGTGGACAAATAGAAGACATAAAAGAACAATTAGTTGACGCTAAAGGAGAATTTGTTATAATATTAGATGGTGATAATACTATAAAAAATTATGACAATTTGACAATTGTTGAACATGTAAATCTTTATGTAGATGATGAAATAGCATTAATGGATGCAATAAAAAAAGTAGCAAAAGAAAGAAACATAAACAAAAGTGAAGTTTATAATGAATATCATAAAAAGTAGGTGGTAAAATGAAATTAATAGTTGGTTTAGGAAATCCTGGAAAAGAATATGAAAACACACGTCATAATATTGGTTTTATGATGATAGACAAAATACTGCAGTCACTTAATATTAATAATGGAAGAGAAAAAATGGGTGGCATTTATTATGAAGCTAATATCAATGGAGAAAAAATAATTTTTTTAAAGCCATTAGAATATATAAATCTTTCAGGAAATGTTATAAATAGATATATGAAATTTTATAAAATATCAGTTGATGATATATTTGTAATTCATGATGATTTAGATTTAGAATTAGGTGTTTTTAAATTAAGAGAAAAAGGCAGTAGTGGAGGTCATAATGGACTTAAAAATATTGAAGCCAACTTAAAAACAAAAAATTATCATCGTATGAAAATAGGAATTTCTAATAATAAAAGTATAGATACTAAAGATTATGTATTGGGACATTTAGGAAATAATGAAAAAACAAAATTAAATGATATAATTGATTTAGGACCAAAAATATTACACGATTATCTTAATTTATCATTTAGCAATTTGATGAATAAATATAATAGGTGATACTTAAATTTGTATCATTTTTATCGTATTAAGTAGGTGATAATATGTCTATATTTAAAAATATAATAACTTTTGATAAAAATAAATATGAATTATCTGGTTTAACAAATGAATTAAAAGCCATATATATTAATAACGCATTTGAAAACAATAATAAAAATATATTAGTAGTTACTAATTCATTATATGATGCTAGTAAATTATATCAAATACTATCTAATTATAATAAAAATGTCTTATTTTTTCCAATGGATGATTTTCTAACTAGTGAAGCACTTGCTATTAGTCCAGAATTAAAAACAACTAGATTAGAAACTTTAAATACAGTAATAGAATCAAATAAAAATATTATAATTACTAATTTAATGGGATATTTAAGATTTCTTCCTACTCTTAATACATATAAAAGAAGCAAATTAATAATTGATAAAAATTCTGACTATAAAGTTAATGAGTTGATAGAAAGACTGTATAAATTAGGGTATCGCAAAGAAACAATTGTTAATAAGACAGGAGAAATAGCTGTAAGAGGATTTGTTATTGATATATTTCCCATAAGTTCAGATAATCCAATTAGAATTGAATTTTGGGGAGATACTGTAGATTCAATAAGAATTTTTAATGTAAATAATCAGCTTACTTTAAAAACAATTGATAAAATAGAAATTAATTCAAATACAGAATTTTTAATTAATTATGATATAGATACTTTTAATTTAAAACAAAGAGATATAATTAAATATGAAAAAGAAACTAGTATAATTGATTATTTAAATAAGCCATTTATTTTTTTTGATGATTACTTAAATTTAGAAAATAGTTATAAATTATTACTAGAAGAAATTTCAGAATATAGCAATTCTCAAGAAAATTTAAATACAACTTATATGAATGATTTATATAAAATCACTCCAAATAATACCTATAAATTTTCATCTTTTGATAATGAAATAAGTAATAATTATAATTCAATTGAAATATCAGAATTTTTAGGAAATAATTTAGAGAATGCTTTAAAACAGTATTTAAATAATTATAATAAAGTAATAATCTGTCTTAGTAATCGTTATAAAGTAAATAAAATATTAGATACCATAGATAATAGTATCTTAGTTTTTACTAATGAATCAGAATTATTTGATCATAAAGTTAATTTGATTATTAAAAATATAAATAATGGATTTATATATAATAATGTGGTATTTTTAAGTGAAAAAGATATTTTTAATACTAAAGAAAAAGATACAATTTATAAAACTAATTTTAAATTAGGTACTAAAATAAGAGATATCAATAAACTTCAAAAAGGCGATTATATAGTTCATGCTATTCATGGAATAGGTCGCTATGAAGGTATTAGAACATTAACTAAAAATGGTTTAAAAAAAGATTATTTAAGTATTTCTTATAAAGGTAATGATAAATTATATATACCTGTAGAAAAAATAGAATTAATAAGTAAATATTCAGCTAAAGATGGCATTGTTCCTAAAGTAAATAAATTGGGAGGAACTGAATGGGCAAAGACAAAATTAAAAGCTCAAAAAAGAGTTCAAGACATAGCTTTAGAATTATTAAAATTATATGCTCTAAGGGAATCAAGTGTGGGTTATGCTTTTCCACAAGATACCAAAGAACAAATTGAATTTGAAAAAGAATTTCAATATACAGAAACAATTGATCAATTAAAAGTTGTTGATGAAATAAAAAAAGATATGGAAAAATCACAACCTATGGATAGATTATTATGCGGAGATGTTGGTTATGGAAAAACAGAAGTTGCATTTAGAGCTATGTTTAAGGCAATAATGGGTGGTAAACAAGTCGCACTTCTTTGTCCAACAACAATTCTTTCTAATCAACATTTTCAAAATGCTATACAAAGATTTAAATCATTTCCAATTAATATTGCATTATTAAATAGATTTGTTACAACAAAACAAACAAATGAAATAGTAAAAAAATTAAAAGAGGGTAAAATTGATATTTTAATTGGTACACATAGAATATTAAGCGATGATATATCATTTAAAGATTTAGGATTACTTGTAATTGATGAAGAACAAAGATTTGGAGTTAAACATAAAGAAAAAATAAAAAAATATAAAAACAATGTAGATGTTTTAACTTTATCAGCCACACCAATTCCTAGAACCTTACAAATGTCTATGGCAGGTCTTAGAAGTTTGTCATTAATTGAAACGCCACCTGTTAATAGATATCCTATTCAAACTTATGTCTTAGCTTACAATAATCAAATAATTAAAGATGCTATATATAAAGAATTATCTAGAAATGGTCAAGTATTTATTTTATATAATAAAATAGAAGATATGGATTCCAAAGCATTAGAAATATCTAAACTTGTTAGAGAAGCTAGAATTGTAACAGCACATGGTCGTATGAATAAAACAGAATTAGAAGATATTATGATTAAATTTACTAATAGAGAATTTGATATTTTACTTTGTACAACCATTATAGAAACTGGTATAGATATTCCAAGTGTTAATACATTAATTATAATAGATGCCGATCATTTTGGTTTATCACAATTATATCAAATTAGAGGAAGAGTAGGTAGAAGTAATAAAATAGCTTATTGTTATTTAATGTATGATAAAAGAAAAATTCTTTCTGAGATAGCTGTTAAAAGATTAAATGCAATCAAAGAATTTACTGAGTTAGGAAGTGGTTTTGCAATTGCCATGCGCGATTTATCTATTAGAGGAGCAGGAGATATACTAGGTAGCGAACAAGCGGGTTTTATCGATACTGTTGGTATTGAAATGTTTATGGAAATGCTTAATAATGAAATAAAATTGTTAAAAGGAGAACCAATAGAAGATAAAAATATTGAAACACAACCTTTATTAGATGTAGAAACTGCAATTGATGATAATTATGTAAATGATGAAGAATTAAAAATAGAAATTCATAAAAAAATTAACGAAATTGATTCCTATGAAAAATTACATATAACAAAAGAGGAATTAGAAGATAGGTTTGGAAATATTAGTGAAAATTTACTTGTATATATGTATGAAGAATGGTTTGAAAAAATGGCTAATAAACTTAATATAAAACAGGTAAAACAAACTAAAAACTTTATAGAAATTATATTACCTAAAGAAATAACTGAAAAAGTTAATGGAGAATTGTTATTTATTGAAGCTAGTAGAATAACTAGAATGTTTAGGTTTTCTTTAAAAAACAAAAATCTTATTATTACTTTAGACACTATAAAATTAGAAAAACATTTTATTTATTATTTAATAGAACTTATGGAAATAGTAAATAAGGCACTAAGTTAAGAATGTATAAAGCATTCTTTTTTATTTTGAAAAAATTAAGAAAAAATGTAATTTGTTAGATTAATAATATTTAAATAAAGTATTGTAAAAAAATTAAAAAAGTATTCACATATATATCTAAAATTGCAATAAAATATATTTAAAATATCAAAAATATTCATTTTTAATTAAATATATAATATGATATTATTATTTTGGAAAGAAAGAATAATAATGATTGATTTATTGAAAACAGTATAATAAATACTATGATAAAAAATAATTTTATGAAGTAAAATTGTTAGAAAGGATGATTATATGGATAAAAAAAATATAGGTTTAGAAATTAATATTAATAACAGTATTGAACAAATGGAAAAAAATATCTATAATATTTTTGATATTTATTCAGAAGTAGGAAATGGTGAACTTAAGTATTCACAAGCAATTCAACTTAATATCAATAATTTTTCTTTTAAGGAAGATGATGAAATAGTTGAAGTATATAAGTTTAGAAATGAACGAGGAGAAATACTTACTGATAGTATAGTAATTATAGAAATTTATGTACCTAATTTAATAAAGAAATGGCAAATAAAAGGTATCGAAAGTCTAAGTGATTCGGAAAAATATTTATTAGCATTAATAATACCAGATGTAGAAATGTCGTTAGAATTAGCTAACAATAATGATGTTGCTTTAGAATATATTAAAGATGCAGTTGAAGTAAGCCAAAATAATGGTGTATTAGAAGCATATAATGAAGAATTGAGATTAAAAGAAGAAAAATTATATGAAAAAAAAGATTTTGTTATTTCAATGTTGAAAAATGGTATTGATATTGACTTAATAGTTAGAATAACTAAACTTGATATTAATGAGATAAATAAAATAAAAGAACAAATGAAAAGTAATTCAGATTGATGAATTACTTTTTTTCTAATATTTCCATAATATTTGGTATAACTTGTTTTTTTCTAGAAATAATTCCTTTTAAATAATATCCTTGTTTTAATCCATTTACCTTAAAACAATTGTCTAATATGTCTTCTGAGTTTTTATTGTAATAAATATAAGAGCCATTATTTAAAATGTCAGTTACTAAAAATATTAATATATAATAATCATTATTTTTAGCAATTTTTTCAATTAAATTAATATAATCAATACTTGTTTTTTCAAATTCTTCAGTATTAACAGTAGATATTTGACTTACCCCAATTTTTTTATTACTAATAGTGAAATTTTTAAAATCAGTGTATAAAATTTCTTCATGACTTTTTCCATTTAAAGTAGAACCTGCTTTGAACATTTCCAATGCATATTTTTCCATATCAATGTCAGCAATCTTAGCAAGTTCTAAACCTATTTGTTTATCTTTTTCAGTAGTTGTAGGAGAAGCAAACAATAGAGTATCAGAAATTAATCCAGAAAGCATTAAACCTGCAATATGTTTAGGAATTTCAATATTATTTTCTTTATATAACATATAAACAATAGTATTAGTACTACCAACTGGCATATTTCTAAAATTAATTGGAATACTGGTTCCAATAGTACCTAATTTATGGTGATCAATTATTTCTAAAATTTCAGCCTCATCTAATCCATCAACACTTTGTTCATATTCATTATGATCAACTAAGATTACTTGTTTTTTATGTTTATTGGAAACATCAGCAAGTTTAATTAAGCCTAAACAATTATCATTTTTATTAATGACAGGAAAGTAACTAAATCTTGTTTTATTAGCGATATCTACAAAATCATTAACATCTTCATTTTCATCAAAACAAATAATTCCATCTTTATTTGCAATAGTTTCAACATAATTAGCTAAACCTATCAATCTGGCAACCATAAATGAATGATAATCAGTTTTTATAATATTTACATGATTTTTTTCAGCAATTTTTAAATGTTCATCTTTAATTTTGCTACTACCTGTTAAAATAATCAATTTAACCTTGCTATTAACAGCATATTCAATAATACTATGTCTATCTCCTACTATTAATATAGTATTATTATCAATTTTAACATTTTCAATAAATGTAGTACTTTTATATGAAGCAATTAAAACATTACCAATTATTTCCTCATTAAATTTTAATAGTTCTTTTCCAGATAAAGTTTCTAAAATATTATTGTAAGAAGTATTTAAATTATCAATATCTCCCATAATTAGATTTTTTGTAATATCTTTCATAGATGTAGTACCTAAGAATTTTTTATTACAATCAATAATTGGAACATTGCTAATTTTATTCTTGTTCATATAATTATAAATTGAGAATAATGACATTTTTTTATCAACATAAAAATTTTTTAAATAATCTAAATCTTTAATTTGGAGTTTTACATCATTTAAATAGTTAGGAATATCAACATTAAAATATTTTAATACAAATTTGGTTTCGTTATTAATTTCTCCTAAAACCATTGGAATTGTATTAAATCCAAGTTTATTTTTTAAATAAGATAAACTAATCGCACTACATACACTATCAGTATCTGGATTTTTATGTCCGAATATAAAAATTTTATTCATAAAATCAACTCTTTTCACTAGCTAGAATATTATACCATAATTTACTTATTATAAGTATAAAAAATTATAATTAACACAAAATACTATTTAGAAAGAGAGGTAATTATGAAAGCAACAGGTGTAGTTAGGAGAATAGATGAACTTGGACGTATTGTTATACCAAAAGAAATAAGAAAAACATTAAGAATTAAAGAAGGAGAAAATTTAGAAATATTTATAGATGATAAAGAAAATATTGTATTAAAAAAATATTCTACAATGAACAAGATAGAAGATTTTGCCCAAGAACTTACAGATTCAATTTATGCTTTTTTTAAGCATAATATTATCATAACCGATAATGATACTATTATAGCAGCATCTGGAAAATATAAGAAAAAGTATCTTAATAAATCAATTAGTTCATATTTAGAATCTGCTTTATTAAATAGAGAAAAAAGTATAGAAAAATATAATAAAAAAATTAATATAATTGAAGAAGAAGTTTTAGAAGGAACATATGCTATATCAACTATTATATCAAATGGTGATGTAGTAGGACTTGTTATTATTTTTGATAATGAAGCAGTAATAGATGATCAAGAATTTCAAATATGTCAAATAATTTCTAATTTTTTAGGTAAGCATCTTGAAGATTGATTAAGTGTGTGCTATAATATCGACAAATGAAAATGTTTTGAGGGAAAGAAGAATAAGATAGTTTCAAAGAGAATTTAGATAGGTGGGAGCTAGATAAATGATGCTTATTTCGAATGATTCCTGAACTTTTTAGTCGATATGTAGGCTAAAACGTATATATGCGTTAAATATTTAAGGTAAACTCAAAAGTTTATAAATTAAGGTGGTACCACGTAAATCACGTCCTTATAATTAAGGATGATTTTTTTTGGAGGAAATTATGAGAAAATTTGAAAAAATTAGTTTTGAACAATTTAAAAAAGATATAATTGATGATATAAAATTATATAATGATTTAGAATTACCTAAAAGAAGTACTAAAAAAAGTGCTGGATATGATTTTAGAAGTATATTAAATATAACTTTAGCACCAAATGAAATTGTAAAAATCCCAACCGGAATTAAAGTATGTATGAATGATAATGAGGTATTAATGCTTTATATTCGTAGTAGTATGGGATTTAATAATAATATACGGATGTGCAATCAAACAGGAATAATAGATGCAGACTATTATGGAAGCAAAAGTAATGAAGGTCACATTTTTATTAAAATTCAAAATGAAGGAAATAAAGAATTTAAAATTAATATTGGTGATAAAATATGCCAAGGAGTATTTATAAATTTTTTAACAATTGATAATGAAGAAGAAATAACAAATGAAAGGTTTAGTGGAATAGGTTCTACTAATTAGGTGATAATATGGAAAAGTTTTATATTTCAACAGCAATAGCTTATGCTTCAAGTAAGCCACATATAGGCAATACTTATGAAATAGTATTAGCTGATGCTATAGCACGTTTTAAAAGATATCAAGGATATGATGTTTATTTTCAAACTGGTACAGATGAACATGGTCAAAAGATAGAAGAAAAAGCAAAAAATAATAATGTTAATCCGCAAGAATATGTAGATAATATAGCACAGGAAGTTAAAAATATTTGGGATACTATGAATACTAGTTATGATAAATTTGTAAGAACAACAGATTCAAAACATAAAGAAATTGTATCTAAAATATTTAAAAAATTGTATGATCAAGGAGATATTTATAAAGGAAAATATGAAGGTTGGTATTGTACACCTTGTGAATCTTTTTTTACAGAAAATCAATTAATAGATGGTAAATGCCCAGATTGTGGTAGAGAAGTTAGCAAGGAAGAGGAAGAAGCATATTTTCTAAAATTGGAGAAATATTCTAAAAAATTAGAACAGTATATTGAAGAACATCCTAATTTTATTGAACCCAAACTTAGAAAAAATGAAATAGTAAATAATTTTATTAAGCCTGGACTACAAGATTTATGTGTTTCTCGTACTTCCTTTAAATGGGGAGTACCAGTAAATTTTGATGATAAGCATGTAGTATATGTATGGATAGATGCTTTAAGCAATTATATTACTTTTTTAGGATATGATTTAGAAAATAGTAGTAAAGAATTTAAAAAATATTGGCCTGCTGATGTCCATTTAATTGGTAAAGATATTTTAAGATTTCACACTATATATTGGCCTATTATGTTGATGGCTTTAAATTTACCACTTCCTAAAAAAATATTTGGTCATCCTTGGTTACTTTCAGGTGATGATAAAATGAGTAAATCTAAAGGAAATATTGTATATGCTGATGAATTAGTTAATCTATTTGGTGTAGATGCAGTTAGATATTATTTATTACATGAAATACCTTTTTCTCAAGATGGAACTTTCACTTATGAACTTTTAATTGAAAGAATTAATTCTGATTTGGCCAATGTTTTGGGTAATTTAGTAAATAGAACAATAGCAATGGCTAATAAATATTTTGATGGGCATGTTTCAAATAAGGCTCAAGTTCAAGAAATAGATAATGATTTATTTAATACTATAAATAATGCTTATATTAAAACATCAGAAAAAATGAATGACCTTCGAGTAGCTGATGCAATTGATGAAGTATTTGAAATATTTAAACGAGCTAACAAATATATTGATGAAACTACACCTTGGATATTAGCGAAAGATCCAAACTCTAAAGAAAGATTAGAAACAGTAATTTATAATTTATTAGAAACAATTAGAAAAGGCAGCATTCTACTAGAACCATTTTTACCAGATACATCAAAAGAAATATTAAGACAATTAAACACAAATAAAAATGAAAAAGTTTTAGAATATAATGTAATTGAACCTAAACCTATATTTATTCGTATTGATAAAGAAGCAAAATTAAAAGAAATATTTAGCTAATTGTGTAAAATGTTGTAAATTGTCGCATAAAAACAAATAAAAACCTTTGAAATCCTTAACTTAAAATGGTATATTTATACTGTTGATAAAATAGTAAGGAGAAATTATGAAAACTAATAATAACAAGAATCATACAGTAATAGGAATTTTTATAGCTTTGTTTGTTGTTATTTGTTGTAGTGTTTTATATAAAAGAAATTATGTTGACATAGCATATTTACTAGTAGTATTGGTATATTTTACTAGATATATCTATATAAAAAGAAAATCCATAAGTTAATTATGGATTTATTATATTATCTAAATTTTATTGGATTCCTTCTAAAACTTTACTACTTTGTGATAAAATACTATAAAGGTGATTAATTATGATGATAGATACACATTGTCATTTAGATGAATATGAAAATATTGATGAAATTATAAAACATATGGGTAATAATATTATAATTGTAAGTGGAGTTGATGATAAAACAAATAAACAAGTAATAGAACTTATAAATAAATATCCTAATATTTATGGAGTAATTGGAATTCATCCAGAAGAAATAGATAATATAAATAGTAATAGTTTTAAAATAATAGAGGAAAATATTAACAATCCTAAAATAGTTGGAATAGGAGAAATAGGCTTAGATTATCATTTTATAAAAGATAATAAAATAAAACAACAAGAAATATTTATAAAACAAATAGAATTAGCTAATAAATATAAAAAAACTATAGTTATTCATAGTCGTGATTCTATAAATGATACATATAATATATTAAAAAAATATTTAAATACAAAAGCAGTTATACATTGTTATAGTTCAAGTTTAGAAATGGCACATAAATTTATTAAATTAAACATAAAATTAGGTATAGGGGGAGTAGTAACATTTAAAAATTCTAAAATACTAAAAGAAGTAGTTGAAAATATTTCTTTAGACAATTTACTTTTAGAAACAGATAGTCCTTATCTTTCTCCAGAACCTTTAAGAGGAAAGATAAATGAACCTTATAATATAATATATGTAGCTAAAAAAATAGCTAAACTTAAAAATATAAGCTTAGAAGAAGTATTAAATAGAACGACTGTTAATGCGATAGAACAATTTGACTTACCAATTGAATTATGATACCATTTATATGTACTACCAAAATATAAGAGGTGAATTATGAGTATATATTTACTGCAGTTGATTAGTAAATTATTTAGTTTGTTAGTTATGTCAATTGCATCTATATTTGGTACTTTTGACTTATCTAAAGAAATAATTAATGTTAACAATTATGATAAAGATAAAGGATCAAAAATTGTAAGTACAATCGTACAGTATGACACAGTTATAAAATATAATTCAAAAGTTCCTGCTGAAAACAAAAGAGTATTAGTTAAAGGTGAGGATGGAATTATATATCAAGATGAACAAGGAGAAACTGTAAAAACCTTAAAAGAAAAAGTTGATGAAGTAGTAGAAGTTGGTACTGGTAAACAAGGAGAATATACAGGAACATTAACACTATATGGGCCAGACTGTGTTAGTTGTAGTGGTGATGGTAGTGTAGCTTGTTCAGTTAATGGAAAGCATTATAGCCTAAAAACAGATGGGATCCATTTTAATGATAGTTATTATGGCGACATACGTATTTTAGCAGCTCCATTACAACAATTTCCTTGTGGAACAATAATAGAAATTAATAATAGTGATATGAGTAAAACTTTAGGCATAGTTTTAGATACAGGTGGTGCGTTAATAAATGCTTATAATAATGGGAATATTTTAATAGATTTAGCTCATACAACTGAAAATGATATAGTAAATGGAACAAATTCCAATACAAAATTTAGCGTAAAAAGATGGGGTTGGTAATCTAAACATAGATATATTCTATGTTTTTGTTTTAAATCAAAAAATTTTATAGTATAATTATAGTGGTGATAAGTATGCATAAAAAAGTTGTATTATTAGGTGGAGGAACAGGACTATCTACTTTGCTTAGAGGCTTAAAAGAGTATCCTTTAGATATAACTGCTATAGTTTCAGTTTGTGATGATGGTAAAAGTACAGGTAGGCTTAGAAAAGAATTTAATACTCCAGCTGTTGGTGATATTAGAAAAGTATTAGTAGCCTTATCTGAAACAGAACCTTTGGTTGAAGAATTATTTAATTATCGTTTTAAAACTACAAGTGATTTAAATGGTCATACAGTTGGTAATTTACTACTTACAGCTATGACTAATATTACAGGTAATTTATCTGATGGAATCGAATCATTAAGTAAAGTGCTTAATTTAAAAGGAAGAATTTTGCCATTAACAGAGGATAATGTAGTATTAATGGGAAAAATGGAAGATGGTTCTATTGTTGAAGGAGAACACAATATAACTTTAACAGATAAAAATATCAAAGATGTTTATTATAAACAAATACCTATTATAAATAATGAAGTGTTAAAGACAATTAAAGAAGCAGATTTAATAATTTTAAGTATGGGTAGTTTATTTACTAGTATAATGCCTAATTTACTTTGCAAAGAAATCATTAAAGAAATAGATGAAAGTAAAGCTAAAATAATGTATGTTTGTAACCTTATGACACAACCAGGAGAAACAGATAATTTTAATGTTAGTCATCATGTAAAATTATTAAACAAGCATTTAGATAAAAGAAAAATTGATATAGTAATTGCCAATAATGGCAAAATTGCACCAAATGTGGTTAAAAGATATGAAACCCTAGAACAAAAAGATCCTGTTATTCTAGACTATGAGAATATAAAAAAATTAAATGTTGATATTATTGAAGATGATTTTATTGCTATAGAAAATGGAACTATAAGACATGATGTTGTTAAATTAGCATTTTATATTTTTTCAACCTTGTTAAATAAGTAAAATGTCATTTACAAGTATTGTTAAAAATGAAGTTAGTAAACTTGAATTAACCAATATCGAAGCAATAGCACTATTATCATCTATCATAATAAATAGTGAAATTACAGAAAATACAATAAAAATATCTTCTGAAAACTCTTCTTTAGCACGACTTCTTTTTATAGAAATAAAAAGATTATATGGTGTTATACCTAAAATAACAGTTAGAAAAGGTTATAATTATAATAAAAATTATATATATATATTAGATATAAATAATAATGTTACAAAGATATTATATTCTTTAGGAATATTTGATAAACGAGTACTTAATAAACCCAAAGAATATATAATTGAAGATGATGACACTATTAGGGCATATATAAGAGGATTATTCTTAATAAATGGAAGTATTAATGATCCTAAAAAATCTAGATATCATTTAGAATTTTTATTATCAAACGAGGAGTATGTAAATTTTATAATTGAACTTTTAAATAAATATAATTTAAATAGTAAATATATTAAAAGGGAAAATAAATATATGGTTTATATAAAAGAAGCAGAAAAAATAGGTGACTTTTTAAGAATAATAAATGCAACTAATGCGCTTTTATATTATGAAGATATTAGAATTTATAGAGATCATAAAAACATGGTAAATAGGTTGAATAACTGTGAACAAGCTAATGTAGATAAAATAGTAATAACTGCAACCAAACAAGTGAACGATATTAATAAAATAAAAGATAAGTGTGGTTTAGATATTTTAGATGATAAAATCAAGGTAGTTGCAGAATATAGATTAAAATATCCTGAAGCTTCTTTACTTGAATTAAGTGAAATTATTAGTATTGAAACAGGCAAAACAATTACTAAATCTGGTGTAAACCATAGAATTAAAAAAATAGAAGATATCGCAAGTAAAATAAATTTCTAGATAATCTAGGAGTTTTTTGTTTAAATTTATGTATAATAAATTTATAAGAATAAATGTTTCAAAATAATAATAATTATAGTATAATATATATGCTGAGGTGAAAATCATGAAAGTAATTTTTATTAAAGATTTAAAAGGCCAAGGTAAATGTGGCGAAATAAAAAATGTTAAAGATGGTTATGGTCAAAACTATTTAATTAAAAATGGTTACGCTGTATTAGCTAGTAATAGTAATCTAAAACATTTAGAAACACAAAATTTAAAAAAGGAAATAGAAGAAAAAACTTTAGTACAAGAATGTGAAGAAATAAAAAAAGAATTAGAAAAAATAAAATTAAAATTTAAACAAAAAACTGGTAAAATGGATCAAGTATTTGGTAGTGTAAGTACTAAACAAATAGTAACAGAATTAAAAAATAAAGGTTTTAATATTGATAAAAAACAAATAATACTTGATAATCAATTATCTACTTTAGGCTTTCATGAATTAAAAATAGAACTTCATAAAAAAGTAATAGCGAATTTAAAAGTTGAATTAGTAAAAGAAAGCTAGGTGGTTTTATGGCTGAAAAAGTTATGCCCCATAATATAGATGCAGAACAAGCTGTTTTAGGTTCAATGTTTTTGAGTAAATATGCTGCACAAAAATGTGTTGAAAATTTAACAGAAGATTTATTTTATTTAGATATACATAATAAAATATTTATAGTTTTAAAAGATTTATTAGAAAATAATACGCCTATAGATATAACAACAGCAACAGCTGAATTAGATAATCGTAAATGGTTAAAGGCAGTTGGTGGGGTTAGCTATATAACAGAACTAATAGATAGTATAGCAAGTCCAACTAATGTAGATGAATATATTAAAATAGTTAATGATAAAGCTATATTACGAAGACTTATAGAAGAAGCCACAGATATAATAACAGCAGGATATAATTCAACAGATTCTTTATCCGAAGTTTTAGATAAAGCTGAATCTAAAATTTTAAATGTTGTAAAAACTAGAAAAGGTACAGAATTTAGAACAATTCAAGATGTTCTTTTTAAAACACAATCTGACTTAGAAAAATTGGCTCAAACTAAAGGTGAAATAACTGGAATACCTAGTGGTTTTTATGATTTGGATAAAGTAACATCAGGATTTCATCCTAATGAACTTATAATTATTGCAGCTCGTCCAGCAATGGGAAAAACAGCTTTTGCTCTTAATTTAGCTACTAATATAGCTATGAAAACTGATAAAACAGTCGCATTATTCAATATGGAAATGGGTGCAGAACAATTGGCTTTACGTATGCTTTCTTCAGTTGGACAAATTGATAACAATAAGTTAAAAAGTGGATATCTTGAGCATAATGACTGGAAAAGAGTTAATGAAGCAATATCTCGTTTAGCTGATACAAAAATATTTATTGATGATACTCCAGGTATGACTATTAGTGAAATAAAAGCTAAATGTCGTAGACTGGCTAGTTCAAATGATGGATTAGGTATTGTTATAATCGATTACTTAACACTTATTCAAGGATCTAGTCGCTACTCTGGAAACAGGCAACAAGAAGTGTCTGAAATATCAAGAGCTTTAAAAACAATGGCTATGGAACTTAATATACCAGTTATTGCTTTAGCTCAGCTTTCTCGTAATGTAGAAGGAAGAGAAGATAAACGACCTCTTTTAAGTGATTTAAGAGAATCAGGTTCTATAGAACAAGATGCTGATTTAGTAGCTTTTCTTTATAGGGATGATTATTATACTAAACAAGTATCAGAAAATCCTTTTGTAAGTGAAAGTGAATTTATAATCGCTAAGCATCGTAATGGACCTACAACAACTATTAATCTTTTATTTCAGCGAAATACAAGTACATTTGTAAATTTTGTAAAAACAGAAGAAAATGGGTGATAATATGAAAAAAGACTCAACCAAAATTTTATTAGTAGTATTAAGTATTATAATATTTTTATTAGGTTTTCAAAGAAGAAACAGTGAAGGACCTAATACATACTATCAAGTATATTTAGATGATCAAATACTTGGAACTATTAAGTCAAAAGAAAAATTAGAAAGCTATATTGATAAAAGGGGTAATTATATAAAAAAGCAATATGGTGTTTCAAATGTTTATGCTCCTAATGGATTAGAAATTAGAAAAGTTACTACTTATGATAATAAAATTTCTAATGTTAAAGAGGTATATGAAAAATTAGAAGAATTAAAGCCATTTACAATAAAAGGATATCAATTTTCAATTAAAGAAAAAGATGGAAATTCTGAACAAATTTATGTAACAGATAAAGATGTATTTAGTAAAGCCTTAGAAAGTACTGTTGTCACATTTGTTGGTGAAGATAATTATAAATTATATATTAACGATGAACAAGTCAAAATAGAAACAACAGGAACACTTATTGATAATGTTTATATAGATGAAACAATTACAATAAAAGAAACAAATATTCCAATTAGTGAAACAATATATAATGATGTTGCTGATTTATCACAATACTTATTATTTGGTAAAGATAATCAGACTAAAGATTATACTGTTAAATTAGGAGATACAATAGAAACAGTTTCATTTAATAACAAAATAAATGTTGAGGAATTTTTAATTGCAAATCCTGAATTTTCAAGCTCTGATAACTTACTTTATCCAGGTCAAATAGTATCAATCGGAGTTGTTAATCCTAAAGTTAGTGTAGTAGTAGAAACAACTACAGTTAAAGATCAAGAAAGTAAATATCGTGTTGAAGAAAGAAAAGACTCTAATATGATAATTGGAGATGAAGAGGTTTTACAAAATGGTGAAAATGGTTTAGAGCGTCTTACTATTAAAACTAAAAAAATAAACGGAACTACTAATCAAGTAGAAACAATTTCTAAAGAAGAACTAAGGCCAATGACACCAAAAATAGTCAAAGTTGGTAGTAAATATCAAACTAACATTGGTGGACAATATTGGGGATGGCCAACTGAAAGTGGTTGGGTTATTACATCTAATTATGCATGGAGATATAGCCCATTTAGTGGTACTCGTGAACATCATAGAGCTTTAGATATATCTGGTACAGGTTATGGATCTAGAATATATGCTGTTAATCATGGAACTGTTATAACAGCGGGTTGGCATTATAGTTATGGTAACTATGTTATTATAAATCATAATAATGGATATTATACTTTATATGGTCATATGTCTTCTTTAAACACTAGAGCAGGAGCTACAGTTGGTCGTGGACAAGTAATTGGTTATATGGGAGCAACTGGAGATGCTACTGGACCACATCTTCATTTAGAAGTTTGGGTTGGTGGAGAACCTTGGCGTGGAGGTATTAATGTAAATCCTTGTAGGTCAATATTTGCTTGTTAGTTAGTGTTTTAGCAAGTGGTTCAAAAGGAAACTGTACTTATATTCAATCAGGCGAACATAAATGCCTGATTGATGTAGGTATGAGTTTTTTATATATTAATACAAAACTCCAAGAATTAGGAATTAACCCAAAAGAAATAGACTCTATTTTTATTACACATACTCACAAAGATCACATATATGGATTAAAAAAATTTATGAAAGAAGTTAATCCTAATATATATTTAACTGAAAAAATGTGCAATGAAATAGATTATCCATTGACAAACTATCATTTAATAGATAAAGATTTTATTTTAGACGATTTAAAAATAGAAATAATTAAATTATCTCATGATACAGAAGATATAAATGGCTATATTTTATCTAGTAATGATAAATCAATTGTATACATTACTGATACAGGATATATAAATGTTAAAAATCATAATAAATTAAAAAATAAAAATATTTATATAATGGAAAGCAATCATGATGTAAATATGCTTATGAAAGGGAAATATCCATATTATTTGAAAATGAGAATTTTAGGAGATAAAGGTCATTTATCTAATAAAGATTCTGCTAATTATTTATCAAAGTTTATAGGTGATAATACTAAATTTATTGTTTTAGCTCATCTTAGTCATGAAAATAATGATCCAGAAATAGCTTTAAATAATTTAAAAAAAATTTTGAAAGAAAAAGAAATTAATACCAATATTTTAGTAGCAACTCAAGATAATAGAACGGAATTAATAGAAATATGATAAAAATATTATGTGTTGGAAAAATAAAAGAAAAATTTTTTAAAGATTCTATAGAGGAATATTTAAAAAGATTAAATAAATATACAAAAATAGAAATAATAGAAGTAAATGATGTAGATTTAAATAATAAAGAATTAACTTTAGAAAAAGAAAAGAATAATATGATTAAATATATTAATGATAAAGATTATATTATTACCTTAGAAATCGAAGGAAAACAAATAAGTAGTGTAGAATTTTCTAATCTAATAGATAAAACACTTATAAATAATTCGAATATTACTTTTATTATAGGTGGATCTTATGGAATTCATGAAGATATAAAAAATAAAAGCAATTTTAAATTATCTTTTTCTAAAATGACTTTTCCACATCAATTATTTAGAATTATTTTATTAGAACAAATATATAGAGGATTTAAAATAATCAAAAATGAAAGTTATCATAAATAATGATAATTTTTTTGTATAAAATTATAAAATAGGAATCAATACTTAATAGGTGATAACAAATGAAAAATTTTATAATAATTCTTGGAATATTAATAACTTATCTAATTATTGGAAATACAAGTGTAGAAGCTGTTAAAATACCAAATGAAGCTATAAGATTTAGAGTAATTGCTAATAGTGATTCTAATTATGATCAAAATATTAAAATAAAGGTAAAAAATGAAATAGAGAAAGAACTATTTAAACTTTTAAAAGAATCTAAAGGAATATCAGAAGCTAGAAAAATTATAAATGATAATTTAAATAATATTGAAAAAAAAGTAAATGATTTACTTATAAAAGAAAAATATACATTAGGTTATAAGGTTAATTTTGGATATAATTATTTTCCAGAAAAAGAATTTAACGGGGTTACTTATGAAGAGGGAATGTATGAATCTTTACTTATAACATTAGGGGAAGGAAAAGGAGAAAATTGGTGGTGTGTTTTATTTCCACCTTTATGTTTATTAGAAGCAGAAGAAAGTGATAAAGTAGAATATAAGTTTTTTGTTCAAGAATTAATAGAGAAGTATTTATAAAATGGGTGAAATATATAAGTAAAAATTATGTTATAATTTTACTCTACAATTTCATTTTATATATAATAAAATGGGTGAGCATTATGAGTAAGAAAGCATTTACTTTAATAGAACTCTTAGGAGTAATAATAATATTAGGAATAATAGGAGTAATAACAGTACCAATCGTATTAAATATAATAGAAAGAGTAAATAAAGAATCGTTTAAAGATTCAGCATATAACCTAATAAAAGCAGGTACCTTATATTATAATGAACAAGATATGTTAGGAAATAGTTTAGAAGAACAAGAATTTATATTACCCAATAAAGAATTAAAGGTAAAAGGAACTATACCTAAAGGATATATGTTAATAAATGAAGAAGGAGATATAGGAATAGCTATATATAATAATAAATATTGTATTAAAAAAGGTTATACTGATTCAGATATAGAAATAGATGAAAATATAAAAAATTGTAAATTAAATGAAATACAAAAACTAAAATATAAAAATAAAATAATGAAATCAAATGATGAATGTATAATGGGAGAATCAATTTGTTCAAATGGTACAAAAATAAATGTTCAAGTAAATGATAAAGAAGATTATAATTTTTATGTAATCAAAGATGATGGTAAAGAAGTAACATTAATAATGAATAAAAACTTAGGTAATAGAGTAGCATGGATTTCTAAAGAAGATTATATAGCTGCAGGAGGAATAGAAAGTGATTATGGAAGTAATGGAAATAATAATAAAGGGCCATTAACAGCTTTAAAACAATTAGAAAATTTAACAAAAAATTGGACTAACTTAAAATCATATGATTATATATTAGAGGATGATCGACCATCAAAATGGATAGAATTAGGTGGACCATCAGAAATAATGTATCAGAGGGTAAAAAGGATGAATATAAAAGCAAGGTTGCTAATGTTAACAGATATAGAAAATATTGTTGATTGGGAAACATTAAAAATTCCAACATATTTATATGAAAATTTAAGCCAAGATAATATATCTGATATTCATCAAAGTTATTGGTTATCTACTGCCTATTATTTTGGTCATAGTTTAATTGTTAGTTCTAAAGGTAACGTTTTTGATAATTATGTACATTATGGAGCTAGTGTTGGTGTCCGCCCAGTTATAAAAATATCAAAAACAATATAAAAATAATTAGAATAAAAAAGTCTTCTATAAATAAAATTTTATAGGAGGCTTTTTATGGAACTTTTAATACTATTTACGATAGCAGTTAGTCTTAGTATGGATGCTTTTTCACTTTCTTTAGCATATGGGACTTTAAATTTAGAAAAAAAAGATATAAATAATTTATCATTAATAGTAGGTATATATCATTTTTTTATGCCACTTTTAGGTATGTTTATAGGAAATATAGTTTTAAAATTTATACCTATTAAACCAGATGTAGTGGTTTTTATAGTTTTATTATTTATTGGGATTCAAATGGTTTTTGAAAGTTTTAAAAAAGAAGAAAAGATAGAACCAATGTCAAAAATAGAATTACTTTTATTTGGTTTAGCCGTTAGCATTGATAGTTTTTCAGTAGGAATAGGATTAAATACAATTACAAAAAATTACTTATTATCTTCAACTCTATTTTCTATTTCAGCTTTTCTATTTACTTATTTAGGTCTCATTTTGGGTAAAAAAATAAGCGAAATAATAGGAAGAGTAGCTACTACTATAGGAGGATTAGCCTTAATTATAATAGCATTTATCTATTTATTTAAAATGTAACAAATCTTTTTAAATACTAAATATTTTTAAATTAAGTAAAGTTATGTATAATATTTTTAAGGAATAATTGCCTTTTATAAAAAAAAACTATATAATTAAATTGGTGATAATATGTTAGTTAATATGAAAGAAATGTTAGAAAAGGCAAAACAAAATAAATATGCAGTCCCACATTTTAATATTAACAATTTAGAATGGACAAGATTTATTTTAGAAGAGTGTGAAATTTTGAAAAGTCCTGTTATTTTAGGAGTAAGTGAAGGTGCTATTAAATATATGGGTGGTTATAAGGTAGTAGCTGACATAACAAAAAATTTAATAAATTCTTTGGAAATAACTATTCCAGTTTCATTACATCTAGACCATGGAAGTGATTTTGCTAATTGTAAAAAAGCAATTGATTCAGGTTTTACTTCAGTTATGATTGATGCTTCAAAATATAATCTAGAAGAAAATATAAATAAAACAAAAGAAGTAGTAGAATATGCTAAAAAATTCAACGTAACTGTAGAAGCAGAAATTGGACATATAGGTGGTAGTGAAGATAATGTAAATAGTGGTATTTTATATGCTGATGTTGATGAATGTATTAAGTTAGTAAATAATACAAATATTGATTTTTTAGCTCCAGCTTTGGGAAGTGTTCATGGACTTTATAAAGGTGAGCCAAATTTAGACTTTAATCGTATGGAAGAAATAAGTAAAAAAGTTAATTTACCATTAGTTTTACATGGAGGAACAGGAATACCAGATTTTCAAATAAAAAAAGCTATTGCTTGTGGAACATCTAAAATAAATGTTAATACAGAATTACAAATTGCTTGGACAAAAGGAGTAAGGATTTTTTTAGATAATGATACAAGTACCTATGATCCAAGAAAAATAATAAAAAGTGGTGAGGATAGTATGAAACAAGCAATTAAAGATAAAGTAGAATTATTTGGTAGTAAAAATAGGGCTTAAAACACCAAATTTTATAAATTACATATTAATATAGTAGTTGTGGAGGTTTTGTTATGTTGCAAATGAAAATAGAAGGAAATCGTATATTAGAGGGTATAGTTAAAGTTGGTGGAGCTAAAAATAGCGCAGTAGCATTAGTTCCAGCTTCTATTCTTTCAGATGGTGTTATAACTATTGATAATATACCTAATATATCTGATATAGATGCCTTAAATGAAATATTAGAATTCTTAGGAGCTAAGGTAGAAAAAAAAGAAGGAACAATGACAATAGATTCTAGTACTATCACTAACAAAGAAATACCAGAAAAAATATCTAAAAAACTTAGGGCTTCATATTACTTTATGTCAGCTTTACTTGGAAAATATAAACATGTAGAAATGTATTTCCCAGGAGGTTGTTCAATAGGAGCTAGACCTATAGATCAAACCTTAAAAGGTTTTAAAACTTTAGGAGCAAAAGTAAAAGAAGAAGGAAATAAATTTATAATAGATGCAGAAGAATTAATTGGTGGGCATGTATATTTAGATATGCCAAGTGTCGGAGCAACTATTAATACTATTTTAGTAGCAGTAAAAGCTAAAGGTGAAACAATTATAGAAAATGCTGCAAAAGAACCAGAAATAGTTAATATTACAACCTTTTTAAATAATATGGGAGCTAAAATAACAGGAGCAGGAACTAGTGAAATTAGAATTAAAGGTGTAGAAAAATTAGGTAAATGTTTTACTGAAGTAATTCCTGATCGTATTGAAGCCGGAACATATATTCTAGCTGGTGCTCTTATGGGAAATAAATTAAGAATAGAAAATATTATACCTGATCATGTAGAAACATTAACTTTAAAATTAAAAGAAATGGGAGTTCCAATGGAAATTGGCGATGATTATATTATTGTTTCTAAAACAGATAATTTAAAACCAATTAGAGTTAGAACTTTGGGTTATCCAGGTTTTCCTACAGATTTACAACAACCATTAACAACATTACTCACATTAGGTAATGGAGTATCAGAACTAGAAGAAACTATATATGAAAATAGATTTCAAAATGTTGAATATTTAAATAAAATGGGTGCTAACATAATAATAGATGGAAGAAAAATTAAAATAATAGGTCCTACAGTTTTCCATAGTGAAACAGTTAAAGCTACAGACTTAAGAGCAGGTGCTTGTTTAATATTAGCCGCTTTAAAATCAGATAGAATAACAACTATTACAGAAATAGAACATGTTTTAAGAGGTTATGAAAATATTGTAGAAAAACTTAGTAATATAGGTGCTAAAATAAGTATAGAAGAAATATAATTTAGTAGAGAAAACTCTACTTTTTTTAGGAGGAAAATATGAAAAAAATATTAGTTATAGCTTTAATTATATTATCAGTATTCTTTATATATTTAAATACAATTGATAAAAAAGTATATTACTTAGTTTTAGGAGACTCTATAGCAGCTGGTGTAAATTCTAGTGGTAGTGAAGATTATGGATATGGCGATTATATAAAAAAATATCTAGAAAATAGAGATTTACTTGAAACATATATTGATCAGTTTGCTATAAGTGGTTATAGATCAATTGATTTAAAAAGGGATATAGAGGATAATAAAAAAATAACAATCAATGATAAAAATATAACCTTAAAAAATGCTTTAATAAAAGCTGATTTAGTAACACTATCAATAGGTGCTAATGATTTCTTTTATTATATAAATGCTGATGAAAGTGATGTCTATGATCATATTATCAATGTTATAAATGATGTTGAAAATTTATTTAAATTAGTTAGACAATATTGTAAAGAGGATATAGTAGTAGTTGGTTATTATACACCATTTAAAGAACATGAAAATATAGAAAAAATGGATGAAATAATAAAATTTGCTAATAAAAAATTAGAAGAATTGTGTAAGGAATATAAAATGTACTATGTAGATATATTTGATCTCTTTAAAAATAATGATTATTTACCTAATCCAAAAGATATACATCCATCTATAGAAGGATATGAGGCAATATCTGAAGAAATAATTAAGGTGATTGATAAAACTTTATTTAAGTGATATACTAAAAGTAGTATGAGGTAAGATATGAAAAAAAATAAAGTAGTAATAGCATTAATAATTATATTAATAGTTCTAGCATTTATCATAATAGTATATTTGAATAGTAAAAAAATAAAAAGTAAAGATATTGAATTAAATGTTATTCTTTCTGATAATTTAAAATTAGAAATAAATACGGAAATTAAAATCTTAAATCTTATTAAAAAAATAAAAAATGGTAAGATTTTAATAAAAAATGTAAATACTGATACATCTAAATTAGGAAAGAAAAAAATAATTGTTCCTATTCTTTATGGAACAATTATATATAATTATGATTTTAATATAGAAATAGTTGATACTATTCCTCCAGTAATCGAATCCCAAAAAGAAATAAATATAAATATTGGAAATAATATAGATATAACAAAAAGTATTAAAGTTACAGATAATTCAAAAGAAAATATTAAAGTTGAAATAGAAGGAAACTATGATACTAATAAACAAGGAAATTATAATTTAGTTTTGCTTGCTACTGATTTATCTGGAAATAAAACAAAGAAAGATTTAGTTTTAAAAGTTAATAGTGACCCTAATAATAGAGTAATCACTACTTCTAAAGGATATACTTTAAAAGTAGTTAATGGAGTTACTTATATAAATGGGATATTAATAGCTAATAAAAGCTATAAATTACCTAGTACATATGGTAGTGGTATTACTAATGATACTATTAATTCTTATAATAGTATGAAAGCAGCTGCTACAACAGATGGAATAAATATATATATAATTAGTGGATATCGTTCTTATTATGATCAACAGTATCTTTATAATAATTATGTGAGTAGAGATGGTAAAATAGCAGCTGATAGATATTCAGCAAGACCTGGACATTCTGAACATCAGACAGGTTTAGCCTTTGACCTTAATAGTGTTGATTTTTCATTTGAAAATACTATAGAAGCTAAATGGATAAATAATAATTGTTATAAATATGGATTTATTTTAAGATATCCTAAAGGAAAAGAAAGTATTACTGGTTATATGTATGAACCATGGCATTTAAGATATGTTGGTGTAGATTTAGCTAAAAAATTATATAATAATGGCAATTGGATAACATTAGAAGAATACTTTGGAATAGATAGTAAATATTAAGTTTACAAAATTATTTATTTATATTATACTTAATATATAAATAAAATGGAAGGTGATTAGATGGAAGAAAAAAAATTATTCTCAGGTGTATTTACTTGGATGTTTGTAGGATTGTTGATTACTTTTTTTACAGGGTTTTATGTATCTAATAATATCAATATGATATATAATGTTTTTAATAATATGTGGCTAATAATTGTAATTGAATTTGCCTTAGTACTAGTGTTATCATTTTTTTCACATAAAATGAATTATTTAACAAGTATAATTTTATTTATGCTTTATGCATTAGTTACAGGATTAACTTTTTCATCGATATTTATTGTATATCAAATGAGTTCAATTATTAGTATATTTTTAGTATCAGCACTTATATTTGGATTATTTGCTTTTCTAGGTTATAAAACTAATATAAATTTAGCAAAATATTCTACTATTATGTATATGATATTATTAGGTGGTATTATTGTTACAATAATAAATTTATTCTTAGGAAATGCTATGGTAGATATAATTATATCTTGGATTATTTTGATTGTTTTCTTTGGTATAACAGCATATGATATTCAAAAAATAAAGACAGTTGCGTATCAAATAGAAGATCCTAAAAAAGTAACAATAATTTGTGCATTAGATTTATATTTAGATTATATTAATATTTTCCTTAAATTAATTAGTTTATTTGGAAAAAGTAGAGATTAGTATTGCACAACTATAAAAAAGTTGTTATAATAAAAAAGCATTAAATTACTATGACTATTATTAGTCATGGCGGAAGGAGAGTTAAAATGAAAAAAGGAATTCATCCTGATTACGTTGAAACAAAAGTTACATGTGCATGCGGAAATACTTTTACAGTTAAATCAACAAAACCAGATTTACATGTAGAAGTATGTGATAAATGTCATCCTTTCTATAATGGAACTAATGAACAAGTAAGTAAAAGAGGACGTGTAGAAAAATTCAATCGTAAATATGGTTTTACATCAGAAAAATAAAACAGTTTATCTGTTTTTTTTGTTTTTTATGTAGTATAATAATATTGGTGGTAAAATGAAAATAGGAATAGCATCAGATCATCATGGTATAAAAGCAAAAGCAAAAATAAAAAAGTATTTAGAACATTTAGGACATGATGTAATAGATTATGGAAGCAATAATTTAGATAGTGTTGATTATCCAATCTATGCTTTTAAGGTAGGAGAATCTTTAAAAAAAGAAGAAATACAAATAGGAATTTTAATTTGTGGTACAGGAATAGGAATGTCCATTACAGTTAATAAAGTAAAAGGTGTAAGATGTGCATTAGTTCATAACATAAAAGAAGCAAAATTATCTCGTCTTCATAATAATGCTAATTGTATAGCTTTTTCTTCTAATTTAAATATGTTTAGGATAAAAGATATTTTAGATGTATTTATAAAAACTAAATTTTCAGAAGAAGAAAGACATACACGTCGTATTGAAATGATTGATAATTATGACAATTAAAGCAGTTTTATATTTATTTTCTATTCCTTTGGTTCTTTATAGCATGGATGGTATTAATATAAACTTTATATTTAAAAAAAATAGAATTTGGCAAGCTAGAATATTTTATTTAATTATTTGTTTAGTACTATCATATTTATTAGTTAATTTTATATACGATTTTGGGTTAAACAATCAAATTGTAGGGTAGAATTAAAAAGTTGCATAAATACTAGTTTTTTTAATATTAAATTAATATATGGTAATAAAAGAATATTTATATAAAAATTTAAGTATGTTAAAAAAACTATATAATTCAGTTCTATAACTGGATTTTTTTGACAATTTTTTTCAATATTAAAGATTATAATTATAAAAAAAGTGAATAATATTAAGAAGAAGGTGATATTATTAAAAAAATAATTTTAGTAACACTCTTGATAATTATTATTCCCGTTTTAATTGTAAATATTTTTATAAGAGATGATGAAATAAAATTTTTATATCATGAAAACATGTTTATAAGAGTTAAAAGAAGTGATAATAATATAGATAATGTTCCATTTGAACAGTATATAATAGGAGTTTTGGCAGGTGAAATGCCTGTAAGTTTTGATTTAGAAGCACTAAAAGCACAAGCAGTAGCTTCTCGCAGTTATGTAATGAAAAAAATGGCATATAATAAAGATAATGATTATGATGTAGTAGATACAGTTGACAATCAAGTATATCTGGATACAAATTATTTAAAAGAAGCTTGGAAAGATAAATATACAGAATATATTAACAAATTGAAAACAGCTGTATTAGAAACTAAGGGAGAATATTTAGAATATAACAATGAAGTAGTAGAAGCTTTCTTTTTTTCAACTTCAGCTGGTTTTACAGAAAATAGTGAAGATATTTTTGGTAAAAAACTAAATTATTTAAGAAGTGTTGATTCTAATTGGGACTCAGAAGTATCACCATTATTTAATTCAAATAATTATTTTACTTTAAATGATTTTTGTAATAAATTAAGTATTAATTGTACTAATAAAATAAATATAAATATAATAAATACAACTAGTACTGGTAGAATTAAAAAAATTAAAATAAATGATAAAACATTTGAAGGAAGTAAAGTAAGAGAATTACTAAATCTAAAATCTACTTTTTTTAGTATTTCTCAAGATGCTTCTAATATAACAGTTACAACTAAAGGATATGGTCATGGTGTAGGAATGAGTCAATATGGAGCACTTGCTATGGCTAAAAAAGGATATAAATATGATCAAATTTTAAAATACTATTATCAAGGTGTAGAAATTAAAAAAATTTAAAAAAAGAGTATATTTTTTCATTTTTTGCTCAAAATTAAAATAGAGGTGAGAAAATGAAAAAATACAAATTAAAAAAACCAGCAGTGATAGGATTATATGGACTTGCTATAGTAACTTTTCTAGGGACTTTATTTGTAGTTGAAAAGTCATATTTTGAAGAGAATACATCAGATCCTGATTATGATTATGTATCACAGACTATATTTGATAAAGATATTCCAGTAGTTAATACAACAACAACAATTATTAGACCTTATACAGATAAAAGTGTCAAAATAGTTAAAGATTTTTATGACTATAAAGCAGATGAAGAAAAACAAAAAAATTCTATAATCTATTATGAAGCAACATATTTGCAAAATAGTGGTGTTTCCTATGGTGGAATAGAAGGGACTTTTGATGTAGTATCAATTCTAGATGGAAAAGTAACAGAAGTAAAAGAAGATAATACACTAGGAAAAATAGTAGAAGTAAGACATAGCAATGATACAGTTAGTGTATATCAAAGCTTAAGTGAAGTTAATGTTAAAAAAGATGATGAAATAAAACAAGGAACAATTATAGGAAAAAGTGGTTCTTCCAATATTTCTAAAGATTTAAATAATCATTTACATTTTGAACTTATTATTAAAGGCCAAATAGTTAATCCTGAAAATTATTATGACAAAAAAGTAGATGAGTTATAACTCTCTCTTTTTTAGGTATATTAATTCCTTAAATTTATATAATATACCAGAGGGGTGTTATATGAATTCTAATATAGCTAAAAGGGTTATTGATGAAGCTAATTATATAATTAAAACTGAAAAAACAGTACGTGAATTGGCCTCCATATTTGGAGTATCAAAAAGTACAGTTCATAAAGATTTACACGAACGACTTTTAGAAATAGATAAAAATAAATATATAGAAGTTGATAACATATTAAAATATCATATTGATATAAGACACTTAAGAGGTGGAGAATCAACTAAAAATAAATATTTAAAATCAAATAGTTAGAAAAGAGGTGAAAAAAGTGTTTGCCAAAGATATAGGAATAGATTTAGGAACAGCAAATGTACTTATATATGTTAAAGGACAAGGGATAGTTTTAAATGAACCAAGTGTAGTTGCAATAGATTCAGAAACAAGAAGACCTTTGGCAGTTGGTACAGAAGCAAGAGACATGCTTGGAAGAACTCCAGGAAAAGTAAAAGCAGTAAGACCTCTAAAAGATGGTGTTATTGCTGACTTTGAGATAACTGAAATCATGCTTAATAGTTTTATAAAAAAGATAAATGGAAAGAATTTGTTTACTCGACCAAGAATTTTAATATGTTGTCCTTCTAATATAACTCAAGTTGAAAAAAATGCTATTAAAGAAGCTGCTGAAAGAACAGGCGCTAAAAAAGTTTATTTAGAAGAAGAACCTAAAGTAGCAGCAGTAGGAGCAGGACTTGATATATCTAAACCAAGTGGTAATATGGTAATAGATATTGGAGGAGGAACAACAGATGTAGCAATTTTATCATTGGGAGGAATTGTTACAAGTGCTTCAATAAAAGTTGCTGGTAATGTATTTGATAGTGATATTATGAAATTTATAAAAGATAAATATAAATTATTAATTGGAGATAGAACAGCTGAAGAAATAAAACTAAATATAGGGACTGTTTATCCAGATTCAAGAAGTGAAAAAATGGAAGTAAGAGGTAGAAATATAGTGACTGGTTTACCTCATACAGTAACTATAACTTCTAAAGAAATGGAGGAAGCTTTAAGAGAAAGTGCTTATACAATAGTAAGAACAACTAAATCTGTATTAGAACAAACTCCACCAGAATTATCTGCAGATATAATAGATAAAGGTATAGTTATTACAGGTGGCGGGGCTTTAATGGATGGAATGGATAAATTGTTAGAAAAAGAGCTAAAAGTTCCTATTTATATAGCAGAAAGCCCATTAACTTGTGTAGCAGAAGGTACTGGAATTATGCTTGATAATATTAATTTAATTGATAATTAACTACTTAATTTTTTAAGTAGTTTTTGTTATAATATAATTAGAAAAGATGTGATTTTATGGAAAAAGTGTTAATTGAAAAGTTAGATCATCAAGGACGTGGGATTGGTAAATTAAATAATAAAATAATTTTTGTTGAAAATACTTTACCAAAAGAAATTGTAAATGTAGAAATAACTTTAGAAAAAAAGAATTATTATGAAGGAAAAGTAATAGAATTTATAAAAAAAAATAAAAATCGTAACAATATTAAATGTCCTTATTTTAATGAATGTGGTGGATGTGACTTATTACACATATCATATAATAATCAATTACAATTTAAACAAAACAAAGTAATCGATATTTTAAAAAAATATAGTAATATTGATGATATTGAATTTAAAGTAAAACTAATTATTCCAAGTGAAAATATTTTTAATTACCGAAATAAAGTAACATTTCAAGTTGTTAATGATATTGGATTTTATAAAAAGAAAAGTTATCAATTAATTCCTATATCAGAATGTTTTCTAATAACTAAAGATATGAATGAAATCTTAAATTTAATTAAACAAAATTTAGAATTAAAAAATATTAATAAAGTAGTAATTAAAGATATGAAAAATTGTCAAGTAATGTTGACTATTTATTTACACAATTCTAAAGAAATAGATAGAATAATTAAAATATTTCAAAATAAAGTTTGTAGTTTAAATATATATATAGAAAATAAACTATATAAAACAATAAATAAAAGTAATATAATCGCAAAACTCAACAATTTTAATTTTTTAGTATCAAGTGATTCTTTTTTTCAAGTTAATTTAAATCAAACTGTAAAGTTATATGATAAAGTATTAGAATATAGTTCATTAAATTTTGATGATTTTGTTTTAGATTTGTATTGTGGAACAGGAACTATTGGTATTTATTTAAGTAAATATTGTAAAAGAGTTTTAGGAGTAGAAATAAATAAAGAAGCTATAAAAAATGCTAACGAAAATAAAAAATTAAATAATATATCTAATATACAATTTATGGTAGGAGATACTAAAGATATTATTAAAAAAGTAAAAGATAAACCAGATATTATTATTGTTGATCCTCCTAGAAGTGGGTTAAATATATCTGTTATTAATGATATAAAAAAATTAAAATCTAGAAAGCTAATATATGTTTCATGTGACCCTATTACATTGTCTAGAGATCTATCTTTATTAAAAGATAGTTATGAAATAAAAGAAATAACTCCTATAGATATGTTTCCTAATACAGCTCATGTTGAATGTGTGGCATTACTTAAATTAAAAGATATTGAAAATAAATAATCTTTAAACTATAATAACTAAATTTTGTTCTGTTAAAAAATTATAGTATTTAAGCAATGCTTAATGTAATTATATTTATTATTTGTAAAAAAGGAAAAATTTATATATAATAAGAATGAGGTGGCAGTATGAATTCAAAAATAAAAAAAAAGCAATTTATGTTTTCTAGTGTTGTTAATACAAAAGAGTTACCAGCATATGTTAGACAATATATAAAAAATGAACAAATTTTGACAATTTATAAAACAGAACGAGATTATGGAGCATTTACAGATAAAAAAATAGTCTTATTTGATAATAAAGAAAAAACAAAACAAATATATTCTATTCCATATAAATCAATTTCTAACTCATTGATAACATTCAATGAAAATAATGCACAATTAAGTTTTATTTTAAACTCTAATTATTTAATTCCTTTAAATTTTATAAACATGGATGGCAAAGATAAACGTAGATTAAGAATATTATATATATGTATAGATAGTTTTATTAATGAGCAAGAACCTATAAAAGAAGATATAGATAATCTGATTAATAATAATATTAAATTATAAAAGTATAAAAAATATACTTTTTTTCTTAATTTAAAAGGTTTTTTGATAATATATGTCGTACTATATTAGTGGAGGCGTATATAATGTATAAAAAATACTTAATTTTAACAGTGATTTTTTTTAGTTTATTCTTTATTAATAGTAAAGCTTTAGCTGAAACTTTGAAACAGACTTATGATAATAGTGTTTGGTATGCGATGAGTGGAGGAGGTAAACCATATTTTTCAAGACAATATGTATCTTATGAAATAGAAGGTAAAGTAGTATATTGTATTCAACCTGGAGTAGAAATAAATACTGATGATTATATAGGAAATGAGGGAATTGGTAGTTCTCCTTATGATGAAAAAATTAATAAAAAAATAGAACTAATAGGTTATTATGGATATGATTATCCTAATCATCAAACTTTAAAATATAGAATGGCTACTCAAGCATTAATATGGGAAATAGTCAGTGGCCAGAAAGTTGAATTTTGGACAAAACAATATAGCTATGGTGATAATATTAATGTAGATTATGAAAAAAATGAAATAATGAAATTAGTTAATAATCATTATAGTAAAATAAGTTTTAATGATATTGAGTTAAAAGTAGATGAAGAACAAATATTTGACAATGAAATATTAAAAGATTATGAATTAGTAGATAGTGAATATTTAGAAGCTAAAATAGAAGAAAATAAACTATATATAAAAGCTTTAAAACCAGGAAATTTAAAATTGAATTTAAAAAAGAAAAATTATGATAATAATATTACTATAATATATAAAGGAAATGGTATTGAATCTCAAAATGTAGGATTTTTTAGAATATCAGATCCAATACTTACTTCTATAAATATTTATAGTAAAGGAAAAATAGAAATAAAAAAATTAGGAGAAGTAACTAAATTTAATAATAATATATTATCATATGACTATGAAAGTTTAAGTGGAGTTGAATTCTCATTATATGCATTTGATACTATAAAGGATTTTAATGGAAATATAATATATAATAAAGATGAATTAATAAATGTTAGTAAATCAAATGAATTAGGACTAGCTATATTTGATGATTTATATTTAGGTAAATATAAAATAAAAGAAACTAAAACTATTGATGGATATATTTTAGATAATAAAGAATATATTGTAGATGTAAATTCACTTCAAAATAAAATAACTTTAGAAATAAAAAATGAATTAGAAAAAAATATTGTAGAAGTACCAAATACATTGAAAAATAATAACAAATTTATTAATTGTATAATTATAGTGATAGGACTAATGGTTTGTGCTAAAAAAATATAGTTTTATTTTAGTTTTATTAGTATTCTTAATACTAAAAATAAATTTAAATTCAGAAATAGAAATAAAAATATCTAATCAAGAAGAATTAAAGATACAATATAATAAAATAAAAGAACAATCTTCGTTTGCTAGAATAATTGTTCCCAAAATAAATTTAGATAATAAGTTATTTGATAAAAATTCTAGTTTAAATAATGTAGATAAAAATATTCAAATAATAAGAGAATCAAATATGCCTGATGTAAAAAATGGTAATTTTATTTTAGCAGCCCATTCAGGTAATTCTAATGTATCTTACTTTAAAAGTATTAATAGATTATTAAAAAATGATAGTGTTTTTATTGAATACAAAAATATAAAATATGAATATAGAGTTAAAAATAGTTATGTAGTAAAAAAAACTGGTGAGGTTCATATTGTTAGAAATAATAACATTAATACTTTAACATTAATTACTTGTATAGAAAATACTAATAATCAATTAATAATTATTTGTGAACTTTATAAATCATCAAAATTATAGTAGAATTAATTGATACTATTTGATATAATTAAAATAGTGGTGAGTATGGGTAAGATAAAAAATGTTTTAATATTTATAATTGTTATTTTAATACTATGTGTAGTAACTTATTTTTTAACAATTTATGTATCTAAATTAAGTAAAAAAAATATAGAAAATACTAATGAAGCTTATTTAAGTTCAACTTCTATAAAAATAAAATTATATAATGAAGATTATAAGGAAATTGAGTCAGTAATTAGGGGTACTAAAGTAGTATTATATGAAAAAGAAGTAGATAATGAAGGAATAATATATAAAAAAATAAAATATAATAATAAAATTTATTTAGTAAATGCTGATAATGTTGTTAATAAATTCGAAGATGCTGTTAAAGAAAAAGAAGTCTATGTAAGAACTAGCCTAACTATATATAAAAGTTTTGATAATGTCGATATAGTAGGTTATAGTAAAAAAGGTACTAAATTAAAGGTAATTGGTTTTGATAAAATAAAAGATGATGGTACTGTTAATATGTATAAAGTAAGCATAGACGAAATAGAAGGTTATGTTTATTCTAAATATGTTGTTGATACCTTAGAAAAAGCTACAGCTGTATATAATGAAAATGGAATTTATGATTATCATAAAGACAGAACATATTCTTTTGAATTATATGGTGGATATGCTAAAAACCTAGATTATTATCCAGTAAATAAACCTGATTTTGAAAACAATAAATTATTAGCAGAATCAAAAACATACTATTTAACTGGTAGTTATTATGTTTTGTCAGAAATTGATAAGTATATAGAACTTGCTAAAAAAGTAAAAGCAAATGCATTTGTAGTAGATATTAAAGATGGAGCCTTGGCATATAAATCGGATATATCTAAAGAATATTCTAAAACAAGTTATGATAAAGCTATGAACTCAGTAGAATTTTATGGTAACGTAATAAAAAAATTAAAAGATGAAGGTTTTTATGTAATAGGAAGAATAGTTATTTTTAATGATTCTACATATGCATCAGATAATCCTGATGATTGTATTAAAAATAATAATGGAAATAGTACTAGTTGGGTTAGTGCTTATAGTAGAAGAGCTTGGGAGTATAATGTTAAACTTGCTAAAGAATCTATTAAGTTATTTGGTTTTAATGAAATTCAATTTGATTATGTAAGATTTCCAGAAGCTTCATATAATTGGTCCAAATATAATTATGATTTTAATAATAAATATAATGAGGAAAAGGCAGAAGCTATTCAAACTTTCCTTTATTATGCAACAGATGAAATACATAAAGATGAAACTTATTTATCAGTAGATGTTTTCGGTGAATCATCTGATACTTATGTAACTGCTTATGGTCAATATTGGCCAGCTATTTCTAATGTAGTAGATGTTATCAGTGCTATGCCATATACTGATCATTTTGATAGAAATGACAGTACATATTGGACAAATCCTTATCAAACTGTAAAAAATTGGGCAATAACTGGAGCTGCTCGTCAAAAAGAAATACCAACTCCTGCTAAAGTTAGAACTTGGATTACTGCTTATGATACTCCCTATTGGAATGTTACTACTATATATGGTGCCGATGAAATTTCAGCTCAAATTCAAGCTTTAGTTGATGCTGGTTTAGGTCCAGGATTTATTACTTGGAATAGTTTATCAAGCTATACTAAATATCAAGCAATTGCTCCAGCTTTTAATAAAACATATTAGGAGGATACTATGAAAGAAGTTGTTAATAGATTAATTGAATTAAATAGGACTATTTCTACTATGGAATCTTGTACAGGCGGAGGTTTAGTAAATGCCATAACAAATATAGAAGGTTCTAGTAGGGTAATTAAATATAGTGCTATAACTTATTCAAATGAATTTAAAATTAAAATGGGTGTATCAAAGGAAATAATTGATAAATATACTGTTTATAGTTTAGAAACAGCAAAAGAAATGAGTAAAAAAATATCTTTATTTACTGATTCTGACTATGGCATTGGTATAACAGGCAAACTTAATAGAGTTGATGAAAACAATTTATATGGAAATGATAACAGAGTATTTATTAGTTTTTATGATAAAAATAATGACAATTATTACACTTTAACAATAGATGTTGATGAAAAAAGTAGAGAAGATAATAAATCTTTGATTATAAATATTATAAGTAATGAATTGATATCGTTTATAAGTTAATTGAATTTAGAAAAACTAAAAAGTCTTAATTAAAAAATGTAAAAAAGAAAGTATTTTAGAAGTATAAAATTTTTTCTAAAAAACTTTCTTTTTAAAATAAAATTTGATATAATTTATTTATGATAGGAGGATAAAAATGAAAAATAAACCAGGATTTAAAGCAAATGTAGGTGGAGAAACAATAATGTATATTGTTTTTGGAATTTTAATAGTTATTTTTGTTGTATTTATGCCTAAAATATATAAATTTATTTCAGATGTAAAAACAGGTAATGCATTTAAGAAAAATAATCCTATAGTTGAGGAAAATAAAAATGATAAAAACCCTAAAAAAGAAGATGACAATATTAAAGAACCAGAAGGCGATACAAAATTAACTTGTACATTAACTACTTCAGAGGCTGATGGAAATCTAGTTGATACATATATATTTTATTATAATGATGATAAATTAAATAGTTTTAAAAACGAAAAAAATTATGATGCAATAGCAGACGACTATTTAAATTATGTTTATTCAGAACAAGCAAAATTTAATAGTATGAACAGTTTATATAAAACAGTTCCAGGATTTAGTTACACTTCTAAATTTGAAAGTAGAAATTTGATTGCTACATTTATTTATGATTTAACTAAGTTAAATCCAGAATCTTTAAAAAATACAGATGAAAGTTTATCTATAAACCTAGATGTAAGTAAAGACCAAACATTAGATGATGTTAAAGGAATTTACGAAGGATTAGGTTATAGTTGTAAATAGGTGTTTTATGAATGATAATAAAGAAAATTTAAATTATGATTTTGGTTTTGAAAATCAAGTTAATTATGAAAATACTGAAAATAATTCAACATCAACCAATCATTATTCAGATTTAGATTCAAGTGAATTTTTATCACAAGATTTATTTTCGATACCAAATAATGTGCAAACTGAATCAAATTATATGGATATTAATGAACAACCAACAATAATAGATAATTATATGAGTCAACCAGAAACAAAAGAATCAGAAATACAACCAACAATAATGGATAATTATATGAGTCAATCAGAAACAAAAGAGCCAGAAATACAACCAGTAATAATAGATAATTATATGAATCCACTAGAAACAAAAGAATCAGAAATACAACCAGTAATAATGGATAATTATATGAGTCAACCAGAAACAAAAGAACCAGAAATACAACCAGTAATAATGGATAATTATATGAATCCACTAGAAACAAAAGAGCCAGAAATACAACCAGCAATAATGGATAATTATATGAATCCACTAGAAACAAAAGAACCAGAAATACAACCAGTAATAATGGATAATAATGTATATAATACTCAACAAAACGATATTAATTCATTAAATAATTCAATTGATAATGTTAATGAAGATTTGATAGCTAATTCTCCAACAGTTAATATTGAACAACCAAGAGAAGTAAATGATGTTGAAGAACCTAAAGTAGACTATAATAATCTAAAAGAAAAAAAGAATAATGTATTTATCATTATTATATTTGTTATTTTAATTTTATTTATTATATTTTTACCAAAGATTTTTGCTATTATAGGATTATAATATAAAAAAGAATTAGTGAAATATTAAAAAATTTCATTAAATTCTTTTTTTTATTATCAATATGTTTTTATTTTTATATTAATAAATATAGTTTTTTAATTATAAACTATTAAATAAATTTTATTTTTGTATAGATAGTTCAATAATTAAATCCATGTTATCATCAGTCGATACAATATTTTTATGGATATTTTTACATTTGTCACATTTATATATAATTTTATAAGAATTTTTGAATTTTTCAATACCAATAGGCTTTAATAAACCTAAACAATTATTTAATCTATCACCAGGATTTATATCAACATGTTTAGAATATAAACAAAATGGACAGTGATCTCGTGCTGTGTATTTTAGTGTATCAACAATTTTATGACAATTTTCACAAATAAATTCTTCGTCACGCATTGTAAATCTTTTCATACTATTCACCTTATTTAATTATATCATATAATTGATATTTATGGTATAATGATACTGTTTGGAGTGGTTATTATGGAATATAAAATAATGTGCCCTGAATTTGAGGGACCATTAGATTTACTTTTGCACTTAATTAAAGAATCTAACATTGATATTTGTGATATTAGTATAGAATTAATTACTAAGCAATACTTAGATTATATTAATAAGATGGAAGAGCTTAATTTAAATATAGCTAGTGAATATTTAGTAATGGCAGCTGAATTATTAGAAATGAAATCTTCGATTTTATTACCTAAAAAGGAAACAAATAATCAAGATGAATATGAGGAAGATCCAAAAAAAGAATTAATTCGTAGATTGTTAGAATATGAGCGATATAAGAGTATAACACAGGCTTTAAAAGAATGTGAATTAAAAAGAAGTGAAGTATATACTAAAACTCCAACTGATTTGGATCAATTTATAGTTAATAATCAATTAGAAGAAACATTTTGTTTAGAAGATTTAACGCAGGCCCTAGTTAAAATGTTAGAAAGAAAAGAATTAGATAAACCACTAAATACTAAAATAACTAAGAAAGAGTATAGTGTTCATCAAAGAAGTGAAGAAATTAGGAATATTCTAAAAAATAGAAAAAAGGTAGAATTTACAGAGTTGTTTGAAAACTATTCAAAAGAATATTTAGTTGTAACCTTTTTGTCTATTTTAGATTTAGCAAAAAAACAGGAATTAACAATTAATCAAAATAATAATTTTAATAAAATTTATTTAGAAACAAAGTAGGTGGAAATATGGATTTACATGGTGTGTTAGAAGGGATACTATTCGTTGTTGGCGATGAAGGAATTTCACTTGAACAATTGAGAAAAGTTTTGAATATATCAGATAATAAAATAAATGATTTATTATCTGATTTAATGGATGATTATGATAGTTCTAAAAGAGGTTTTAAAATAAAGTGTTTTGGAAACAAATATAAATTAATAACTAAGGTAGAACATAAAGAATATTATGAACATTTAGTAGCAGAAGAAAAAAGTGAAAAATTAAGTCAAGCAGCCCTTGAAACTTTAGCTGTAATAGCGTATAATGGACCTGTAACACGTTTGATCGTTGATGAAATAAGAGGAGTAGATAGTTCTCATATGATTAGAAAATTATTACTTCGAAATTTGATTAAAGAAGCTGGAAGATCAGATTTACCAGGTAAACCTAGATTATATAGTGTTACAGATGAATTCCTTGATTATTTAGGTTTATCTTCTGTTGAAGAATTACCTAAGTTAGAAAGCATTGAAATCAAAGATGAGAATATAGATGATTTAGATTTATATGAATCTAAATATAAAGAAAATTAGTATATATTTATATACTTATATGCCTGTGTGGTGAAATTGGTATACACGAAGCACTCAAAATGCTTTGGGCAATGCTCGTGTCGGTTCGAGTCCGACCACAGGCACCATTGACGAATCTGTTCGAACTATTCGAACTTTGATATATAGAATCAATCGAAAGATTGGTTTTTTTCTGTTTTAAGAAAAAATCATAGAAAGGTTGGTGTCTATGATTAAAGTAATCAAAAAAGAAATTGATATGGAGGAATCTTTAAAGAAACGATTGGAGATAATATTCGATTTTTGTAATATTACTCCAACAATTATTAATGGTAGTATTCGTAAGATTGATAAGACTAACCTAGTGTATACCAAATGACACACAATAATAAAATTTATGATTTGCTTTATTTTAAAGGGATTATTGAAGATTATAATATAAAATTAGAATCCATACAAAATGAAAAAGTAGATGATGAAAACTTAAAAATAGTTGTATCAGTAATAAAATAAATAAAAATAGTTGTGTTCTTAAAAATTATTGATATAAAGATTTATAAATAGTAAAAATATAAAATTAGTTTTGAATAAGTTGCAGATGTATGAGTAAAATCATATCTTTTAATTTTGTAGAAATTTAAAGATTGGAGGTTTGATATATGAATTTAAATTATGCAATATTTAGAAGTGAACCTATTTATACAATAAACGATTTAGCACAAATAGGTTCCCATAACAAAAGAGAGAAACAGGCTTATAATTCTAATCCAGATATTAAGTTAGAATTAAGCAAAAATAATATAGAATTGGTACCCTTAACAGAAAAATATGTTAAGGGTTTTAAAATGCTCGTAAAAGATTATGAAAAGGAACATCTGATGCGAATGAAAACTGAACGTGATGATAGAAAAAGAACTTTTAATCAAATGTTAGATAAATCAAAGAATGTTGTTGCAGATGAGTTATTATTTACTGCTACAAATGAATTTTTTAAAGAAATGACAAGAGAAGATATACTTGATTGGGCTAATACTTGTATGGAATTTGTTTATAATGATTTAGGTTATACCAAAGAACAAGTTTTACATAGTGTTATCCATTTAGATGAGGCAACACCACATATACATTGCGTTGTTGTTCCACTTGTTAAAAAGCTTGATAAAAGAACGAATACAGAAAGATTTACTATTTCTAAAAAACAATATATTAGAGACAAAATACACTTATCTGAATTGCAAGATAAATACCATAAAAGATTAACTGATAAAGGCTATGATTTAGAAAGAGGTATTAAAGGAAGTGATAGAAAGCATATTAAAATTAAAGATTATAAAAAAATAAATAGAAAACTAGAACAAAACTTAAATACTAGAAATGATAGACTTGATAATATTATGAATGAATTAGATAAAAAAATGGAAACCACTAAAACTATTCCTTTTGATAAAAAACATATTATAGTAGAAAAAGATACTTTTGATACTATGCATAAAGTTATAAATGAATCTAAAAAAGTTATAGAATTGCAACCTAAAATAAATGAGGTATTTAATGAGATAAATAATTATGTAGATAGTTATAACTCTTTAGAAAAAGATAATCAAAAATATCAAAGAGAGATTAAATCATTAAAAACTAAAAATAGTAATCTATTACAAGAAAATAATAAACTAAGAGCCTATATAGACACGATTTTAGGGGTTATAAAGAAGTTTTTTAGAAAACTACTACAAATTGGTAATGAACCTACAAAAAAAGCCACAACTACCGAAATTAAAGATTATTATGATAATCAAGATTTTAATTCTAATGATATTTATGAAATAGCAAAAAATACTACAAAAGAAGATGAATTATTTGATTATACAAATATACCTAGTTATTTAAAAACAAGTAAAAGGACTTACAACGACAAAGAAAAGGATGATTATGAGCTTAGCATGTAGTAAAAAAAGTGAATTTGTAGTATAATTTATTCAACGAGAAAAGTCCAAAAAGAAAGGAGATTTAATAATTATGAATCTAAATGAAATAAATCAAAGAATTAGTGATAGATCAGATTGTTTTTATTGGCAAACTGATAGAAAAATAAGTGCTGAAGAAGCTGCTATGATTTGGAAAGATAGACATTCTGCTATAACAAATGAAGAATTGTTAGATAAGATTAATACAGAATTAAAGGATAATAAATTATCATATATCAAACAATTTGATAAAAATGCTCAAACGAGTTTAGGAAATGTTAATTCAATACGAGTTGGTGTTTTAGAAAATGGTAAAGAAGTTATCATAAGATGCCATCCAAAAGGAGTTAGAAATGGTTATTTTTATGCTGAAAGTTTATCATCTCAAATTGCATTAGATAATGGACTTCCAGCTTATAAAACTTACTTAATTCATGAATTAGAAAACGAAAAAGATATTTCATATCAAGTTATAGAGAAACTAAATGGAGATACAGTTCAATTTTGTTTAAAAGAACATCCTGAAAAGGAAGAACAACTTGTTATTGAAATGGGAAAAGCAATGGTAAGACTTCATAAAATAAAAGTTAATGGATTTGGTCCTTTTGATAACGAACAAGCTAAGAATGGTAATTTAAAAGGAATACACAAATCACTAAAAGATTCTATAAATGCAGGATTAGAAGAAAATCTTGAAAGATTAGTTACATACAATATTTTAACAAAAGAAATAGCAGATAAAATGAAAACATTATTTGATGATAATGAATTACTTAATTCAGATATGTCAGTTCTAATTCATAATGATTTTGCTGATTGGAATTTATTAACCGATGGTAATACTATAACTGGTGTTATAGATTGGGATGAATGTGTTGCAGGAAATCCAATTCAAGAAATAGCTTGTTGGTCAACATTCTTTGATCCAGAAAGAATAAAGCCATTTCTAAAAGGATATTTTAGTGAAACACCAGTATATGATAATTTTGATGAAATGTTTCAATTAATGAGATTAAGATATACAATATCAAAAATGGCATTGAGAATTAAAAGATATACTTATGAACAAACTCCATTTTTAAAAAGTATGATTGAAAAAGGAGAGAAACATTTAGAAGAATTATCGAACATATTCAATCTAACAGAACAAAATCAAAAAAGGAAAATGTAATTATGGAGAAAATTATAGTTTTAGGTACAGGAACTGCAAGTGTTGTAAATAGTTTTAATACTTGCTTTGTATTAGAAGATAATAAAAATAATTATTTACTTGTAGATACAGGTGGAGGGAATGGTATTTTAAAACAACTTAAAATGGCAAATGTAGAAATAAATAAAATTCACAATGTATTTATTTCACACAAGCACATTGATCATTTATTTGGTATGTTATGGATATATAGATTTGTGGATATTGCTATGGCAAAAGGCACTTATGAAGGAAATTTAAACATATTTTGTCATGATGAAGTTGCTAAAATTCTTCGTGATCAAATTCATACTTTATTAAGAAAAGAACAACAACGATTTATTGACAAAAGAATTTTCATTAATGTTGTAAATAATCATGAAAAAATAAAAGTTTTAAATTATAATTTAGAATTTTTAGATATTATATCTAAATCTGATAAACAATATGGGTTTAAAACAACATTGAATAATGGTAAAACACTCTCATTTCTGGGAGATGAGCCACTAGATGAGAATTTATATGATGATGTAAGAAATAGTGATTACCTATTGCATGAGGCATTTTGTTTAGAAACAGAAGCAGACAAATTTAAACCTCGAGAAAAAAATCATGATACTGTAAAATCAGCTAGTATAAAGGCACAAAAAATAGGTGTGAAAAATTTGGTATTGTGGCATTCACAAGAAAATTTAGGCAATGATAGAAAAGAATCATATATAGCTGAAGCAAAAGCTAATTTTACAGGAAATATATATGTACCTAATGATTTTGATATAATTGAACTTATCTAAAAAGAAACAGAAAAGTGAAATAAAAATGTTAGATTGAATTGAGGAAACTGAATGAGAAGATTAACAAAAAGATTTATTATAAATTCTTTGGATGGTTTAAATTTAAGTGAGGCAATTAGATACGAAAGATATTATATTAATGATAATTTAAGAATACAAAGAAAAAATAATGCCTACCAAAAAGAAGTATTAGATGATAGTAATAATATTATTGATAAAATTTGTATATCAGAAGATGAATTTTTGAGTTTAAAGGAAAAATCTTATTCTGAAATAATTAGAGATAGTTATCTATTTCTGGATGACAATAATATTTCTATAAAAAAATATTTAGGAAAATATAATGGTCTATTTAGAGTAGAAGTTAAATTTGCTTCATTAGATGAAATGAACAGTTATGTTAAAGAAGATTGGATGGGAGAGGAAATAACAGAGTCCCCATTAGCTTTTGATAAATATTTAGGTAAACTATCTGATAAAGAATTTCATAACGAATTAAAAAAATATACAAAATAATAAAAATATAGAAATCCAAAAAAACTTCGTAACTAATGGATTTCTACTTTTTAAACTATTTCAGTCGAAATAGTAACCCACTACTAAGTCGGTAAACCAACTTAGGTGGGCAAAGGGATAAATCCCCCTTTTGAAACCCCATAAGCAACATATTACAAACTAACGTAAGTAATATTGTTGCCTTTTTATTACACTCACGTTTCATAAAAAGAAAAAAGACTACTACTTTCATTTGTTAAAGCAAACAAAACGAAAGTAGCCTTTTTTATGAAAATAACCTTAATTGCTAAAGTCTAACGACTAAAGCAAAAGGTTATTTTTCTTCATCTATAAATTTTCCTGTAAGAGTATTTAATTTTGTTGTAGATTTTATTTCAGTTGTAGGAAATACGCCTCTATCAAATTCAGGGTATTTTTCTTTATCTAGTTTTTCTAGGTTAGGTCTAATCATAGGTATTAATTCTTTTAATCTATCTAATATTTCATCATTTGATATTGTTTTATTTTCTATTTTTGAAAGTTCTAATTTATCAATTAAATCAGCAATTCCACCTTTAATGGCAAAGTCAGTTTTTCTTCTTGTTTCTATTTCTTCTAAAATAGCAAAATAGAATTGTTCGTAAGATTTGATTTGCTCTTGATAATCAGTTGTAGATCTTTTATTTGATAAATCTTTGCCCCAATTTATATCTATATCATCATACCCAGCAAGTTTCATAAGTTTAACTAAACTTAAGCCTAGTGTTTCAGCAATACCTTTTAAATACAAAACATTTGGCTTTAATCTTTTACCTGCCTCTATTCTTGATACTTCGGCACAATCCATATTTGATTTACGAGCAAGTTCTCTTTGTGATATTCCTAGTTTTTCTCTTGCTTCACTTATAGTTTTACCAAGTTCAGTAGTATTTTTCTTCAACATTTACATACACCTCTTTTTCGTTTCTTGAATTAAGTATAACATATATTGTTGTAATAATCAACAAAATAGTAATTATTATGTTGACAAACTCATTTTATAATGTTATAGTAGTATCAGTTTTGATGTAAAAATCATCAAAAAGAAAGGAGGAATGCTTATAAGGAAGTTTCAAATACCAAAGAAGATTTGGAAAGATAAAAGAATTCCAAAAGAAACAAAGTATATTTACTCTTATATTTATCAAAAGGGATTTGATAGAATTATAACTGATATAAATATAGGAGAAATACAACAAACCATTAAAATAAAAAATAAGGGTTTGAAGAAAAGTTTAGATATATTAGAACAATTAAAATATCTAGTATATCAAGAGTATAGTACAGGAATGTACACCATAACACTTAACTAAAAAGTTTATAGGAACGTAGTTAAGTAAGGTACAGTAAGATGAAAGGCTTATGTTAGTACCTATTCTAGTAATAGAATGAATCTAGTTTGAAGTAAGACATAATTCAAAGAACAAATTAAAAAGAATTAAGGGGTAATAAAAATAGTATGTGTTATTTCAAACAATATAATCTTAGGGGCGAAGATTTAAAATAATGCCTCTAGGATAACTCTGTCTAATTTTAGAAGTATGACTTGTAGATAATACAGGTTTTTTTGTTGTTTCTTAAAACTTGTTTGTTTAAATATTTAAAATAATGGAAAGGAATGAGATTAGCTATGAAAAACTATGATTAAAAATTAAAAGAAAGGGGGAATCTTATTGGCTGATGAAAAGAACTTAACACAAATAGAAATTGATAATTTAATTGATGAAACAATTAACCTATCAATTTTATCAAAATTATTAAAATTAAATTTAATTACAAATAAAGAGTTTTATACACTTAAAGAAAAAATAAAGAATTTCTATTAAAGGGATACAGAATCTATAAAAAATATTATATAATATTCTTAAGAACACGACTGCAGTTCGTAAAAAAACTAAAAATGAAAGTGAGGTATTAAATGGCACAAGTTGAGATTATTGCAGCTAATCTCAAAACTAATAATAAAAATTCCATAAATAGAAATATAAAACGAGTTTGTGCTTATGCAAGAGTAAGTACAGATTTAGAAGAACAACAAACAAGTTATGCATCACAAATAAAACATTATTCTGAACAAATAAAATCTAACCCTAATTATGAATTTGTAGGGATATATGCTGATGAGGGTATTAGTGGTACTCAAGTTAAACATAGAACAGAATTTATGAGAATGATAGATGATGCTAAAAATGACAAAATTGATATGATTATCACAAAATCTATTTCAAGATTTGCAAGAAATGTTGTAGATACTCTAAAGTATGTAAGATTACTTAGGGAACACAATGTTGATGTTTATTTTGAAAAAGAAAATATCCATACTCTAGATTTAGATAGTGAAATGTTTTTAACATTTTATAGTGCATTTGCTCAAGCAGAAAGTGAATCTATATCTCAAAATGTTAAAATAGGACTAAAAGCTAAAATGAAACGTGGAGAGTTAGTTGGAAATTGTTGTTGCTATGGCTATAAAAGAGGAAAAGAAAAAGGTACATTAGAAATTGTTGAAGAACAAGCAGAAGTTGTTAGAGATATATTTAATTGGTATATTTCTGGACTAGGATATAAATGTATTGCTAAAAAATTAAATGATTTAGGGATACCTACTCTTAAAAATAAGAAATGGCTAGGTACAACAATTCAACATATCATTATGAATGAAAAATATGTTGGTGATTTATTAAATCAAAAATCGTATAGTGTTGATCCATTAACCCATAAAACAATTAAAAACTATGGAGAAAAAGAAAAGTATTATGTTAAAAATCATCATGAACCTATTATTTCAAGAGATACTTGGAATTTAGCACAAGAAATCTTAAAAGAAAGAAATTCTAAAGGAGATTATGGACCTAATAGTGTTCATGCAATGCATTACCCTTTAAGTAAGAAAATAGTTTGTGGCTTATGTGGTTATAATTTTGTTAGAAGAATGAGAAGTAGAAAATATACAAGAATTTATTGGAAATGTTTTAGAAGAACAGAACATCAAGATTGTAATGCTATTTCTTTAAGAGAAGAATATTTGGAAGAAATGTTTATAGAAATATATAACTCTATTGTTAAAAATAAGCATAAAACAAAAGAAAAGTTATTAAATGCAATTAAGGAAACTATAACTGATAATGATTATAAGAAACAAATAGATAAATTAAAAAAAGAACAAGACATTCTTCAAAATCGTTTATCAAATTTAATAGATATGAAACTAGATAACTTTGCTAATAAAGAGGCTTATATCGTTAAAGAAAAAGAAATTAGTGAAAGACTAAAATCTATTGATAAGGAAATACAAAATTATGAATCACTAGATAAAGAAAATAAATCGTTATCTAAAAAACTAAAAGAGATAGAAGAAATACTAGCAGAAGATGAAACTATAACAGAGTTTGATAGAGAAACATTTGAAAATATTGTTGGTAGAATTGTTGTTGGAGAAAAAGATGAGTTTGGTAATGAAAATCTTAATGTTGTTCGTTTTATATTAAAGACAGGTACAGAGTATACTTATACTCTTGATACTAGTAATGAAACTAGTGTGTCATTTGGTACAAAAAACAAATTTAAATTATATCGAACCACATAGAATTATTATCAATAACACAATGTTTCTTGCCTTTAATTATTCAAATGAAATCTATATCAATAATTTAAGTAAGAAGATTAAAATATCAGAGCTTGAAAACTACATAAAAACTATGAACTAATGCTTATTCCCTACAAATGGATAATAGACAAAATAAGAAAAATGTTGTATTATGTAATTGACTTACAAAGACTTATTTTGAGAAGTAAAAGTATTAGTTTGTAGTACCTTTACTTCT
>CANSFI010000011.1 GCA_947646095.1 uncultured Mycoplasmatota bacterium
AAAAATGGAAAAAATCATATAGTAAAATCACCACCTGTATTAATAGATAATACCGCCCCTTCTATTTCATATGAAGAAGATTCTAATTTATACTATAGTCTTACCGAAAATGAAGGAACTATCGTTAATATAAATGATTCTCATAGTGGTATAAAAACAGCACAATATGTATGGAGTCGTTCTAATAAACAAACTCCTAATAATTTCCCTAATAATTTTTCTAATGGACAAAAAATATCAAAAGCAGCAAATTCAAAAGCTTTTTATCTTTGGATAAAGGTATGTGATCAAGTAGATAATTGCTCTATTTCTGTATCAAAACCATTCGTAGGAACTTTAATTCATCCTAATACAGTAAATAACGATCGACCTCGCCTTACAACATGTGGAACATTTGATGGAAATGAAATTGCCATTTATAATTATATTTTAGAATCTAGGATTTCTAATGCTCAAACAAAAAGAGAAAAAGTTGTTGCTGCTGCAAGATTTCTAGCAATAGAATTTCCCTATAGAATTGTATATTACATGAACGATATTATCGCTAAATATCCAACCCAGGGGCATTATTATCAAAAAGGATTATATTTAAATTCTTCTAATGGGTGGGGGTGTTCAATTAAAAAAGAAAAAGACTTTTCTTCATTAAATTTTATAACAGGTAATTTTTATCCAAATGGATTAGACTGTTCTGGTTTTATAACATGGGCATTTTATAATGGGGGGAATTAATATTAATGATCGTTATTCAGATACTTTTCCAAGCCTTGGCACTTTAATTTCTGTTTCTAGTGCATCTTCTACGCAATTAAAAATTGGAGATGTTCTATGGAAAAAAGGACATATAGGAATTGTTATTGAAAAAAATCAAAATCAAATATTAGTTGCTGAAGAAAAAGGAAATGCTAATAATGGGGGTATTTTTGTAACAATTTATAAAAACTTTGAAGATTTCAAAACAAATACACCTTTTACAGATATTATTTCTATGGACCAACTATATTCAAAATAAATTATTCACTTAAACATATAATATATTAATATAAATTTAATAATTAAAAAATGTTTTGCAAACTTTAATTTAATTTATCTATTTATAAATAGACTTATATAATACAATTTGATACAATATTAATGGAGGTTATTATGAAAAATAATTATAAAAAAACTTTAATTGGATTAGGTGTATTTTTGCTTTATTTTTTTGTTTCAGAATTTCAAGGATTACCATTTTGGCTTTTAAATATTGATACTGAAACAATTCCCCAAATAATTAAAATCATTTATGTTTGCTGTGTTCAATTACTACTTATTGGAACAATTATTTTTATTTATAGAAAAGATATAAAAAGAGACATTACTGATTTAAAAGAAAATCATCAAGATTATTTTAAAACTTATTTTAAATATTGGTTTGTTGCGATAGGATTAATGATGCTTTCTAATTTTATTATTTTAATGTTTAAACCTGATGCAATTGCTGGTAATGAAGAAGCAATAAGGGATATGTTCCATTCTATGCCAATATATACCTTTGTTTCGGCTGTTATCTTTGCTCCTATTCTTGAAGAATTAGTATTTAGAAAATCATTTAGATATATGTTTAATAGTAATATAATGTTTATAATTATGTCAGGATTCATATTTGGTGCTTTTCATGTAGTTGGTAGTTTTGAATCATTGTTTGATTTATTATATGTATTTCCATATTCAGTACCAGGTTTAGTATTTGCATATGTCCTTTCTAAATCTGATAATATATTTGTTCCAATAGGGTTACACTTTTTCCACAATGGAATATTAATGGCTCTACAAACATTTATAATGTTATTTAGTTAAAAAAAATCAATTATTTTAATTGATTTTTTTATTATTTAGCTTCTTCTAAAGCTCTAGTTTCTCTAATGACTACAACTTTAATAGTTCCAGGATATTGCATTTCCTCTTCTATTTTATTTTTGACATCTCGAGCTATTTTATAACTTCCTAAATCATCAATTTCCTCTGGTTTTACTATTACACGAAGTTCACGCCCTGCTTGAAGAGCATATGTATTAGAAACACCTTCCATTTTATTAGCAATATTTTCTAGTTCTTGCAATCTTTGAACATAGTTTTCTAATGAATCATTTCTAGCTCCTGGACGTGATGCAGAAAGTACATCAGCAATTGATACTAAAACTGATATAATACTAGTAGCCTCTGCATCTCCATGGTGTGATTCTATAGCATTAATTACTATATCATTTTCATGGTATTTTCTAGCAAGATCTCTACCTAAATCAACATGACTACCTTCTACTTCATGATCAATAGCTTTTCCTATATCATGAAATAATCCAGCCCTTTTAGCTAAGGCAACATTTTCTCCTATTTCTGCTGCCATTATTCCAGCTAGATGACCAACTTCAATAGAATGCTTTAAAGCATTTTGTCCAAAACTAGTTCTAAAATGAAGTTTTCCTAATGTTTCTACTAATTCAGGTTCTACCTTAGTTACTCCTAATTCAAATAATGCTTCTTCTCCAAATTCTAAGATTTTTTGATGCATTTCTTTAACTGTTTTATCATAAATTTCTTCAATTCTAGAAGGATGAATTCTTCCATCTTTTATTAAATTATCCAATGTTACATGAGCTATTTCACGACGTAGAGGATCAAAACTAGAAATAACTATTGCTTCAGGAGTATCGTCAATAATTAAATCGACACCTGTAACAGCTTCAATTGCTCTAATATTACGTCCTTCTCGACCAATTATTCTACCTTTCATATCATCGTTAGGTAAGCTAACAACTGTAACTGTTTGCTCGTTAGATACATCACCAGCATATTTTTGCATAGTAGAAACTAACATTGATTTAGCTTTTTTATCAACTTCTAATTTAGCTTCTGTTTCTCGCTCCTTAATATAAGAAGCTATTTCTAAATTCATCATTTCTTCTACTTTTTTAAGTACTAATTCACGAGCTTGATTTTTAGAATATCCTGCAATATTTTCAAGTAAAGTGATTTGTTCTTTTTTTATTTCTTCCACTTTTTCTTGCTCTTTTTGAATTTCTTTTTGTTTATTAATTATACTATTTTCTTTTTCTTCTAACATTTGTTCACGATTTTGAAGAGTTTGATCTCTCCTATCTATGTTTCCTTCACGCACAAGTAAACGTTCCTCAGATTCTTTTATTTCATTTTTCTTTTCTTTTACTTCTTTTTCGATATCATTCTTTATTTTATAGGCTTCTTCCTTAGCCTCTAGTAAATAATCTCTTTTTATTTTATCTGCTTCTTTTTTAGCCTTTTCTAATATTTGTTCAGCTTTTTTATTTGAAGCTATTCCCCTAATATAATTAACAATAAACATTAAAATTATTCCTATAAAAATTCCAACTAAAACAAGTAAAATGGAGAAAATAACATTATTCATATAGTTACCTCCATCTTTCTATCTTTTTAAAGTGAAATACAATTATCCACTCTATTATAATTGTAATAGTTCTAACAAAATAAGTCAAGTAAAATAGAAGTGTCTAAAATTAAAAAACATGTATTTTCATTTAAACATGTTTAATTTATTAAGATATTATTTTTCTTCTTTTGATTTTTCGTTAATCTGTTTTTTATCACTAATTTCATAAAAATTGCGCACTTTTTGATCTAACTCTGCTTTTAATTTAGGATTATTTTTAAGGAATTCTTTAACATTTTCTTTACCTTGACCAATTTTTTCACCATTATAAGAATACCAAGCTCCACTCTTGTCTAAAATATTTGCTTCACTAGCTAAATCTACTATTTCTCCTTCAACAGAAACACCTTCACCATACATTATATCCACAACACAACTTTTAAATGGTGGAGCCATTTTATTTTTAACAACTTTAATTGATGTTTTATTTCCTATAATATCAGTTCCATTTTTAATTTGTTCCGATCTTCTTATTTCTAAACGAATTGAAGAATAGAATTTTAAAGCTCTTCCACCAGGTGTAGTTTCAGGATTGCCAAACATAACTCCAACTTTTTCACGCAATTGATTTATAAATATTGCGATAGTGTTTGTTTTACTAATAACTCCTGATAATTTTCTTAAAGCTTGACTCATTAGTCTTGCTTGTAATCCAACATGTGAATCACCCATTTCTCCCTCAATTTCTGCCTGTGGAACTAGTGCTGCTACAGAATCAATTACTACAACACTAATCGCTCCACTACGAACTAATGCTTCACATATTTCTAAAGCTTGTTCTCCATTATCAGGTTGTGATAACAATAAATCATTTATATTTACTCCTAATTTAGATGCATATTGTGGATCTAGTGAATGTTCTGCATCGATAAAAGCTACTCTTCCACCTTTTTTTTGTGCCTCAGCGATAGCATGTAATGCAAATGTGGTTTTACCACTTGATTCTGGTCCATATATTTCAATAATTCTTCCTTTAGGATATCCTCCTATACCTAAAGCAATATCTAAACTTAATGAACCACTTGATATAACATCTATTTCACGATGTTCATTATCACCTAGTTTCATAACAGAACCTTTACCAAATTGTTTTTCTATATCTAATAAAACCTGATCCAATGTTTTATCATTAGTTGTTGATTTAACCATTTATATTCCTCCTAACATAATATCATTCTACACTATCTATTTTACTTTGTCAATACTTTTTTCGAACATTTGTTCTTAAAAATTTGTATGTAATTTTTTCCACTTTTTTTAAATTTGGTTAAACAAAAAGAAAAAAATAGATCTTGGATCTATTCAAATATATATTTTTTATTTAATTGATAATATTGAATTCCTGAAATTATAGACATAATAGCTGCTATTATAAGTAAAAAATCTGATACTTTAAAATTAAATAACTCAAATGGTAAATTATAAAATAAAGTTAATACAATTCCTACCATTAAACAAGCTGTTTTAATTTTACCGCTTTTTATAGCCGCTACTACTTTCCCTTTATTACCAGCTACCATTTTAATTGAATTAACAACTGTATCTCTTAAAATAACGATTACTGGAATAATTGGATGAACAAAACCACTAGCTGATAAAATAATTAAAACTGAGTTAACTAAAACTTTATCAGCAATTGCATCAATCATTTTTCCAAAATCAGTAACCATATCATATTTACGAGCAATATAACCATCAAGAAAATCGGTTAAAGAAGCTATTATAAATAATATTCCAGATATTATATATTTTATATCTACAACAATTGATTCATTTACATAAAATTTATATAAGCTAATTCCCATAGCATCGAATGGAATTAAAAGTATTGCAATTATTAAAATTGATAATGCTATTCTAAGCATTGTTAATTTATTTGGTAAATTCATAAATCCTCCTAGTCAACATAATATCCTATAGATGGTTGATCATTTTTATTATCTTTTTTTAATGTATTTGCTATAAAATAAATAATGATTACTAATAAAATAACAAATAAAATGATAAAAACAAATTTAGGTATATGTTTTGTTTCTTTATATTCAATTGTATATGGTGATGATATTTTAGGTTTTTCTGATTTTATTTCTTTTTTAGCTTTCTTTATATCATCAATAGATAATTTAGAAGTATAATCAAATAAATATTCATTAAACTCATCAACCATATCCTCATAACTAAGCCCTAGGTATTTAGCATACTCACGTATAAAATATTTTACTGAAAATACATCTTTAAAAGTTTCCATATCTCCTGTTTCTATAGCTTCAACTTGTGATGGTAATACTTTTAAATCCTCTGATGCCTCCTCAATTGAAATACCAATATTTTCACGTGCTTCTTTTAACTTTTCTCCTATTTCTTTCAAGTTATAAACACCATCTTTCAAAAAATAATATTTTATAAGCCATGTTCTGTACCTAATATAATAGGCGACAAACATTTATCTATTGCTTTTAAAGCAATCCCATAAAAGATTCTGATTCTCTTTTACTAGGTTCCCCTACCAAAATTTGGGTTTCTCACTCGTGGGGTTTACCGCGTTCCATACTATTTATTTCTAAATAGATCGTCTCTATGGCACTTTATGCCTATAACCATATCATATGACTTAGGTTAATTGGCGCCGTTAGTTAAAAACTACTACAGGTTATTTTTTCCCTGTACACGAACACTAAAGTCATCACAGACTTTGTGAGCATGGACTTTCCTCTACATTATTATAAATGCAGCGTTTGTCAAAATATTATTCTTTTCCATATATAATTTTTTCAAGGTTAGAAATCCTTCTTAATAAATCAGCATTGTTACTATCACTTGATCCAGTTCCTTCTTTTAAGGCATCAAGTTGTGTTCTAAGTCTTCTTATTTCTTGTTTTAAACGAATATTATCTTCAATTATTTCTTTTTTATCTGCTTCTGTTTCTTTAATTATACGAGCAAATTCTTCATAATCACGAATAATAACATCCAAATATTTATCTACTTCTTGTGGTCTATACCCTCTAGTATCAATTTTAAATTCTTTTTCTAATATATCTTTACTAGTAAGTAAGATCCTTTCATGATACATAAGCAACACCTCTTTAAATTCTGATTATAATTATCTCAGAAAAATACATGTTTGTCAATTGCAGTTTTAGTCTATTTTTTTACAAAAAAAACTATTCTTTATTTCTTAAAGTTGATAGTTTTATATATCTTATATCTTCAATCATTTCATTAAATATATTTTCGATATGATGTCTATTCATATATTCACCTCGATTATACTTTAGCACATTTAAATATTTAAATGTTGCATTTCGACAAAAGTAGTTAAAACTTTGATTATAATAACAATTTGTGACATTTTATTAATAATTATAAATTTTATAGAAAAAAAAATAAAATTATAGTATAATTATATAGGTGATGATATGCGTTATCCTTCTGGCATAAATAAAACTTACAAGAATAATATTCATTATGACAATCGTGGTATGAATTTAGAAAGTGATTTAAATGCAACTAATGAATACTATCGCATTCATGATATTGCTGTTATATATAAAAAGCCGACATCAATTACTATTGTTAAAGTTGATTATCCATCTAGGTATGAAGCTGTTATTAAAGAAGCATATTTTAGAACTCCATCAACTACTGATTATAATGGCATCTATAAAAAAAAATATATTGATTTTGAAGCTAAAGAAACTAAATTAAATTCTTTTCCGTTAAACAATATTCACAATCATCAAATAGAACATTTAAAAAAAATCATTTTTCATGGTGGTATCGGTTTTATTATAGTTAAGTTTACTAAAGTTAATAAAATTTTCTTACTTACAGCAGACAAATTTATTAATTATATTGAAAACAATTCTAAAAAATCTATTCCAATTACTTTTTTTGAACAGCATGGATATTTAATTAAATTAAATTATAACCCACGTATAGATTATTTAAAAGTTATTGATGAAATTTATTTTAAAGGAGATTAGTATGAAAAAAATATTAAATAAAATCAGAAAATTTATTGTTCAAAATAAATCCAATTGCTTATTAGGTTTAATTAGTTTAGTAGCATTTATTATTGGTGGTTTAGCTATTAATTTTATTACATCTTTTATAATAATAGCTATTATCGATACTTTCTTATTTGGGTTCCCATTATTTTTAAAAAGAAAACCTAAAAAGAAAAATATTAATAGTACTAAAACAAATAATAATACTAAAAGTATTAATAATAAAAAAACAAGTAATAATACTAAAAAGAGCAATGATAAAACCAAAAAGAAAAAAAAGAAGAGAAAATGGTTAAAAATACTACTAATTTTGTTCTTTATTGGCTGTATGTTAGCGATGATTTCTTTATGTGTTTTCTTCTCTATAATTGTCAAAAATGCTCCTGAGTTTGATCCCGATCAATTATATAAAAAGGAATCTAGTATTTTATATGATAACGAGGGAAAAGAGTTTCAAAAATTAGGAAGTCAAAATCGTGAAAAAATTTCTTATGATGAATTACCTGAAGTATTAATTAATGCTATTATAGCAACAGAAGATTCAAGATTTTTTCAACATAATGGATTTGACCTTCCAAGGTTTGTAAAAGCTTCTATAGGTCAATTGAGTGGCAATGGATCTGCTGGTGGAGCTAGTACTCTTACAATGCAAGTTATAAAAAATACTTATACAGGTTTTGAAGATAAAGGTCTTAAAGGTATCATGCGTAAATTTACTGATATTTATATGGCAATATTTAAACTAGAAAAAAAATATACTAAAGAAGAAATTTTAGAATTTTATGTTAACTCTTACTACATGGGTGGAGGAGCTTGGGGAGTTGAACAAGCTTCGATAACTTATTTTGGAAAACAAGCTAAAGATTTAACTTTACCTGAAGCTTCTCTAATTGCTGGATTATTCCAGTCTCCAAACACTTATAATCCTTTCAACAATCCTGAGGCTGCTACTAAACGTCGTTCTACTGTTTTAAAATTAATGGAACGTCACGGTTATATAACTAAAGAAGAAAGAGAAGCAGCTGAGGCTATCTCTATTGAAAGTTTACTAACTGAGAAAAAAACAGAAGAAGTTAAATATCAATCATTTGTAGATATTGTTGTAGCAGAAGTAAAAGAAAAAACAGGAAATAATCCATACACTGTTCCAATGGAAATATATACTACTATGGATAGGAAAAAACAAGATTATATCAATGATATTATGAATGGAACTAAGTGGAAATGGGAAAATGATAAAGTTCAAACAGGTATTTCTGTATTAAATACGAAAACTGGTGAAATAGTAGCAATTGGGGCTGGTCGTGATAGTAGTAGTGACGATAGAATTGATTTTGCTTCTGGTATTAAAAGACAAATAGGTTCTACTGCTAAACCATTATATGATTATGGCCCTGCTATTGAATACAATAATTGGTCAACTTACAATCTTCTAGGTGATGAACAATATACTTATACTAATGGACCTGAAATATTTAACTGGGATGGGGGATATCAAGGTTTAATTACAGCTCGTACTGCTTTAGCTGGTTCTCGTAATATTCCAGCATTAAAAACTTTCCAACAAGTTTCTAATAAAAATATTAAAACATTTGTAACTAATTTAGGATTATCTCCTGAAATTGAAAGCAATATGATTCATGAAGCTCACTCTATTGGTGGTTATAATGGAGAATCTCCGCTTACTATGAGTGCTGCATATGCTGCATTTGCTAATGGTGGATATTATAACGAACCAAGAAGTTATACTAAAATTATCTATCGTGAAACTGGTGAAGAAATTGAAAATAAACTTAACAAAAAAAGAGCGATGAGTGAAGAAACTGCTTATATGATAAATGATATGTTAATTACAACTTCTACTCAAGCTTTAGGATATTATGCTAATGTTAATGGTTATAAGTTTGCTGCTAAAACAGGAACATCGAATTTTACAGATGAAATAAAAAGAAATAAAAACTTGCCTGATGATGCTATTAATGATTATTGGGTTGTAGGAATGACTGATGAATATTCAATTGGTGTTTGGTATGGATATAATACTGCTTCTAGAGAATATCATAATACTTTTGGTACTATGAATCATGCTAATATGTTTAATACAGTTGCTAAAGGCATGTTCACTAGAAGTACTAATGTTAAAAAACCAAATGGAGTTATAGAAGTAACAATTGAAAAGGAATCTAATCCTGCACAATTACCAAGCGCATATACTCCAGATGATATGAAAATTACTGAATTATTTAAATCTGGTGCTGAGCCTAAAGAAGTTTCTACTCGTTTTTCTGGGTTAGATAATCCTACTAATGCTAGTGGATCTTATGCTGGAGGTGAAGTAACCCTAAATTGGAGTGAAATTAAAACACCTGATGCGTTAAATAAAGATAAGTTACTTGCTCTAGCTAAACTATCATTTACTAATGCTGGATATCAAGAATCTTATGTCAATTCTAGACTAAGTTACAATAACAATGTTCTTGGGTCTTTAGGATATGATATATATATTAAAAATAGTTCAGGCAATTTAACTTATGTTGGTACATCTACAAAAAATAGTTTTGCTTACACTGTATCTTCAACCGCACAACCTATTACTTTTGTTATAAAAACTGCTTATTCTAAATTTAAAAGTAATGCTAGTACAGGGGTTGAAGTAACTGTTAATTTTAATGGTAGTGATCCAATTCTATCTGCAAATTTAAATGGTGATAAAACTGTAAATAAAAATCGAGGAGAAATTTATACTGATGAAGGGATTACTGTTTATGATAATTTAGTTGATGTTACAAATCAAGCTAGTATTAGTATTATTGTTAAAGATAGCAGCAATAAAACAATTGGAAATAAAATAAGTAATATCGACTTTAATGTTGCTGATACTTATACTGTTTCTTATATTATTAAATATCATTCTTTAACAAAAACTTTAACTAGAACTATAATAATTCAATAATAAAAATCGAAGAATTTAAACTTCGATTTTTTTATAATTTTGTTATGTTGTTACTTATTTTTATTATGATATTTACACATATTTTTTAGCTCACAATTTACACAGTCAGGATTTATAGCCTTACAGTAATATCTCCCAAATAAAACTAATTGGTGATGCATTCTAGCAAGTTTTTCTTTAGGTATTTTTTTAGTAAGCTTTTGTTCTATTTTTAAAACATCATCTGTTTCTTTAGCTAAGCCTAATCTTTTACTAACTCTAGAAACATGGGTATCTACAGCTATACATGGTTCATTATATAGATTACTAAGAACTACATTAGTTGTTTTTCTACCAACTCCACTTAAACTTTCTAAAAACTCTCTATCATTTGGAACAATACTATCTGCATCACCTATTAATCTAGTAGCTATGTCTTTAATATTTTGAGCTTTTTTATGAAATGTTCCTATTGGTCTAATAATATCTATTAAATCATTGATATCGGCTTCTTTTAAATCTTGTAATGTAGGATATTTTTTAAATAAAATATCTGTTACCATATTAACTCTTTTATCAGTTGTTTGGGCACTTAGCATTACAGCTATTAAAAGCTCATAATCTTTTGTATAATTTAGTTCACAAATAGCATTAGGAATAATTCTATCCAAGTAATTTATAATTTCATTCATTGTCATTCAACCAATCATAATCAAACATTTCTATGTTTTTATTTTTTTTCTTATTGAAACTTTGTTTATCAATTTCTACATCTTTACTTGTTTGTATTCCTTTTTTCTTCCATTCATGTAGTATTTTATCAATATATCTTAAATTAGAAACACCATTATAAGTAGCTTCTTTTAAAGCAGAAATAATAAGTTCATCTGTAAACCCTATATCAAGCCAAGCATTAATTATTTCGTATTCCATAGGAGAAATTGTTCTACCAAATTCATTTTCAAATATTGTAAATAAATTAGTACTATCTTCTTTTGTTTCTTCTTTATTAATTAAAATAAAACTTAATTTCTGATATAATTTATCTATACATATTGTCTCTGAACATATATTGTTATCTTTTTCTACTTTTATTTCTAATAAATCTTTTTCTACAAGATTATTAATTGTTTTTAACAAATCTTTACTATTAACGTTTAGTTCTAAAGACATCTTTTTTAAATTAAAACAGGAACTTGTATTTATTAAGTAAATAAGTAAAATTAATTCTTCTTCTGTTATATCTATTTTTTTGTAGTTAAAAAATAATATCTTTGGTACTATTAAATCTCTATCTTTTATAATATCTGTTATCTTTTCAAGCATTCTATCACCTTGGATAATATTATACAATAAATAATTTTAATTTACAATTATTATAGATACTATTATTACTTATATTTTAAACTTGTTTTTGTAAAATATTTATTTCATCAATACTAAGTTTAGTTATTTCTGATATTAGTTTAATATTCATACCTTTTTTTAACATATTCATGACTATTTCCTTAGTATTTTGTTCAATTCCTTGTTCAATACCTTCTCTTTTAGCTTCATCTTTTAAAGCCCATTCTTTATCATATGCCTCTAATATTTTCTTATCTTTACTCGTATTCAAAGCATCTTTTACATATTCTTCCACTATATTCAGATCCTTTCCTAACTTCAGTGCGTTTTTTACACTTGGTACTACTAAAGCCAAAAGATATCTTTCTTTATCTATTAAGCTTTCTATACCATCAGTATACCATTTTTTAATTAAGTTTGGTAGATATATCTGAAATATTATCAATTTTTCATTTAGGATTTTTCCTTCATCATCCTTAAACATATAAACTTCTTCTATATTATCATTGTTTACAAATGCAAAACTGTTTATATTAAACTGAATTATTTGAATATATTTTCCTTTTCCTCTTTCTTTATTTTGTGAGTACAAATGAAATGCATAATCCAAATTTCGTTCCATTATCTCTTTACTGCTATTATTATTAACTTCAATATTTAAATAAGTGTTTCCTATTCTTCCTACAAAATCACTTCTATATCCTACATCTTTTTCATAACACTTATCTAATTCATTGGATTCTAAATGAAAACTTTCTAATAATTTTTCTAATTCAACATCAAGATAATAACTAAAAAGTTGACATGGATATTTTAACCTACTGCTATTTTGAATCATAGTTTTAAACATTGGATCAAATATTATTGAGAACTTTTCTTCTTTTCCTAATTTTTTATAGTTTCCCAAGTTCAATTTATGAACCTCTTTTGAATATACAGTATTCATATTATAATTTCTTAAATTTACCATTTATATTCTCCTTCTTTTATTGACTATAACATATATAAACAAACAATAAAAATGGTAATTTTTAAGTATCTAAATACATTTAATCTACAAATTTTTAATATTATCATAATATTTTTCAAATATTTTTACCAATGTTTTATATACAATTTTAAAATATAACAAATTTTATTAGCTTTAAATTTATTGTAAACCTTAAAACTAATAATTTTATATAAATTTAAAATAATATATAAAAAGATAAATTCCATTAATGGTTATTTATCTATAAATACAAATATAAAACGATCGCGGTTTTGCAAATCTTTTTCAAGACGTACTTTAGAATTAGGTATATAATTTTTAACTAATTCTTTTATTTTTTTACCTTGACTCTCACCTATTTCAAAACATATTATTGATTTTTGTTTCAAATAATTACAAATATTTTTTAGTATTTCCTCATAATAATAAAGACCATTATTATCAGCATATAATGCTATATTAGGTTCATTGTTTTTTACTATATCCATAATAGGTTCATTATGAGCAATATATGGTGGATTACTAATAATTAAATCATATTTTTTATTTACATTGGAAAATAAATCACTGTAGAAAAAGTTAACATTAGAATGATTATTTTTACCATTTTCTTTAGCTAATTCTAAAGCTGCTTTAGATATATCTAAAGCTTCTACTTTGCTATTTTCCAAATTTTTATCTAATGTTATAGCAATACACCCACTACCTGTTCCTATATCTAGAATATCTATTTCTTTATCAAAATATTCTAAGGCATAATCTATAGTTTTTTCTACTAACTGTTCTGTTTCAAATCTTGGTATTAAAACATTATAATTGACTAAAAAATTTAATCCATAAAAGTCTACATTACCAACTATATATTGTACAGGAATACCTTTTTTTAATAATTCTAAACCTCCCTCTAATTTAGAAGAATCTAAATATTTTTTTAAATATTCATAGTCTTTCATATTACCACCTACTTAATTATACCATGCAATTTAAAATAGTTTTATTTCGAATCTTCAGATAAATACAATTTTTTGTATACTTCACTTTTATTTAATAATTCTTTATGTGTTCCTGAAGATACTAGTTTACCTTTATCTATAACATTAATAATATCAGCATCTATAATTGTTGATAAACGATGTGCGACTATAATAACTGTATGATCTTTTACTAAATTGTCAATAGTTTTCTTTATAAATTCTTGTGATTCATTATCTAAAGCAGATGTTGCTTCATCAAATAATATTACTTTAGTATTAATTAATAATGTTCTAGCGATTGCTAAGCGTTGTTTTTGACCACCACTTAAATTAACACCACCTTCACCAATTATAGTATTATACTGATTTGGAAGTGACATAATATAATCATCTATATAAGCTTTTTTACAACATACTCTTATCTCATCAATAGTTATACTATCCTTAACTAATCTAAAATTATCTAGTATTGATAAATTAAATAAAAATGGTGATTGTCTAATAATAGATATAGTGTTTCTTAATGACTGTTCTGCCAATTCTTTAATATTAACACCATCAATTAATATTTCTCCTTCTGTAATATCAAAATAGCGAAGTAATAAATTAAATATTGTGGATTTTCCATTACCACTTCTTCCAACTATAGCTATCTTTTTATTTGGTTTTATTTCAAGATTTAAATTATTTAAAGTATTTTCTTCATCTGTTGAATATCTAAAACTTACATTATTAAAGTTTATTTGACCTACTACATTTTCTAATGTTTTTTCACCAAATTTTTCATCATTATATAAACGATTATTAATAATTTCATCTATTCTTTTTAATGAAACAGTTACTTTATTATAACTAACACCAAAATCAGATATACTTTCAACTACTTCGTCAACACGCCATATATACATTTCCATCATTATAAAAACACTATATTCTATTTTTCCGTTTATAAAGAAATATCCACATGTAAATAGAATAATAAATTGTAAAATAAAATACACTAAATTATTTAAACTATAATAGAATATTTCATATGTTCTTATTTTTCTATTATCTTTAAATAATTTATCTAAAAATAAAAATATATTTTTTTCAACATTTTGTTTAATTCCTAAAGCTTTTATTTCTCTTATTCCAGTAATATTCTCAGTTGCTGCTTTAACATAGTTATCAGATTGTTCTTTTATTTTTTCTTGTGTTTTCTTTATTTTTGGAAAAAACTTATATGAAATTAATCCCATTATAATACCAAATATAATTATTTCTATACCAAGAATTAAGGAAATAGAGAATGCAAGTATTATTACTATAATTACTACTAAGGATTTACATATTAATCTAATTAATTTAGAAAGCAAATCCATTACTCTTTCAGTATCGTTATATAAACGATTAATAAATTCACCTACACCTATTTCTTCAAATGCTTGGGCTGGCAAATTATCTATTTTTCTATATAAATCTTTACTAACATTTTTCATAAATTTAGTTTCTAAATAATTATATATTTTATCTCTTGGTACTTGTAATATAGAATAAAACAGTATATATAAACCTTCCCAAAGAGCTAAATATTTAATGAATTTTACTATATTCTTTAATATTAAAAATTCTAATGCTTTTCCCCAAAAATAGGCTGCCATTAAAACTGGTAAATAAGTTAAAATAACTAATACAATATAAATAAATAGTTTTAATTTATCATCTTTTAAATAATGCCATATTATTTTGAAACTAACTACTTTTTTCATACTTCACCTACTAACTAATAATTTAAGTCCTATTTAAGGATAACATTATAATATTTACTATTCAATAATTTTATATAAATTTTTATTATAAAAAGATATTTTTAAAATTTTTGGATTACTTAACTTTTGTTAAAAATTTCTATCATAATAAATTATATTTTCCTCATTACCTACTAAAGATAAAGCATAATTATATAAACTATCTTCTTTTGCTTTATCATCATTTATTAATTTTATATTGTCTATATTTGTTAAAAGACAAGTCCCATCTTTAAATTTTAGTTGTATTTTATCATCTTCATCATAATCTGTCCAAGTATCTAATTCTACTATAATTGCGGTATTATCTGATAAAATAATAGCTTTGTTATATGTATAATTTAAATCTAAAATATCTTTATTCCATAAATCATCAGAGGTATTAATATAAACCCCTTGCATTTCATTATAATCTTTTACCTTTTCTTCATCATTACCAGCAAGCATTAATGCATAATTATATATTGAATTTGAACTATTAGTTTTTATTAACTCAGTTTGATGTGTACTTGTTAGTACCTTTAATCCATCTTCAGTAATAAATTGTTCTTGGTCACCAGAATAATCAGCATATGTTTCAATTGCAACTATAGAAACATATCCATTATTTGGTTCTATTGCAACATTAAATGATTTATCAAAATCAAACATTTGCTTATTTCCACATCCAGTCATAGTACTTAATGTGATTGCCCCTGCCAAAATTAAAGAAACTCCTTTTTTTGTAATTTTAAATTTCTTATTTTCATAATTAACTAACATTCCTTTCTTTCGTCCTTTCAGTCCTCTGAAAGGCACAAATTGGATTGAAAAAATTTGACTTTTTTGCATTTTTGTTTATAATAACAGTTCGTTGCAGGTACACTACAGAGCACGGCGAGGTGAGTGGTGTTAAAGTATAACTTTAAACCCGTATAATTATATGTGTCGATTATTCCTGGTGTACAAATGAGTGTTGCCTTTATTGAGCACGGAACCTTATCTATGTTAAAACATTAATCGTTTTTTAGTTTAGGAATTTTCAGTCAATGCCTCAACAAACTATTATTTGAATTGTTATTATACATCTTAAATTTTGCGTTTTTTCACAAAATATTTTTTGCGTTCTTATTTAGTCAATATTTTTTTCAACCTTAAAACCTCACTTTAAAATCATGTATAATATTTTAACATAAATATATTAAAAATAAAAATTATTGAATCAAATTTAATCATTTCAATAATTTTCTTAGATTATATAACATTTTCATTTATAGAATCAAATTATTTTTTTAATCTTTGATAAATTAATTATCTATTTTTTGGTCATTTATAATATGTATTTATTATAGTCTGTTATTATCTCTATTTTTCAGTATTTTAAATACCTTTTGTTCTTGATCTGTTAAGTTATCTTTAAATTCTAATTCTTTTTCTAATATATCTATTTTATAAATTCCAATTTGGTTTGTTAGTTTCTTACAGTTAAAACAATATGATCTTTTTGTACAAAGGTTTCTATTATTATATTTTGTTATAATGGGTAATACATTACCGCATTTAGGACATATATAATGAATTAAAATTCCCACCTTATTCACCTCTTAATTTTCTAGCCTGATCTTCTGTTATTAAGGCTTCTATAACTTTACCTAAATCACCTTCCATAACTCTATCTAAGGTATTAATTGTAAAACCTATTCTATGATCAGTAACTCTATTTTGTGGATAATTATATGTTCTTATTTTCTCACTTCTATCTCCAGTTCCAATTTTGCTTTTTCTAACTTCTCCTAATTCTTCTTCTCTTTGTCTAGTTCTTAAATCAAATAGTCTTGTTTGAAGAATTTTAATGGCTTTTTCTTTATTTTTAATTTGTGAACGTTCAGTTTGTGAATAAACTACTATACCTGTAGGCATATGAGTAAGTCTTACAGCTGAATCAGTTGTATTAACTCCTTGACCACCACAACCACTACTTCTAGTTATATCAATTCTAACTTCACTCATATCAAGTTCAAAATCTACTTCTTCAGCTTCTGGCATTACTAAAACTGTCGCGGTAGATGTATGTACTCTTCCTTGGGTTTCTGTTGATGGAACTCTCTGAACTCGATGAGCACCACTCTCATATTTAAGCTTAGAATAAACATTTTCTCCTTTTACTAAAAAACTAACTAATGAATATCCTCCTGCTTCACTACTTTCAGCTTCCATTTCTTCTATTTTCCAACCTTCATTTTCGGCATATTTAATATACATTCGATATAAATCACCTGCGAATATATTACCTTCATCTCCACCAGCTGCTCCACGAATTTCTACTATAACATTCTTACCATCATTAGGATCTTTTGGAAGTAATATAATTTCAATGTCTTTTTCCATTTTCTTTCTTTGGTTTTCTAATTCTTCTAATTCTTCTTTAGCAAATTCACCAAGTTCTAAATCTTTAGATAATTCCTTGGCATCACTTATATCTGCTAATAATTTTTTGTATTCTTGATAAATATTATAGGCATCTCTAAGCATTGCTTGTTCTTTAGTAATTTCTAAAGTTTTTTTAATATTAGATATTATTTCTTGATCCATAAGCTTTTCATTTAACTCATTATATTTATCTTCAATTACTTGTAATCTTTCTAACATAGGATTCACCCTTTCAAAACATATAAATTATACTATAATTATATTACAATTTCAATGTTTTAATCAAAAAAGAAGATTTATATATCTTCTTCTGGTTCTTCTTCATCTACTATAGCTAAATCATCAATATCATCTTTATCATCTAAATCCTCGTCTATATTGATATCGTCAATACTTTCCTCTTCTATTTGCTCTATTACTTCATCTTCATCTGGTTCTTCTTCAATATCTTCTTCATCATCATCAATAACTAAAGGTATTGAATGATTATCTTTTAAATCCCATTCTGCTGAGTCTAAAAAAACAAATCTTTTATCAGTAGTAAGCGATGTATAAAACTCTCCTATTTTGTTTGTATACTCTTCATCACTATATTCTAATAAATCACATATAGTTTTAAATATAGTTGGAGTATTCATTGGTTTTTTATTTTCTTTTAAAATCATATCTGTTAAATCAGTATATGATAACAATTCTAATTCTTCTTTAGGTATTTTTTTCAATTCCATAAAGTTCCTCCTACATTCATGGTCAGATTTAATTCTACCACATATTTCTACCTTGTCAAGACTTTTTTATAGTTTATGATATACATTACATATCTATTACATAATTGAAGGTATTTCAATAACTAATAAATTTAGCATTTCTTTAATAACTTTATTAGATAGTTCTAAAATATATAACCAATCATTTTTATTAGTTTTATCTTCCATATTACTTATATAATTATTTTGATAAAAAATATTACAAACTACACATAAATTATATACATAATCTGCTATATAATGAGGTTTTCTTTCATTGAATGCTGATTCAATAACATTACTAAATTCTATTATTTTTATTCTTAAATCACGGTCATATTTATTATATATATTATTTGTTAAAGTGTTACTAATTTCTTGACTTTTTAATATTTTATTAAAACGAAGATAGGTATATAAAACATAAGGTCCTGTTTTTCCTGTAACATCTGAGAATTTATTTAAATCAAATATATAATCTTTCTCACGAGAGTTTTGTAAATCAGCAAATTTTAAAATGGCATTTACTATTTTATCAATATCTTCATTACTCATATCTTTGTTAGATTCTTTTTTACTAATAAATAATTCTTTAGCATTTTTAAATAAATTTTCTAATTTAGGAGTTTCTCCACTACGTGTTTTATATGGTTTTCCATCACTACCATTAACAGTACCATAACCTAGATGTTCTAAAGAAGAATATGGCATAATATCAGCTTTGTCACTTGCTCTAAAAACTTGTTCAAAATGAAGTGCTTGTCTATTATCAACTATATATAGAATATGATTAGGATTATAAAGTTTTTTACGACCTAAAATAGTAGCTAAATCTGTTGAAGCATAAAGGTAGGCTCCATTACTTTTTTGAAATAAAAGAGGTGGTATTTCTTTTTTATCATCTGTTTTAGATACATCTATAATAAGGGCCCCTTCACTAGTAGTAATTAAATCTTTACTATCAAAGATATTTTTTAATTCATCTAAATATTTATATGCATCACTTTCTCCTAACCACAAATCGAAATTAGCCCCTAAAAAATCATAGTTTTTTTTAATATCTTTAATGGATACTTCCAATATTTTTTTCCACAATTTATGATATTCTAAATCTCCATCTTGAAGTTTTTTAGTAATTTGTGCACATTTATCTTTTATATCTTCATTTTCTTTACATAAAGAACTCATTTCAGGATAAATTTTATCTAAATATTTAATATCTATTTCATTAATATCTTTATTATCTCCTAAAATTCCATATATAACTTGACCAATTTGTAATCCATAATCTCCAAGATGTACATCACTTATTGTTTTATGCCCTAAAAATCTAATTATTCTAGCTATACTTTCTCCTACTAAAATAGTTCTCATATGACCTACATGAAGTGGTTTTGCGACATTCGCACCACCAAAATCTAAAATAAATGTTTCTTTTTCTTGTTTAGGTAATAATGCTTTAAAATCACTTTTAAGAATTTTAATATATTTATTAATAATAGTATTACTAACTTTTATATTAATAAATCCAGGTAATACAAATGTTACTTCATCAAAATAATCATTAAAATTTTCTAAATCGTTTAAATTTTTTACTATTTTTTCTCCTATTTCGAGTGGACTTTGATGATAAGTTTTAGCTAAAGTAAAAGCATTGTCACATTGAAAATCACATAAATCTATTCTATTTGATTTAATAACTTTTGCTTTTATATCATATCCCAATTTATTAAATACTTTTGTTAAAACTAATTCTAATTCATTTATCATTTTATTTCCTCCAATTCTAATATAAATTCAATTACTTGTTTTTCATTATTATCAAAAATCAAAGTATATTCTGTTTCTATTTCATTACTTTTAATAAGTAATTTGTTGGTTTCAATATTTAAATTTACTAATCCTATGTTATTTATATTATAATATCCTTTGGTAATTTTATCCAAAGATAGATGTAAAGATATCGTATAATCATCACATTTTCTTTCAAGATTTAATTCATTATTATTGATTTCAATTACTGAAGTTATATTATTATCTTTATATTTAATTTTATTATCTGTTTTAATACCTATAAACTTACTTTCAAGTATTTGATTATCTGTTTTATTTTTTAATTTAATATTTACTTTTGCCATTTAATCACCAAACTCACTTGTATGTAATTATAGCATATTCAAAAAAAAAAAACATCTACAAAACAGGTAATAAATTACAAATTAATTATTATTTTAATTTATTACCTGTGTTTATATAACTTTTTTAATTCTTATATAAATATAATTTTTTTATTTCCAACTTTGGTGTATAAAATAATTATATTTTCAAATGTTGATTTTCACTTTTTACACTTATATTCTAAAAAAATAGAATTTAATTTTTGTATAGTTTAAAGTACAAAAAAAAGACTACTTTTTCAGAAATCTTTTTATAACTAATTCTTTTTTAACTAAATAGCTTATATTTTAACTTTTTTTTGCAATACTAATTAAAGATGAGGAAGTGTTAAAATGAAAAAGTTTAAGAAATTTATTAAATTTAGTTTTGGCATGTTATTAATAATTTTTCTAATCTATAGTGGAATTTATTTATATGCTAAGGTAACACCTAAACTATCTATAAATTCAGCTAATAGTTTTTATTTATACGATTCTAATAATGAATTATATTCTGGAAATAATGATAATTGGATTAATTTAAATGAAATATCTGATCATTTAATTAATGCTACTATATCAATAGAAGATAAAAATTTTTATAGTCATCAAGGTTTTGATTTTTTAAGAATTCTGAAAGCTCTTTTTGTTAATATTAAAAATAGAAAAAATCTTCAGGGAGCATCTACTATTTCACAACAATACGCCAAAAATTTATTTTTAGACTTTGGGAAAACATGGGAAAGAAAAATTGAAGAAGCTTGGCTTACTGTAAGATTAGAATCTCATTATGATAAAAAAGAAATACTAGAGGGATATTTAAATACTATTAACTATGGTGGTATATTTGGTATTGAAAATGCTTCTAAATACTATTTTGGAAAAAGTTCTAAAGATTTAACTTTAGCTGAGGCTTCTATGCTTGCTGGAATTCCTAAATCACCTAGTAATTATTCTCCATTAGTAAATGAACAAAAGGCTAAAGAAAGACAATATTTAATTTTAAAATCAATGGTTAAAAATAAATTTATTAGTCAATCTGATATGAATGAAGCATATGATGAAAAGTTAGAATATATAGGTAAAAATGATGATTCAAAATCTTCTACTCTTATGTATTATCAAGATGCTGTAATGGATGAACTTAAAACAATTAAATCAATACCAAGTTCATTTTTATCTACAGGCGGACTTAAAATATATACAAATTTGGATATGAATGCCCAACTTTCTATGGAAAAAAATATGAACAAATATTTAGATGAAAATAACTCTATTCAAATGGCATCAATAATGATTAAACCTGAAAACGGAGAAATTATTGCTTTAACTGGTGGTAGAGATTATTCTAAAAGCCAATTTAATAGAGCTATTAGTGCTAAAAGACAAATTGGGTCTACTATTAAGCCTTTCTTATATTATGCTGCTTTAGAAAATGGTTTTACACCTTCAACTACTTTTACAAGTTCTAAAACAACTTTTGCTTTTTCTGAAAATAAAACTTATAGTCCTCAAAACTTTGGAGATACTTATGCTGATAAACCAATAAGTATGGCTGCTGCTTTAGCTTATTCTGATAATATATATGCTGTTAAAACACATCTGTTTTTAGGTGAAGAAACACTTGTAAATATGGCTAAAAGAGTAGGCATAGATACTCCTTTAGAACCACTTCCTTCTCTTGCTTTAGGCAGCCAAGAACTTAATTTAATGGAAATGATTAAAGCTTATTCTACTTTAGCTAATGAAGGATATAAAATAACTCCACATTTAATTAAAAAGGTAGAAGATATTAATGGTAATATTTTATATGAATTTAAAGAAGTAAATGAAAATGTTTTAAATAAAAGTATTGTTTATGTATTAAATGAAATGTTAAGTAATTGCTATTCTTCTAATTTTATTGATTATACTTATCCCACATGTATTAATATAGCTGCCAAAGTAAGTAAAAAGTATTCTATTAAAACAGGTAGTACTGATACCGATAATTTAGTATTTGGTTATAATAAAGATATTTTAATGGGTATTTGGACTGGTTATGATGATAATAAATTAACTAATGTTAATGATGGTAATAATATTAAAAATGTTTGGATAGATACTGTTGAAGAGTATTTAAAAGATAAGGATACTAAATGGTATACTATGCCTAATAATGTTGTTGGATCTTTAGTAAATCCTGTCAGTGGTAAATTAACAAATAATAATGATTCTAAAAAAATTATGTTGTATTATATTAAAGGTACAGAACCTAGTATGGATAATCAAGAATTAGATAATTTAATTCCAACTATAAAAGAAGATCAAAATTGATCCTCTTTTTAATATAATTCTGAACCATAAATAATAGAAGAAATCTTATTTATAAAGTTTACAAGTGTTTCATTTTGCATTATGTTAGTTAAAATTTCATTTACTTCTTCTTCATTGATATCATCTATGTTAACACTATTTAAAGCATTTTCTATAAAATCTATCTCTTCTTTTACTGTTCCATTCAAATCTTCTGTTACTTTTATATTAGCAATAGTTTTATTTTTTGTATCTATTTTTATATCTATGTTAGAATTACCTTTTATATTTTTATCATTTCTTTCAATATTTTGTACAAATTTCCCAGTTATTTTAAATTCATCTTCAATATTTTGAAATACAAAATCAAATGTATTAATGTTACTATCATTATTTATTTTAATAATACCTTCTAAATCAAGTGATGGAATTGTGATTATAATTTTTGAATTATTATCATTTTCTTTTTCGTTTAGTAAAGTAATGATTTCTTCTTGATTTTTAAAAATTGTAAATTCTTTTTGTTTATTTCCTTTTTGATAAGATAATTTGATATTGGATTGTAATTCATTTATATCTAAAACGTACTTAATAGCTTCGTTATTAATTCCTTTAAAATAAATTGAAAAAACTAATTCTATATCTTCAGATTCTAATATAAAATCTTCTATAATTGAATTTATTTCATCTTTTACTTCTGATTCACTATTTTCACTATACTTAGAAATTATAGATAAAAATTCTTTATCTACCATTAGTTTTTCTAATACAGATATAATAGTTTTTTCTAAATTTTTATTATTAAGTGTATAATATATTTTTCTAACTTTTTCTTCTTTATTATCTATTTTTATTGTTTCTTTAGTTTCTTTAAAATCTTTTTTATCTAATGAAGATAGTAAAGCATTTTTAATAGATTTTGTAAGTTTTTTTAAATCTTCTATAGTTACATTTGGATCTTCAAATAGACTATCTAGTTCTTCATATGGAATATTTATATATTTAGAAAATAAATCTTTTAATTCTAAATATAGATTTTTTTCTTTTCCATACATATTTATTTTAATCATATCTTTTTTATCATATTGAATATTAGTTAACAAAGATAATCTTTTATTTTTATAATCTAATCCATACTTATATTTAAAATCCAATTTATTTACTTCCTCTAGTAATGTTTTGGCTTCTTTACCAATTAATTCTTCATCTATATCAGTTACTGTTAATTTTAAATTACCTGTTTGAATCATACTACTATTTTTAAAATCTTTATATAAATATTCATTTAAATTTAAACTATCTGTTAATTCTACATATTCTTTGTTAATAGCTCTTAAAAAAAGATTTTTAGAATTATTAAATATAGAATATAAACTAATAATTGTAATAATTATTAATGTAATTATACCTAATATAATAAATATTTTTGTTTTTTTATTTTGTTTTTCTTTAGTATTTGATAATTGATTATAATTTTTTTCTATTTGATTTTGGTCTATAAAAGTTGAGGGAAGTATTTCTCTATTTTCAATATTATCTGTTTTTGAATTTATTACACTTTCTTCTACTTGAAATTCACTTACAATATTCTGATTTTCTTCAATTAAATTTGATTTTTCATTAGTTTCAATAACTATTCTTTCAGAATTATTTTCTATTTTTTCTTCCTGAGATTCAACTTTTTGATCATTTAAACCTTGTTCAAATAAATCTTTCTTTTCTTCATTCATAATAAAATCCTCCTACAATAATATTATAACATTATATAATTTATTATCCAATAAATATATTAAGTTAAAGCACTTATAATAGATTTTTAATAATTAATCATTATTTAAATCAATAAAAAGGGATTGAACAAATACATTACTTATAATTTCTGTTTCGTTTTTTATTATCTTATTTTTTTTAATAATATCTTCTACTAATAATAATCCATATCCATGTCCTTTTCCTTTAGTAGTAGTTCCAACTATATTTTTAGTTAAATCAATTGTCCCTTCAAATTCATTAGCAATCACTATTAATAATTGATTTTTTTCATTTTTAAAAATATTAATTTTAATTTCTTTATCAGGTAACTTTTCTACTGCTTCTTTAGCGTTATCAATAAAAACTCCAAGTATTTTTGAAATGGCAATTAATTGTTTATTATTAAATTGGTCTTCATTAATTTTTTTTACTTTTTTTCCAACTTCTAATTTTAAATCGACATTACTATTTTTAAATTCTAAATATTTATAATATAAAAAACCTCTAATCATGGTAATTGGTATATTAGAAACTTCTTTTAAAAATGATTGGTCTATATTATTATTTTCTTCTAATAATGAATCTATATAATCAGATACTTTTTTATCTTTAACTAAAGTTTTAACCATTAAAAGTTGATTAATGTTTTCATGATTAGAAATTCTTTGTTGTTCTAAAAGATAATCATAGTTTTTTACTTTATTCAGTAGTTGTTTATAACTATCATTAAGTCTTTCGTAATTGTTTTGTTCTAATAATAAATTAATAAAAATAGTTAAAAATAAAATATTAGATATATAAAAAAATATAACTAAATAAATATGATTAATATCTTGATTAATATACAAAAAATTAACTATAGACAGCATAAATAGAAAAAACGCTAAGACAATTATTTTTTTAGGTCTTTTATCTATTAAATAATTTCTTAACTTTTTTACAACAGATAGTTTAATTAAATAATAAATTATTATTAATATTACTATATTAAATAGAAATGGTATATTTAAAGGTAAATTGATTTTTATAAAAGATAACATTAATACTAAAACACATTCTATAATAATTGATAGTAAAAAAATTAATAAAACACTAATGAATGAATCTATTATTGATTTATTAAATATTATAGTGGTTGTCACCATTAAAGATAAAATAAAAACTTGAGGTTTAAAAAAATGAATAGGTATAAAGTTTAATATAAATAATACGATAGATAAAATAACAATGCCAATATAGATTTTTAAACCATTCCAATTAATATTTACTTGTAGTAATTTAGATGATATAAATAAATATCCAAAAGACATTATAAATACTAAAATTATATCAAAAATATCTAGCATACTACTTCCTCCTATTTAGAATTAACTATTTTTTCTATTTCATTATATTTTTTGTTGTTGGTTTCTAATTGTATGATTTTGTTTTTTATTTTATAATTTTTAATCCAACTATAAACAGTTTGAGAATTTATATTATATTTTTTACTTAAATATTTTACTGAAATACCTTTTAAATAAGATGCAATAATTTTATTTTTTAAATCATTAGAGTATACTTTATGACTTATAGATTCACTATAAACAATTATTTGATCATTTGAATAATATATTTTTTTTACAATGTATTTAGAATTTAGTGTAATTTCTTTAATACCATCTGTTTTTTTTGGATTAAATATAATTGAATAGTCATATTCTTGACCATTCTTTTTAATACAATTTATGACTGTTTTATCATCTTTAGTATCTATTGATATTATTTCTTCTAAAGTAAGTGTTAAATGTTCATTATCACTATTAATCTCGATATTATTACTATTATTATTATTTTCTATTAAACTTATTATAGATTTCTCTAATTTTAATTTATAATTATCTTCTTTATCAATTAAAACATAATTACTTAAACCATAAGAACGGATATCAAAATCTGTTTTTTTAGAGGTAAGTAGTATCAAACCATTTGGCTTATGTTTTCGATATATCTGTTGAATATCTTCTAATCTTTGATTGGATTCTAAATCAAATATATAAATATTATAACTATTATCTATATTAATATCATCTATATCATCAATATTCATTTTTAAATCATAATTATCTTTATTTAAACAGTCTGAAATTATATTTTCTACTTGATTTTTATATAATAAATCATCAGTAATTACATAAAACTTTATCATAAAATCCCTCTTTATCTAACACCATTTTATCATTTATACTTAAAATTAAGCAAGAAAAAATACTTTTATTTTTTAAATATTTCATAAATGCTTGGAAGATTAAATTCTTGCTGATGAATTTCAATTTCATCTAATAACTTATAAATATTAGTCACTGGTTTTTGTTTAGCTTTAAAATGTTCATTAATATTTGCTATTTCACTTAACTTATATGCTCTGGTGATAGCTTTTAAAATATCCCCATGGTTATATAATTTATCAAATATTGATTTGTCATTTTTATGATATTTTCCTATATTATTTTTCTCAAATATTTCGTTTATTTTATTTATTAAATCAAATCTATTTATAGAAACATCTATATAATTAAAGTGAAAATAAAACCATAATTCAATACATTCGTTTGAATAAAGGGGTATATAATCATTTTCATCACACATTTTGATAGCTTTATTATAATCTTTATCATTAAAATCATCTTTATCAAAAACAACAAATATTTTTGAAAACCGAATATCTAGTTTTTCAGAACAAATAGTTATTTCCCTTTTTATTTTTTCCACTAAGTTTTTAGGATCTAAGGGAATTGCTTTTAATTCATATATTATTTTTTGATTAATAGGACAATATTTATTAACTTTATCAATCAATTCTCTTATATAATTTATTTCTGTTTCTAAAGCACCACAGACAATCAGCCATTTCCCACTACGTAAATTTCTTTTTTTACTAATCCTATATCTTCTTGAAATTCTTGGTACAATTGATGAATTCATATTTAATCCTTATTAATAAATGGTATAGCACCTAGTTCACCAGCTAAATATTTTTTTTCATAATTAGAATCTATTCTAAGTTTATCAAAAATCAGATAAACTATATAATGAAGATTTTCCTATATTATCTTTTTCAACTAAAACTAATTGATCACGACGCATATCACAAGAATTAAATAGAAATGTTGAATGTGTAGTAAAAATTAACTGTGCATTTTTAGTGTTTATACTTTTATCATAAAATAATGAAACTATTTTTCTATATACAAGTGGATGAAATTTAGTATCTAATTCATCTATTAAAACTGTTCCTCCATCTAATAACCCCTTAAATAAATGAGGAATAGAATTAATAAATTTAAATGTTCCAAGGGATTCTTTATCTATATCAAAGAAGTATTTCTTATTATTAGATTCATGAATACAATAAATTTTATAATGATTAAAGTAATTATTATCTTTTTCTATTTTTAAACCTACTATATTTGAATCTATATCTTGTAATAAGTTTTCAACTCTATTTTTTATATCTTCATTTTCTAATAACAATTTATAAGTTGTATTTTCTTTTTGACGACTATTAATAAACTTATCACTAATAGCTTCTATATTATTAAAGTAATCATATACATAACACCAAGGTGTTACTTTTCTTTTTCCTAAAATGGATGCGAATAAAATATTATCATTTCGAACTATCTCAAATAATTTTTTTAATTTATTATCCACTGTATTAATTTTGTTATCTTTTATTTCAAAAATTAATTTATTAACTGTAGATCTATTACTAAATTTTTTTCTATATAACCATTCTTCTTTTATTTTATTTTCTATAATTTTAAAACCGTATTGATATTCATATCCATCATGTTCAATAAATATTTCAAATTCTGATGGTTCTAATTGGGCATTCTCATAAAATTTAAACGAAGAAATTACTGGCATTTCACTATCACTTATAGTTGGAGAATAAAGGATTAAATATCTCATGAAAAATATAGCATTTAATACACTTGTTTTGCCCGAGGCATTATTTCCATGGATTGCAACAGTTGACAAAATTTTAATATTATTTTTAACAATTAAATGATTATCTAAAGATAATTCTTTAGAAGCGGTCATATCAAAAATTGTTTCATCATAAAAAGATTTATAATTTTTAAAACGAAATTGTAATAACATACAGCACCTCCATATAGTCAAAGTATAACATTTAGTTAAAAAAAGTAAAGTTTAGGAGAAGTTTTCTCTTAAATTTACTTTTTAATTATTATTTCAGCTATATCATTAGGTTCAATTAAAAAAGCATTTGCATCATCTGTGTCTAAATGAGCTTCAAAATATGAATTATCTGCTACTCTTAATTTAACATGATCTAAAATTCCACCTTTGCTTCCACCTATTTTAAGACTAACTTCATTAACCTCAAAACCTAATTCTTTATACATATTAGAAGTTATATGAATATGTCTATCAGCAATTATACAACACTCATCTAAGGTTAAAGTTCCGTTAGGTCCAATAATGGTAACACTTTCACTACCTTTTAAATCTCCTGATTTTCTAATAGGTGGATTTAATCCTAGTTTAAAAGCATCTGTTTTGGATATTTCTACTTGAGTATAAGGTCTAATGGGACCTAAAACTCTAACATTATCTATTATATCTTTATCTGTTTTTAAAGTTACTTTTTCTTTGCAAGCAAATTGTCCAGGTTGATTAATATCTTTTAAATGTGTTAAGTTATAATCTAAACCAAACAAAATATCTAAATGTTCTTTTTTTAAATGAACATGCCTATTTGAAATACCTATATTAATATTCATATTATCACCTATTTAATTATATCAAAATTTAAAAAACTATTAAACAAATTAATCATAATTTGATAAAGTTATCATATTCTTTATCGAAAGGATGATTTTATGAATAACAATTATAGTTCTAATGTATTTCCTGGTACACCTATTTATTCTGGTAACATGCCAACTCCAAATCAAATGACACAAATGTCATATGACTTACCTATGGAACAATCTTATATCGAAAATATTCTAAGACTAAATAAAGGTAAACAAGTTAGAATTCATATGACTTTTCCTGATTCAACTGAATTTAGAGATCGTGAATTTGTAGGTATTATTGAACAATCTGGTAGAGATCATATTATTATAAGTGAACCTTCTACTGGTAAATGGCAATTATTACTTATGATATATGTTGATTTTATTTCTTTTGATGAAAAAATCAATTATAGTCCAGAATTTGTTCCAAGTAATTGAAATTACAATTAATATTTGTTATAATGTAAATAGGTGATAGTATGAATGTATTTGTTTATTCCTTAATAGTTTGCATTGTAATATGTTTAATGATGATATGGTATATAAATATCTATAATAGATATCAAAATTATATAATTAGAATAAATGAAGCTGAAGCTAATATAGACTCAACTTTAAGAAAAAGATTTGATCTTTTAAATAAATCAATTGGTATTATTAGTTCTAATACAGAAGAAAATGATGTTTTAAAGTCAATATCTAATTTAAGATCTAAAAAATTAACTAATTTTGAATTAGATCGTAAATTATATGATGCTATTAATGAATTCAATAGATATAGAGAAGTACATCCTGATTTAAAAACTAATGAATCTTTTATGAAAATAGAATTAAGTTTAAACGAAACTGAGGCAGAAATAGTAGCAGCAAGAAAATATTATAATGATATTATTACCGATTATAACAAATTAGTTGTAACTTTTCCATCTAATGTAGTTGCAAAAGTATCAAAATATAAAACACGTACATATTTTGATGGTAAAAACATGGAAGATGACATTGTCAATGATTTTAAATTATAAACTATTCAAACGAATAGTTTTATTTTTTTTGCATACATTTAAATGGGTGATAATATGGAGTATAAAATAGGAGATTTAGTAACTAGAAATTCATATGATAATGACACCGTATTTATGATAGTGGATATTGATGATGATAGTAATAATTACTACTTAAAAGGGATTAATATAAGATTATATGCCGATAGTGAAAAAGAAGATTTAAAACTATATAATCGTGATAATGATATAGAAAATGAAAAACACTTTTTAGAAAGAATAAAAAATAATGTTGAATTAGATCGTAACGATTATTTTTATTTACCAGGAAAAATTCTTCATATAGATGGAGATACTGATTATTTAAATAGATGTTTAAATTACTATAAAGACTCTAATTTACTTGCTGTTGGAATGATAGAAAAAGAAGAAAATATTCCTTATAAAATTACTGAATGGTTAGAGGAATACAATCCAAGTATTGTTGTAATTACTGGTCATGATGCCTACTATAAAAAAAAGGGGGATACTGATGATATAAAAGCTTATAAAAATAGTGAAAATTTTGTTAGTGCTGTTAAAGAGGCAAGAAAATTTGAAAAAAGTCATGATAAATTAATTATTATAGCAGGTGCTTGTCAATCAGATTATGAAGAATTAATTAAAGCTGGCGCTAATTTTGCATCTAGTCCTAAAAGAATTAATATTCATGCTTTAGATCCTGCTATTATAGCATCCTATATGGCTTTATCTGATAGTAGTGAAGATATAGATTTAAAAAAAATACTTGAAAATACTAAATATGGAGCATCTGGTTTAGGAGGTATAAAAACTAAGGGAACTATGTATATAGGTTATCCTAGATAGGGGGATTTATGACAATCGATAGTGTTCGTAAAGATTTAGAAAATCATATAGGTAAAAAAGTGGTGTTAAAATATAATTTAGGAAGAAATAAAGTGGAAAAATATCATGCTGTTATAAAGGAATTATATAATTATGTATTTTTAGTTGAATTAAATAATAATTTTAATGAAGTGAAATCTTTTTCTTATTCTGATATAATTACTAAAACTATAAAAATAGATTATTAATTGACATAAATTTACATTTGTCTATTGCTTTTTAAATTTTATTAGTATATACTGAACTTGTAATATACTGAAGGGAGAGAAAACTTATGAAAATTACAACAGTAAATGTACGCAAAGTAGAGAAAGAAGAATCTCGAATGAAAGGAATTGCATCAGTTTTAGTAGATGATTGTTTTGCCATTCATGATATTCGTATTATTGAAGGAGATAATGGTTTATTTATAGCTATGCCAAGCCGTAAAACTGCAACAGGAGGATATAGGGATATTGCTCATCCAATTAATCCAGAAACTAGAAAAATGTTTGAAGATGCTATATTAGAAGCTTATAAAAATGCAGAATAAAACCAATTAGTTGGTTTTTTTTCATATTCAAAAATCAAAAACATATAATGTATTAGTGGAGGATGATTATGGACAAGACTGATACATTAGCTTCTTTAAATCATAATATAACAATTAATGAAAGAAAAAATATTGTTATATCTGGTGTAAAGAAAATAGATAGCTTTGATAATGAAGAGTTTTTAATGGAAACTACTATGGGATATATGGTAATTAAAGGAGCTGAATTAGAAATAGTGAAATTAGATACTTATCAAGGGAATGTTTCTATTAAAGGTAAAATAAATAGTTTAACTTATATGGAAACAGCTTCAAAAAAAGAAAAAGAAGATGGAATATTTACTAAACTATTTAAATAATGAATTTAGAAATACAAATAAAATTACTTCTTTTTTCTATTATTTTTGGAGCTTATCTATCTTTTATGATAGATATTAATCATAAGTATTTATATTACCCTAAAACGGTTTTCAAAATAATATTTACCTTTATTTTTGTTTTTACTAATACTTTATTATATTTTTTAATTTTAAAAAAAATTAATGAAGGAATAATACATATATACTCAATTTTTTGTATAATTTTAGGTTTTTTTATAGAACATATTATAAGAAAAAAAGTTGTAAAGACTAAAAAATGATGCTATAATTTTTATAGGTGATATTATGGCTAAGAAAAAAATTGGTAAAAAATCAAAACGTCGTTTAGCTATATTTGCACCTTTATCACTCTTAATAATAATATCTTTTGTTTTTACTTTTATAAGTTATACCCTTAATATTACTAGACTTGCTAAAGAAGAAAAGGAATTAAAAGAAAAGTTAGCTACCTTAGAAGTGGAAGAAAAAGATTTAAATATTGAAATTAATAAATTAAAAGATCCTGAGTATATTGCTAAATATGCTCGCGAAAAATACTATTATTCTAAAGATGGAGAATATGTTATTAAATATTCTGAAAAAGATGAAGAAAAAAAGGATAATAATGAAAAAAAAGATTATACTAATTATATAATAGGCTTTGGTATTTTTGCTTTATTAACAATTTTTATATTTATTTTGAGAAGAAAAAAAGATAAGTAAGGATATTAGTACCTGTCAAGTACTCACTAAATAAAAATATTAATTAATTTGAATATTTAAGATGATATTGAACAGGTGATAAATATCCAAAATTCTTTTGAATACGTTCGTTGTTATACCAATGGACGTATTTTTTAATTTCTTCAGTAGCTTGTTTTCTAGTTAACTTATTAAATTGGCAAAGCCATTCATGTTTGAGTTGGAAAAACCAATTTTCTATAGGACAATTCTCCCAACAATGTCCACTGTGTAACATACTTCTTTTAAATCCTAATTTTTCTGCAAGTTCTACGTATTCATAAGCAAAATACACAGCACCTTGATCTGTATTCACTATTGCTCCTTTTTGTGGTTTTAAATCTTTATAACTTTCTTTTATTAAATTTATATCATTGTTATTAGAAGTAGAATGTGATACAATTTCTTTATTGAAGTAATCTTTAATAGTTGATAAATAAAATGTTTCATCACTACATTTTATATAGCTAACATCAGAAGAAAACTTTTGACTTGGTTTTTCTGAATTAAAGTTACATTCAATTAGATATTGAGCCTTATTTTCAAGGCTCTTTTCTTTTGCTCTTGAAACCGATAACCCCTTCTTAGTACGTTTTACTGTTTCTAAATGTAAAATATGTTTATATCTTCTAATTAATTTGTGATTTAAAACTAATTTTAACTTATTTTCTATATGTTTCTTTAACCTTATTGTTCCATAAATACCTTTAACATTTTATGCTCTTCTGATATAACGTCAGCAATTTCTTGTTTAAAATTATTAGCAATTGGTTTTCCAATCTTACACCACTTATAATAACTTCTTCTATTCACATTTAAAACATTACATATCCTTAATACAGGATATACAAATCTCAATCTATCAATTATTTGATATCTTTCTATTTGTGTTGCTGAGAGTGGATTTCCATCAGAAGAGCATAGGATTTTTTAATATATCAATATCCTCCAATTCTGTCTGATATTTCTTTTTCCCTCGATTACCAGTTCCTAATCTTCCCTCATTATATTCCTAATTCCATCTACTTACTGTTCCCATACCAGAAATTCCATATTTATTATTCAGATATGAAATAGTAGCTCCATTTTTAAATTCTTTTACAATCTTAACTTTTTGTTCTAAAGTCCTTTTTTTATGTTTTTCTATGAAAAAATACCTCCTTGATTCTTTCTAAATAAAATTTTATCATTCTTTTTATTTAGTGTGAACCTTAAAGGTATTATAATCTAAGTTTATCTTTTTATTTGTAGTTATGCATACATATACTATCTATATTAGGTTTTATTTGATTATGAAAGTCTAACATTAATATTTTATTTTTATCACATATTTTTTTAGTTTCTCTTATTGTTTCACTCATTTCATGTTTACTTATAAAATTACTACGATCTTGAGTAATTATTGAACATAATAAATCTATTACTTCTTTTTTACTCATATGTTCATATCTCATAAGACTCCAAGGTTTAATATGACATTCTCCATATGTACCATTTATATATATATCATATAAATTTGCTACTAAAAAATTATCTACTTTATATACAAATAATTGTACTGAATCATATATATAATAATTTCCATTATACTTTATTAATAGTGATGCATGATCTCCCATACCATCCATTATTTTAGATCCAAAATATATTTTACCATCTGTAACATAAAAAGATGTTTGGATATCATAAACTTCAAATTTAAAATATTTTAGAACTTTATTAAATATCTCTACCATATGTCTACAACAACCATAACCATTAATAACATCTAATCCAAAATAACCATCTTTATCTAATATTATATTTTCATCTGCTGTTAATTCAAATTGATTGTTTCTAGAAATATAACCATTTAATATTAATTCTAATAAAATAACATAATAACTTGTTGGATTATTTTTTAATCCTAATTCTTTTATAAATTTAGATATTTCTTCTATTATTTTATTATATTCCTTTATTAAATATTTATTATTTATTTCAAATTCTTTTTGATTTTTATCGGTAAAAATAAGTACTTCTTTAAACATTTGTGATTCTAAACTTTTTTTATCAAAAAAAAGATAATTATCGATGTTGCCTAAAAATTTATTGTATCGTTCATATTTTTTATTAGAATCATCCATACTTTAACCCCCAATTAGTTTTATATTATATATCTTTTTTATTAAATGTCAAATTACAAAAATTAAAATATTTACTTGCATAATAACTTTACTATAAAATTATATATGGATTATCTTTACTTCCATCACCACTTATAATTTTCATTTCTTTTAAAACTAATACTGGATATATATCCTTTAATTCATTACTATTCTCTAAATAAATATTACCATCATTATATACATAATAACTATTATCTTTATTATAATTAGATAACCACATATTATGTGTTATAAAACTTTTAGAACAAATTAAATTATTATTTTTTATAGTACATTTTTTATTTAAGGTATTTAAATAGTCTTCTAATGATAATATGCCTATATAATTATTTGTTTTTTTATCGTTTATTTTTTCTATTTTATTATTTATATTTATTTCACTTATATCATAAGATTGTTCTAATAAATTATTCTGATTATAGATATTTTTATTTAAAATTTCTAGATAATTATTTTTACTTATATTTTTAATAGGTTTATCTTTTACTATTTTTATTTTATTGCTTTCAAAACTTAATATTCTAAAATATTCATTATTAAATAATATATAGTTATTAGCATTACCTTTATAGTAATAAATATTATCTTTTTTTACTAAACCATCTTTTTCTACTATTGGAATAATAGCATTATTTATTAATTCTAAATCTTGACATTTAGATTTAGAAAGTGCCACTTCATTTAATGATGGTATTTTAACTGAACAATAATCTTTATAAGACAGAACTACTGTAACATTTTCTTTATCTATAAAAGCTTTACCTGTTCCTCTAGTTTTTATATTTTTAACTTTTTTATCGATATTAATTTGAGTTAATTCTGAATAACTATTTTTTAAGATTTCACTTATTTTTAATGTTTCTTCTTTTAATTTTTTTAAGTTATATTCATTTATTTCTCTTAATAGTATTGGTATAATTACTACTAAAGCTACTATAATTATAATTATTTTATTTTTCATAACACCACCTATTTTATTATACTATTAAGTTAATATAAAAGCAAAAACTGATAAATTAATATCAGTTTTTATTTTTTAGGTACTTTAATTACTGGTCTAATACCACCCTTCGAAGGTGCAGTTGTAAAATCAAGACGTCCAGTATAATACATAACTAATGCATTTTGATTGCCTTCCATTGAAGCACTAGCAGATAACCAATAATATCTTTGTGATGAATCCAAATTATCATATAAATATGTTGAACAACTATTTGAACTCTTTGTACATCCTAATGTATTTGCCTCTGCATAAGTTAACATTCTTGCTCTGACATTTGTCCTTTTAATTGGTTGATATAATATTTTTCCCTGATATGGATCTGCTTCATCGACTAATGTATAATCATATGCTTTTATATTGGTCCAATTACTCGTTCTACTTTCTAATTCTTTTAAAGCTGTCCTTGGTCCTACATCTGCATAATAATGATTACTATCCCAATTTGTTCCACCAGCTTCCACATAATCTGGATACACGATCCAGTAAACATCTTGATTTCCTAGATTTCTATCCATTATTAATTTTAATTCACTTCCTGTATCATTTATTACATAGAAATTATAATTTTCACTACTATTTACCTGAACATTAACTAATGTTCCATTTGAACATGTACCAGTATTTATACAGTTATTTTGCGATTTCAATATACCATTTGCGTATCCTGAAACTTTAACTGTTACTTCTTTTGTTATATTAGATCCATCTGTAGTAGTTGCTTTTATCTTTGTAGTTCCAGCTTTTACTCCAGTTATTACTCCATTAGATACTGTTGCTATAGTAGTGTTATCACTAGTCCATTTAAGTGTTTTATTGTAAGCAGTAGAAGGTGATACTGTTGCTGTTATATTTATTGTATCAGTTGGATATAATTCTACACTTGTTTTATCTAGTGAAATTGATGTTACAGATTGCCTTACTGTTGCTGAATATATTTTACTTGCTGCATTATTGTTTGTAGAAGAGGCTACATTTACTGTTATAGTAGATGTTCCACTTGCTACTCCATTTACTGTTACTGTTGTTCCACTTATAGAACAGGTTGCTACTGAAGTATTACTACTTGTACAACTTAATGTTCCTGTTGAATTACTTGCTGTAAATGTTATAGATTTTCCTGTATATACTATTCCTGATGTTGCTGATAAACTTACACTTCCATTTGCTTTATTAATTACAATATTTTTACTTCCTGTTACTGTTTTATATCCTTCTTTGGTTACTTGATAATATACTGTATATGTTCCTGTATTAGTGTATGTTGGACTACTTGTTAAATTATATGTTCCTTCACTTGTTCCATATTTTATTGTTGCTCCACTACTTGTGACAATTATTCCATGGGATGCTCCATCATATGTTCCTGTATAACCGTTTGCTGTTACACTTAAGATACCTTGTTCAGTAGTTGCTACATAAGATGCTTGAGCTTCTTTATAATTTGTTGTAGCTGTTGATTTAATTGTTAGTGTTGCTGAGCCTTCTTTTGTTTTTGGTGTTACTGTTACTGTTGTTCCACTTATAGAACAAGTTGCTACACTTTCATCACTACTTGTACAACTTAATGTTCCTCCACTTTTATTTTCTGTTATTTTAAATGTTCCACTAGTTGGATATGTATAACTTCCACTTGTTTCTGATAAAGTTACTTTTCCATCTGCTTTAGAAATTGTTACTGTTTTATTTCCCTTTATTGTTTTATATCCTTCTTTTGTTATTTGATAATATACTGTATATGTTCCAGCATTAGTGTATGTTGGACTACTATCTAAATTATATGTTCCTTCTACTGTTCCATATTTGATAGTCGCTCCACTACTTAATACACTTATTCCATGTGATGAACCATCATATACTCCTGTATATCCATTCGCTGTTACACTTAATAGGCCTTGAGTAGTCATTGCTACATATGATACTTGAGCTTCTTTATAATTGTTATTTCCTTGTGAGGTTATGGTTAATATAGCTGAGCCTTCTTTAGTTCCTGGGGTTACTGTTACTGTATTATTATTTATTGAACAGGTTGCTACACTATTATCACTACTTGTACAATTTAATGTTCCATTACTTTTATTTTCTGTTATAGTAAATGTTCCACTTGTTGGATATGTATAGTTCCCACTTGTCTCTGATAATATTATATTTCCTTCCGCCTTAGTAATTATAACATCCTTACTTGATGTAACTGTTTTATATCCTTCTTTACTTACTTGATAATATACTGTATATGTTCCTACATCTGCATATGTTGGACTTTCATTTAAATCATATGTTCCTGTTTTAGTTCCATATTTAATTGTTGTTCCTTCACTTACTACTGTTATTCCATGAGGTTGTCCATCATATACTCCTTCATATCCATTCGCTGTTACACTAAATAAACTTTCTGCTGTAATTACTACATGTGAAGCTGTTGCTTCTGTATAACTACTTGTTTCAGAAGATTTTATTATAAGTGTTGTTGTTCCTTCTTTATTTTTTGGTGTTACTGTTACTATATTCCCACTTATTGAACATTCTGCTATAGTCTCATCACTTGATTTACAACTTAAGCTTCCTCCACTTATATTTTCTACTACTTCAAATGTTCCATTATTTGGATATTTATAATTCCCACTATTACTTGATAGTTTGATGCTTCCTTGTTTTTTTATATTATCTTTATTACAACCACTAGTCTCTGCTTTTGCTTTACTATTTTGATAATTTACTGTGTAATTATTTACACAGAATGTTCCACTTTCTACATTTCCATTTTTTAATGTATATAATCCTCCTGTTGGCGATGATCCCTTCATTTCTACTTTTATATCATCTAAGGTATAATCATTTCCATCTTTATATACTTTATTTTCTAAATTTGATAAGGCTATTTCATTTTCTACTGCTTTTATATAATTATAGGTCGAATCTTCTGCAGCTCCTTTTCTCACCTTTTCTATTATATTCATAATGACTGGTACTGTAATCAAAGCTATGATGGCAAGTATTATTATAACTGCTAAAAGTTCTATTAATGTAAATCCTTTTTTCTTCATTATTTCACTCCCTTCTAAATAAAATACTGAATTATCAGTACTTTATTTTACAATACTATATTCGATCATAGCTGCTTTAGATAAATCTATATCTGTTTTTGTTTCTATTGTTAATGTAGAACCTACTTCTACTTTTTCTTTTACTTCATCTATTATTTCTTTGATTAGTTTTCCATTTTCATCCATTATTTTCATTGAAAATTTTGATCCATTGTATACTGAGTTTGTATTATTTATGATTGTTGTTTTTATTACTTTATCTTTTACTCCTACATTTACAAATTCTAATCCTTCAAAGTCCTGATTTTCTACTACATCTGGTTCGTTTATTTGAACTGGTTCTTTTTCTTTTTTACTGCATCCACATCCTGTTACTAATCCTACTACTAATATTATTATTATTATTTTTTTCATTTAAATACCTTCCTTCTACTATATTAATTTTATCACATAAATTTATCCTTAACAATAATTATACATAATTTTTAGTTAATAATTATTTTATAATATAAAAAGTAAATAAACATAAAATATTTATTTACTTTATAAACTATATTTTTAAGTATTTTTTTACTGCTCTCCAAGAACCAAACATACCTACTAATATACCTATTACTAATAATACTAGTGATACATAAAATATAAAAGGTTCTGGTTTTAATAATTTTATAAATGGGGAAAATAATTGTCCATCAAAGTTATTATAGAGTGCTGAATAACCATAAGTAGTAATTATAATTGGGATAATTGCTCCAAGTATTCCTAAAATAAGCCCCTCAACCATAAATGGTATTTTAATATTAATATTAGATGCCCCTACTAAACGCATTATTTCTATTTCTCTTTTACGTGAAAAAATTGTTATTTTAATTGTGTTAGCTATTAAGAAAGCAGTTACTACTATTAATGCTATTACTATACCTATACTTACTTTTTTAACAATTTCAAATACAGAAACTAATTGTTCTACCATTCCTTCTCCATATTTAACTGTACCAACATGATCTAATTTTTTTATTTTTTTAGCAACATCTCCTATTTGTTCAATGTTTTTAACTTTTACTTGAAAAGTTGATTGTAATGGAGAGGCTTCATCATCCCAAGATGACATTATATTGTTAAATACATCTGATGATTCCATCATTTCTTTAGCTATTTCCCCTTTAGATTGATATGTATATGTATCAACACCTTCTATTTTTTTTATTAAGTCTTCAACATCATCTTTTTCTTCAGGAGTTATATTAGTATCTAAAAATACTACTATAGTTACATCTTTTTCTACATTTTCTGCAAAATTATTAACATTATAGGAAAGAATAATTGATATTGATACTACAATTAGGGTTATTGTTATACATGAAATAGAAGCTAAAGAAAGAGAGAAATTTCTAAAAACACTTTTAAATGAATCTCTTATATTTCTACTAATTATTCTTAATGCCTTCATGTTTATATGTTCCTTTCTCATAATCTTTTAAAATACGTCCTGAGTCTAATAAAATTGTTCTTTTCTTTAATTTATCAACTATTTCTCTATCGTGTGTAACCATAATTATAGTTGTTCCTAGTTTATTAATTTCTTCTAAAACATTCATGATTTCCATACTAGTATTTTCATCTAAATTTCCAGTTGGTTCATCACATATTAGAAGTTTTGGACCATTTACAATTGCTCTTGCGATTGCAACTCTTTGCTGTTCCCCTCCTGATAATTGAGTAGGATAATGTTTAGCTTTATTTTTAAGACCTACTAAATCTAATACTTTAATAACTTTAGAATATATTTCATTTTTAGGAAGTCCAAATATTTCTAGTGCAAAGGCAACATTTTCATATACTGTTAATTTAGGTAAAAGCTTGAAATCTTGAAAAACTACTCCTATTTGTCTTCTTAATTTATATACTTTGTTATTTCTTAATTTAACAACATTTTTACCACCAATAACAATACTTCCCTTATCAGGTTTTTCTTCACGATATAACATTTTTATTAAAGTTGATTTTCCACATCCTGTTGATCCTATAACAAAGACAAAGTCTCCTTTTTTAATATCTAAATTAAGATCATAAAGAGCTGTTACGCCATTTTTATATGTTTTTTTAACACCTCTTATTTGTATTAAATCCATATTACCACCTCTATCTACAAACTCTCGTTATTAATAACTCCTCCAGATACTTCATAAGCATCTGTTACTAAGAAGAATGCTTTTGAGTCTATTTTTTTAATTCCTTCTTTTACTTTAAAATATTCTTTTGTTGGTATAATACACATAATCATTTTCTGCATATTTCCAGTAAATCCTCCACGAGTTTCTAATACTGTCACACCATGACTTAAATGTTCTAAAATATATTTTTTTACTGCTGTTTCATGTTCTGTAATAATATAAAAAGCTTTTGATTGAGAAATACCTAAAATTACTTTATCTGTCATTATACTAATTACGTAAATTGAAACTACTGAATATAGAAATTTTTGCCATCCAAAGAAAAACAAACTTGTAAATATTATTAAGCCATCTGTAAAAAACATAGCATTTCCAATTGACATTTTAAAGTATTTAGAAACTATTTGATTTAAAATGTCAGTTCCTCCTGTTGTAAATCCAGATTTAAATATAAGTCCTATTCCAAATCCTGAAACTGCTGCTCCAAAGATTGCTATTAAAAAGGGCTCTGTATTACCTAAATCTACTAAGGGAATTACCCATTCTGTTAGTTTTACAAATAATGGATAAATAAGTGAACCTACTACCGAATTAGCTGTTTTTTCTTTTCCCATTAATATATAGCTTAAAATTAATAAAATAAGCGAACCAATTAATATAACAAGTGATGGATCTATTCCATATAGTTTTTTTAATATAACTGCTAATCCACTAATTCCATAAACAATGTCATTAGGTAAAAGTAAAACATTAAATGCAATAGCGACTATAAGTATTCCTACTAAAAAAGAAGCATATCTTTGTAATTTATCTTGTTTATATATTTCTTTTATTATATCTATTTTTTCTTTATGAAATAATCCCACAATATCAACCTTTCATTAAATAATCATTTATAAATATATCTATATCACCATCTAATACTTTTACTACATTACTTGTTTCTGTATTAGTTCTATGATCTTTTACCATTGAATATGGATGCATAATATAACTTCTTATTTGTGAGCCAAAATTAATATCAGAGTTTTCTCCTTTAATTTTTTTCATTTCTTGTTCTCTTTTTTCTAATTCTAATTGATATAGTTTATTTTTTAAAACTTCCATTGCTTTTTCTTTGTTTTGTATTTGACTTCTTTCATTTTGACAAGTAACTACTATTTTAGTTGGAATATGGGTAATTCTAACTGCACTATCAGTAGTATTAACTCCTTGTCCACCACAACCACTAGATCTATATACATCAATTCTTAAGTCATTTTCATTTATTTCGACATTTACTTTATTATTATCAAATAAAGGACTAATATTAACTGATGCAAATGATGTATGTCTTCTATTATTAGAATCAAAAGGTGATAATCTAATTAATCTATGAACTCCTTTTTCACTTTTTAAATATCCATAAGCATTAGTCCCTTTAACTAAAATTGTAACACTTTTTATTCCAGCTTCTTCTCCTGGTTGTTCATCAATTATTTCATATTTATAATTTTTATGTTCAAAATATCTTTGATACATTCTATATAACATAAAAGCCCAATCACATGCTTCTGTTCCTCCTGCTCCTGAATGTATTTCGATTATAGCATTTTCATGATCATATGGACCATTTAATAAAACAGTAACTTTTATTTCTTTATATTTTTCTTTTATTTCTTCTAATTCATTTTGAATTAATTCTTTTAAATTATCATCATTTTCTTCTTTTAACATATCAATTAATTCTATATTAGAAATTATTTTATTTTTTAATTCAGATACAGTTAAAATGGTATTTTTTAAATCATTAAGTTCATTTATCGTTTTTTCACTTTCTTTTTTATTATCCCAAAAATTAGGGTTATTCATTAAGTCTTCTAGTTCTTTAATACGTTCATTTTTTATATCTGGTTCAAAGTGACCTCCATAAATCATTTATTTTGTTTAAAGATTCATTATATGTATTATATAACTCTGTTAATTCCATATCATCACCATAATTAATTATATCATTTTTTTTTATTTTTTCCTAATGAATTTTATGGTAATAATTTTTTACATTATTCCAAAACAAAAAAAGCAGAACGAATGTTCTTAAAAATATTCAGATTATATTAGATTAATAGTATAATGTTTATGAATACATTTGAAATATCAGATGTTTTATCTTTCTTAGAAAAGAAAGGTGGTGGTTTTATGACAAAAAGAGAAAAAGTCTTTTTATCATAATCCTACTATTTTTTTAATTATATTTAAGCAATTATTTATATAAAAAATAAAAAGAACACCTGATTTCAACATAAGTTGATTTCAGATGCGTATCCAATTAAGGGATTACATCTGATTCAGAGAGTCAAACGTATCCTTTTTTATTTTATGAAAAATCTCTCATCTATATACATGATATCGTTAATTTAATTTTTTAGCAAGTAAAAATGTGACTATTTTACATAATCACATTCACTACATTTAATTGTTTCTTTTTTCTTAACTAACATTTTTCCACAATTTGGGCACATTTCACCAGTTGGTATATCCCAATAAGCTGTTTTACAAGTAGGATAGTTATTACATCCATAGAATACTTTTCCTCTTTTACTTTTCTTTTCTATTATTTTTCCATCACAATTTGGACAATTAGTAATTTCAATTTCTTCTTTTGGTTCAGCTTTTATATATTTACATTCTGGAAAATTGCTACAAGCAACAAATTCTCCATATCTTCCTTTTCTAATTACAAGTGGATGTCCACAATTTGGACAATCCTCTCCAACTTTTTCTAGCTCTTTTTTAGGCATAGCATTAAAAGCTGTTTCTACTGCTGGTTCAAATTCTTTATAAAAATCATCTAAAACTTTATACCAAATAGTTTTACCTTCAGATATTTTATCTAAATCATTCTCCATATTAGCAGTATATTCAACATTGATTAAGTGGCTAAAATGTTCTTGTAATTTATCAGTAATTTCAATACCAATATCTGTTGGAATAAATTTCTTTTCAACAACATTTACATAACCTCTAGTTCTAATAGTATCCATAGTTTTTGAATATGTACTAGGTCTACCAATTCCAAGTTCTTCCATCTCCTTGATTAATTTTGCCTCTGTATATCTAGCAGGTGGCTGAGTAAAATGTTGTTCTTTATTTATCTCATTTGAAACTATTACATTAGATTTATAAGTATCAAATGGTGGTAAAATAGATTCACTGGTACTTTCATATTCCTTAAATACTTTTAGATAACCGTCAAATATAATAACCTGACCAGTTGCTTTAAATTGATAATTATTATTATCTAAAATAACGGTTGTATTTTCTGTTTTAGCAGCTACCATTAAAGATGCTAAAGCTCTATAATAAATCATTCGATATAATTTAAATTCATCATTTGATAAATACTTTTTAACTGATTCTGGTGTTCTATTGATATCAGTTGGTCTAATTGCTTCATGAGCATCTTGAACATTTTCTGTTTTTTTACTTTTCTTAACAACTCCTACATAATTACTACCATATTTAGCTTCAATAAATTTAAAAGTATTTCTAATAAATTCATCAGATAAACGAATAGAATCTGTACGCATATAAGTTATTAAACCAACTGTTTCATCTTCTAATTCAATACCTTCATATAGTTTTTGCGCAATACTCATAGTTTTTTTAGATGTCATTCCAAGTTTTGTAGAGGCTTCTTGTTGCATAGTACTAGTTGTATAGGGAGCTTTAGAATTTTTTGATTTTTCCTTTTTATCAACATTTACTATTTTAAAGGCATTAGAAAGCTTATTTAATATTTCATTAGCTTCTATTTCATTATTAATTTTAATATCTTTATTATTATAATTAAAAAGTTCTGCATCAAAATCTTTAAATACTGCACTTATTGTCCAATACTCTTCTGATATAAATTTTTCTATTTCTCTTTCTTTATCAACAATTAATTTTAAGGCTACACTTTGAACTCTTCCTGCTGAAGTACCATATGTTTTAGATTGAATTAATTTACTCAATCTAAACCCTATAATACGGTCTAATATTCTTCTTGTTTCTTGACTATTAACTAAATCTTGATCAATTTTACGAGCATGTTTAAACGCTTCTATGACAGCATTTTTAGTTATTTCATTAAAAACAACACGATCATAATTTTTATCATTTAAACCTAGAACATCATATAAATGCCAAGATATTGCTTCTCCTTCACGGTCAGGGTCGGTAGCAAGATAAACAAAATCTGATTTTTTTACTTCTTTTTTTAATTCATCAATTGTTTTTTTCTTACCTTTAATTGTTACATAATCGGGTTTAAAATTATTTTCAACATCAACACCAAAACCAAATTTACCTTTAGTCGATAAATCTCTAACATGTCCTTTGCTAGAAACAACAGTATAATCTTTTCCTAAGTATTTTTCAATCGTTTTTGATTTGGCAGGTGATTCCACTATAACTAAATTATGTGCCATAAAAAGTCCTCCATTTCATATAAGTTATACACTAATATTTTTATATTGTCAATAATAATATACCATATAAATATTTAAAAACCTTTATTATTTAAATGTTTTTCCACATTTACTTCCCCATACATCAATTAAATCTTTATTTTTATATATTTTTAATATTTCACAATTATTAGCACATCCATTGCATTCTAATCCTTTAGTTTTAAATTCAATGTTTTTTATATTTAAATTATAAATAGTATCTTTTTTATTATTCTTTGAAAGTATAGCAACTCCTAATGCTCCCATTAAATGACTATCTTTATCAACTGTTATTTTTTCATTTAATGTTTCTTCAAAATATTTTAAAACTCCTTTATTTTTACTAACTCCACCTTGAAATACAATAGGTCCTTTTATTTTTTTACCTTTACCAACATTATTTAAATAGTTTAGGACAACTGCTCTACAAAGTCCTGCAATGATATCTTCTTTTAAATATCCAACCTGAGCTTTATGAACTAAATCTGATTCAGCAAACACTGTACAACGAGCTGCTATTTTAACAGGATTTTTAGATTTTAATGCATAATTTCCAAAATCTTCAACTTCAATTCCAAGTCTTTTTGCTTGACTTGATAAAAAAGAACCAGTTCCTGCAGCACATAAGGTATTCATAGCGTAATCAATTATAATACCATCTTCTATTAAAATTATTTTTGAATCCTGTCCACCTATTTCTAAAATTGTTTTTGTATTGGGATATTTACTTAATGTCCCTATTGCGTGAGCAGTTATTTCATTTTTAACAACATTGGCATCTAATAATAATCCTATTAATTTTCTAGCACTTCCTGTTGTTCCAATTCCTTTTATTTTTAAATCATTTGGTAATTTAGATTTTAATATTTCTATTAACTTAGTAACTGCTTCTGTGGGATTCCCCTCAGTCCAAATGTATTCTGAAACTAATATTTTATTATTTTCATCTATTATAACTCCTTTAGTTGAAATAGATCCTATATCAACTCCTAAATATCCATTCATTTGCTTCGCCTCATTTCTAACATATCATAAAATGCTTCTAATCTTGTTTTAATTCCAACTTCTGATGTAGCAGCATCAAAACTGAAAAAAATTATAGGTATTTTATATTGGGCACATATTTTGCTTATAATTGGCATTGCTCCTATTTCAGGAGTACAAAAAGATGATTTAATATGAATTATTCCATCATATCCTTCTTCACATAGCATTCTAGTTCTACATATATTATCAGATGCATCAGCACCCATTTTATATTTAATATCCCTATTTTTCTTTAGCATTTTTTTAACTTCTTTACTTTTTCTAAACAAAAGATAATCAACATTAGTAAATCTTGTTATTTCAATATTTTTAGAAGCTAATTCATATTCTAAAAAGTAATTAGCGAAAGGTTCCATTATTGTATATAGTTCACCAACAATAGCTATTTTAATAGGATTATTAGGCTTATTTATTTTTAATTGTTTAAATTCATTTAAATATTTTTTATATTGTTTTTTTAAATCAAAATATCCTTTTATTTTAGAAAAACTTTTAAGCATTTTATTTTTTAATTTAATAAAGCTATTCTTTTTTACTTCAAAACCAATATTCTTTCTAATATAATCATCTATATTATCCATATATTTGACCATTTTTTTAGTTATTAATAAATAATATAGGCTTTTAACGATATTTATTTTAGTAACTTTTTTTAACTCTTTATATATTTTTATAGGGTCAGTTATTCCAGCAGTTACTAAATTAATCAAAACTATATCATAACCTAAATCTTTTAGTATTTGTTTTTGTAATTCACTATAATAACCATATCTACACCCACCACCTGCTTGAATCAAAACATTAGAACCTTTTTCTATACTTTCAATCATAGTACCTAATGTATATTTAAAAGGTGTACAAACAAAATCTGGACTATATTTACTTCCTATTTCAATTGTTTTAGTGGTTATTTTAGGAGCATCAATTATTTCTAACTTAGTAATATGACTTAGTAAATATTTAACAGGAACTTTATAATCTCCCATTTGGGGGAAAGATATTTTATACTCTTTGTTCAAGTATATCAATAAAACTTTCTAATCTAGTTTCTATTCCCGTTAAAGAATTTAAATCATCAATTACTAAATTTATGTATGGTTTTCTTATTTTTCTAATTACTAATTCATTTACCAAAGAATCTGGTCCACAAGGAAACGATGATAAAAAAATAATACCATCTATTTTATCTTCAATTTTTACTATAGAACCAATATTTTCTTTATTATAATACCAATATAAATTTGGACAATATTTATAACTTAAATTTAAAATTTCTTTTGTTTCAAAATTATTAGAAAAAATTACATTAATATTATTGTTTTCTAAATATTTTATTATTGGTTTTCCTATATATTCATCATTTATGTTGTAAGCATGTGCGACTAATAATAGTTTTAAACCTTTTTTATTTAATTTATTTTTGTTTATAGTTATTAAATTTTTATTATGTTTTTTGTTTTTTATTAATGCACTATCATAAGCATTTTTAATTTTAGAATTTGAAATATTAAATTTTTGACATATTTTTTTTAATCCAATATACATATTTTCTTTATTTGTATATTCAATATTTATATCTAAGGTAGGTATTGTAAATAAGTTAGTAACTAAATCATATAAACTTAAAAAATTAGTACAGGTTTGATTATATTTACCATAATTATCAATTCTCATAATTAAAAGATAGTCACATTTATCTTGTAAATATGCTATATGACCTAAAAAAACTTTTAATGATAAACACATTTCATCATTCGCATATTTCATTCCCTCATCAATAATAATTCTATTAGTTTCAGGACTTACTACAACTTCAAAATTTAAGTACTCAAAAAAGTTTTTAAGGAAATAACCATCATAATAATAAAACAATCCTCTAGGTATTCCAATTTTTATCTTGTCCATCTTATCACCTATATAAATATATTTACTATTTTTTAAAATATGTATAATAAATTTAATAATGTGGAAAAATATTAATGGGTGATTTTATGAAAGATGATAAACAAACTATTAATTGTTCGGTTTATGATTGTAAACACTGTAATGTTGATGATAACAAGTGTGTTTTAAAAGAAATTAAAGTAGCAAATTGTAATCATAATAATGATAAAGAAGCTACCATGTGTGATAGTTATAAGAAAAGAAAATAAAGTAGCTTGAATTCTACTTTATTTTTATATAGTTTTATACTAAATAATATATCTTAAAACTAAATAGTTACTACAATTATAACCTTCAAATTAATTCTTTGGATAAATGAGCTATTTTCCATATAAATTAAAAAATATCTATTTATATACTATTAATAATTTAGATTAATTACTGGAAATTCTTTATTTTAATGGCATTTTTGTTACATGATTATTTTCTAGTTTGAATCATGGCTTAGATTATAAATAATTTTCTAAAAACCATAGTATTTATTTTAAATTCATGATATAATAATGTAATTTCCAAAGGAGAATGGTAACATGTATATTAAAGAACTAACAAGTGAAGAATTTAATAATTTTACGAATAATTTCCCATATAAATCTATATATCAAACTAGTGAATATGCATATATAATGAATCATCAAAAATATAATACAATGCTTATAGGCTTAATAGATAATAATACTATTTTAGCTGCTTCTTTAATAATGATAGAAAAAAGAAATAATTTTAAGTATGCATATGCTCCTAGAGGTTTTTTAATAGATTATACTGATTATAATTTGTTGCGAGTGTTTACTTTTGAATTAAAAAAATTTTTAGGTAAAAAAGATATAGTAGCTGTTAAATTAAGCCCTATGATTTTCAAAAATATTTACAATAGTAAAAAATCTATTATTAAAACTAATGTTAATTTTGAAAATATATATAACAATTTAAAAATGTTAGATTATTATCATTTTGGATTTAATAATTTTTTTGAAAGTCATAAACCAAGATTTGAAGCTATTCTAGATATCAAAAAAAATTATTTATTGTTATTTAAAGATATTAGAAAAGAATTTCGTACTAAAATTAGAAGTGCTGAAAAAAAAGGAATTCGTGTTATAAAAGGAAATGAAGAAGAATTAAATTATTTAATTAATCAAGTTAGTAAAAAATATCCTAGAGGTGAATCATACTTTAAAGATACTTATAATTATTTTAATAAAACTAATAAAGTGGATTATTATTATGCTAAACTAGATACTAAAATATACTTAGAAGTAAGTAAAAAACAATTTGAACAAGAAGAAGCTAATAATAATAAAATAAATGCTGCTGTAATCAAAAATGCTGATAAAAATTCTTCTAAATTGCTTTCTAAAAAAATAGAGTCTGATAACTTGCTTTCTAAAGCTAAAGATCAATTAATTAAAGCTACAAATCTACTTAGAGATTATCCAGAAGGTATTATTGTAGCTACTTCATTGATTGTTAAAAACAGTGATGAAATAGTATTATTTATGGATGGATTTAATAATGATTTTAAAAGTTTAAATGCTAAACATTTGCTTATATGGAAATTAATTGAAAAATATTCTAAATTAGGTTTTTGTAAATTTAATTTAGGTGGTATGTCTAATATAAATGTTGATAATTCAAAATACAATGGATTAAATGATTTTAAATTAAATTTTAATTCCAATGTTATAGAATATATAGGTGATTTAGAATTAATAACTAACAATCCTTTATATTTTATGTATAGAAAATCAGCCCAATTAAAAAGAATGCTTAAAAAATAAGTATTGAGTGTGTATAGAAATCTGTGTAAATGATATCTATCCATGAACAGAGGTAAG
>CANSFI010000012.1 GCA_947646095.1 uncultured Mycoplasmatota bacterium
AGTGAATGTTTTTTTGTTACGCTTTCTAACGCACTTTCCTTATAAATAAAAAAGATTAATTGAAATTAATCATATTAAAAGTATTATCTAAATTATTTTAAATTTTCCAAAAGATAAACACTTCCTGGAGTAACATTAAATGATGGTGTATAAATAATCCAATCTGTTACATCAGCTACAGTAAACATTCTCTCATCCCCCTCATGGATTCCTTTTATATCATATGGTTCTTGTAATAGTTTTGCTTTAAATTTATCCCCATTAAGTTCAATAAGTTTAAACCAAATATGTTCATAATTATTATCATTATCTACTGATAGTCCAATTTTAATAATAACTTCATTTTCTTTATTTTTAAATTCTTTTTTTACATAATCAAACCTTTCTATAGCCAGATCTTTCATTCTAGCTGTTTCTTCATCACTAATAAAGAAGATGGGATTTTCTCCCCATAAGTTGTTAAATTCTGTAACTTTTGTAAAAATTTTATTGTTTTCGTCTTCTTCACTTTTATAAAGAAAAATAATGCTAGTTTTACTATTATGTCCGTCTTTTCTATCTTCTATATTTCCTAAATTTAAATTATTATATTCTTTTAATCCTTCTGTCCATGATAAGTAAGTAGCTACAACAGGTTGTTCATTTTTAAGAAGTCCAATATAAGCGCTATCAACAGAATCTTTTCTTTTGTCAAGAAGATAACTAGCTAAAGTAGAAATTAAATTATAATGATTATTATAGTTTTCTTGATCTGAATTTAAAATTTCAAGTTCTGTTAATCCACATCTACAAAGACCATGTGTATGTAACCAAATTTCACCATTATCACTAGAAACAGCTTGAACACTATACAAATCATCAGCACTTGGAAGAACTTTAGATGTGGCAGTCATTTTTACCCAAGATGCTGGAAGCATCTTTTCAGCACTTTCATCCATAATACCAAGCATATTAGGAAACATCGCTACAGCGAGTTTTAATTGTAAATAATAAGATTTTTTTGCATCATTGTTAAATTTCATAAACATTGTTAAAGACACTTTAGCATTCATTATATCCTTTTTTTCTTCTTCAGAAAAATAATAGTTTTTATTTAAATAAAATTCAGGTACAGAAAAATCAGATGGATATAATCCTACTTGATATTCCTCTTTATCATAGATAAGTGTTATTTTAGCAGGTGTTTCATAAGTTAGAGGCTGTTTTTCCTTAATTTCTATTTCTTTTATATTATCTAATCTATTTAATATTTCATCTAAAGATTCATCTAAAATTTTTTTAGGAATTATTATCATATAAGATTCTTTTTCCCAATATTCTAGTGGTTTTTCTTTAAAATTTTTTAATTCTTTTTTCTTCATAATTTTCCTCTTTTCAATTTATCCTATTTAAATTATATTATAATTGAATATTTATTACAATATTTTACTACCAAAAAAATCACTCTAAAAAATAATATACCAGTAACTAAATATCAAATATTCATAACTGATTAAATATAGAAAAGTTACTTATAATATTAAAAAATTCAAGTATCGATCTGGTTATATCATTATATCTATAACTTTTTTATTATAACTTAATTTTGATATTAAAAAACCTCATTTCTATTTATCCAAGAAATGGGGTTCACATCATAATCTTTATATTAGATTAAATGTCGAACTAAATTAAAATTTTGGTAAAAATTCAACTTACTAAAACTAGATATTCTCTTTTTTATTTTACGCAATTTTTCCCTGACATATTTATAATAACATAAAACGACTTATTAAAAAGTCGTTTTCTATCAATCTGGTGCCTAAGGCCGGACTTGAACCGGCACGGGATTTGACTCCCGCAGGATTTTAAGTCCTGTGCGTCTACCAATTTCGCCACTCAGGCACAAATGGTGTCCCGCTGGAGATTCGAACTCCAGACCCTTTGATTAAAAGTCAAATGCTCTACCGACTGAGCTAGCGGAACAAATTATAGATGGCTGCCTCGGCTAGATTCGAACTAGCGCATGCCACAGTCAAAGTGTGGTGCCTTACCGCTTGGCTACGAGGCAATATACACATAATAAATTAAAATGGTGGAGGGAGATGGATTCGAACCATCGAACCCGAAGGAACAGATTTACAGTCTGCCGCGTTTGACCGCTTCGCTATCCCTCCATAAAAAATGGTGCCGGAAATAGGACTTGAACCCACAACCTACTGATTACAAGTCAGTTGCTCTACCAATTGAGCTATTCCGGCATTAATGGTGGGCGATATAGGACTCGAACCTATGACCCCCTGCTTGTAAGGCAGGTGCTCTAACCAACTGAGCTAATCGCCCAAATATAAATATAACTGTGGACGTAATTAAATATAACATTATTATCTTTATTTGTCAATAGAATTTGAAGTGTTTTTAATTTTTTTTAAATTTTCTTCTATCCATATAGGTAATTTATATGCTAAAGTTTTAAATCCTAGACTAGTTTCATGGATTTTTCTTTTTTTGACATTAAAATTTTTTTTATAATTAATATTTTTAATACTTAATTTTAATTGACTTAAATCTTCATCAACATCCAATATTTCAACATAAATAATATCACCTATTTTTAAAAAATCTTCAATATTTCTAACAAATCCATGTGAAATTTCAGAAATGTGTATAAGACCACTATAATACTCATCCAATGATACAAAAGCACCATAATCCTCTATTCCTGTTATTGTTCCTTTAACTATTTTACCTTTTTTATAAGCAGTCATATAAACACCTCTTAGTTATTATATCACACATATTTTAAAATAAAAAGTCTTTACTTGTGTACACAATTAATATATAATAACACTTGGTGATTTAAGTGGAAGACAATAAAACAAAGATTATTGAAATTATTGATGAATTAAGACCATTTTTAATGTATGAAGGTGGCAATATAGAATTTGTTGATTACAAAGACGACATTGTTTATATTAAAATGCTAGGAGCATGTTCTAATTGCCAAATGTTAGACTTAACACTTAAAGATGGAATTGAATCTACCTTAAAAGAAGAAATTCCAACTATTAAAGAAGTTATAAACGTAGGTTAATCTTACGTTTTTATTATCCACTCAATATCAGGTAAATTAGTTATTGGCTTTAAAATCCAAAATATTTCTTTTAATAATTTTTGATAGTCATCTATTTTATCAATTATCTTTAATAGCTCTTTTTCATTTGATAATCCCCTAATAATATTTTCATATAAATCAAAATAAAATGATGGATATAACATCCTAACATAAAACAAATACATTTCCTCACTATTTAAATTAGAAATTCTTAAATAGTTTTTAATATCTATTATATTAATTTTATTTTTAAAAAAACCATCTTTAAAATACTCACAAATATCTCTAATTTTATTATCAATTATTAAATTAAGTGGATTATATAAATCATATAAAGTTGATTCAGTAGTAACTCTCCTATGGGTAATTATATAGTTATAATCTAAATCATAATCATATAATAAAGCTATTGCTGTTTCAGTCATACCAATAAAATAACTGAAACTTTCTTTTATTAAAGTATAATCTGTACCAATCTCACTTATTTGATATTCAAAATAATCTACCTTTCTTATCCAAAAATCACGCCAATTATTTTTTCGTAATTTTAAAAAATAATTATACATAGGTAAATTATTAAATAATAAAATATCATTTATATCTATTTTTCTATTTTCATTTATAAGTATACGCATTAATATATAAGGCTCATTATTGATCATAGTTATAATTTGATTATTTACATTTAAGATTATTTGATGATTGTAAACATTTATTTGTAACAAAAAATTATTTAACTTATATATTTCTTCTAACTCTTCTAAGTCATATTCGCATAAACATAGTAAATATTCATTATTATCAACAGTAAATCTATATTTTTTACCTGATTGGCGAATATCATAAGTAACTAAATTATAATAATAATTAATAGCGTTTTTCATGTATTCACCTCTATAAATTTTATGAACTAAATAACTATTTTATTATTTATTTGTTTATATTTTTTTAATTCTTTTATAAATATAGATTTATGATTTATTTTATATAATATAAAAACTTTATTTTTAGTTCTAGTTAATGCAACATAAAAAAGTCTTCTCTCCTCTGCATATAAAAATTTTTCTTCATTATTAATTAAGCTGTTTTTAAAATTATCATTTTCCTTTAAACTAGGAAAACCATATTCACCTTTATTTAGATTTAATATAATAACATTGTCGTATCCTAAACCCTTTGATGCATGAATAGTTAAGTATGTAATATCTAATTTAGGATATTTAAAATAGATTATTTTTGAATCTATTTTTTTTAACTTTTTATTATCAATATAATTATATATATCAAAAGTATATCTACTAATTAACAATATTTTTTGCTCTAATCCAAATTCTAAAACTAAATTATCTATTATTTTACATAAGCATTTTACTTCTTTTAAGTATCCAACGATATTAATAGGATTATTTAAATTTTTATTGGATTTTAGTTGCTTTTTTATTTGATTATTATTTTTCATTATAAATGATCCTGCTGTATCAATTAATTGCTGACTATTTCTGTAAGTGTGAGTAATTTTAAGAACTCTAGCTTTTTTAGAAAACTCATGAAATAAATTAACATCAGATCCAGCAAAAGAAAAAATAGCTTGCCAATCATCACCAACAGCAATTATTTTAGATTCACTATTTTCACTAATTTTTTCAATTAATTTATATCTATTTAATGATATATCTTGAAATTCGTCTATAATTATATAACTATATCTTATTTTTATATTATTATTTTTTAATAATTCATAACATTTAGTTATCATATCTTCGAAATCAATTAAATTATTTTCGTTCATATAATTATTATAATAATTGTATAGTTGTTGAAAAACTTTGTTTTTTTTTGTTTTATTGTGGAAAACTATAGGGTTATTCTTATATAAATTGATGATTTCAACACAATACTGTGGATTTTTTAGAAATTTTATCAATTTTTTGTTATTTTTTAAGAAGTTTTCCACAATTTTATGTGGATTACTTTCTATTTTATATTTTTTTCCACTTTTTTTTAAAATTGAAAAAGCTAAAGAATGAAAAGTAGAAATATTACATGATATATTAAAATTTTTGTTTATTCGCATTTTTAATTCATCAACCGCTTTATTGGTAAATGATATTAAAACTATAGATGATGGATCAACTTTCTTTATTTCAACTAAATACTTAACTTTAGCTGACATTGTTGTTGTTTTTCCACTTCCTGCTCCTGCTACTACCATCAAATATTTACTATCATCTAAAATAACCTCTCTTTGTTCTTTATCTAAATATATATTACTATCCACTTCTTTAAATAAATTATCAAAATATTCTTCCATATAATTAATATACAATTTATTTTTTTAAAATCCTTTAAAAAAATAGACTATTCATCAAAATAATCTATTTTCATATTTTTTTTAACTTGTTGCATAACTGATATAGCCTGAGTTCTAGCTTTTTTTGTACCTTCTTTTAGAATACTGTCTACTTCTTCTGGATGTTCTTCATAGTATTTTCTTTTCTCTCTAATTGGTTCTAAAAACTTATTCATCGCACTAATTAATTCTTTTTTACAAGCTACACAGCCACGTAAACCCTTTTTACATTCATTACATACTGTTTCTACATTATCTTTATTAACCAACTTATGATAGTAATAAACCATACATACATTAGGATCTGCAGGATCATTTTTACCAATTTTTTTAGTATCAGTTAAAGCCCCCGTTATTTTTTTATTAATAATTTCTTCTGAATCACATAAGTAAATAGCATTGCCTAAGCTTTTACCCATTTTTTCATTACCATCTAAACCTTTTAATCTTGAAGATTTACTTAATAATTCCTTTGGTTCTTTTAAAGTGTCACCATAAATACTATTGAATTTTCTAACTATTTCACGACATTGTTCTAAAAGTGGTAATTGGTCATCACCAACAGGAATTAAAGTTCCATTAAAAGCTGTAATATCCGCTGCTTGACTTACTGGATAACCTAAAAATCCATAAGTAACACTTTCACCATCATTACCAAATAATTCTCTTTTTTGTTTTATTTCTGTTTTTATAGTTGGATTTCTGTAAAGTCTAGATATAGTAACTAGATTTGAATAAAAAACTGTAAGTTCAGCTATCTCTGGGATTTTAGATTGAATAAAAATTGTACTTTTTTTAGGATCAATTCCTACTGATAATAGATCGATAGTAAGTTCATAAACATTTTTTCTAACCTTATCTGGATTATCAAAATTATCTGTTAAAGCTTGAACATCTGCTATTTCAATAAATGTAGTATATTCATTTTGAAGTTTAACCCAATTACTAGTAGCTCCAAAATAGTGACCTAAATGCAGATTACCTGTAGGTCTAATACCAGTCAATATATTTTCATATTTGTTATTCATAATTATTTCCTTTCTAAATTTTGTATTTAGTTAAGGCACCATCGTTTCATAAAAATCACCTATATAAATTATAACACAAAATGTTTCTTTTATTTTAAATTTTATTAAAACTACATTAAATATATAAATAAAATTTATAAATTATAGACAAAATACTAAATAAAGGTTAAAATATTAATTAGGAGGATGGTAATATATGCAATTCCATAGTTTAAGTACTGAACAAACTTTAGAAAAATTAGAAACTTCTATTGATGGATTAAGTAATGAAGAAGTTATAAAAAGACAAAAAAAATATGGTTTAAATATTTTACCTAAATCTAAAGAAAATACTTTACTAAGAGTTTTTTTAAGTCAATTTTTAAGTCCCATTGTTATAATACTTTTTATATCTGCCATATTTTCATTAATTATAGGAGAATATATCGATACTATATTTATAGTAATTATTGTATCTATGGATGCTATTTTAGGTACTATTCAAGAATGGAAAGCTGAACAAAACGCTATTCATTTACAAAATTTAATTAAAGTAAATATTATAGTTAAAAGAAATAATGAAAAAATTGAAATAAATTCAGAAAATTTAGTAATAGGAGATATTGTATTTATCGAACCAGGTGAAAAAATGACAGCCGATTTAAGAATTATTGAATCCCATAATTTAACTGTTGATGAGGCCTTTTTAACTGGTGAATCATTCGCTTCCAATAAAGACAGTAATACATTAAGTATAAACACTCCAATTTCTGATCGAAATAATATTTTATATGCGGGTTCTACTATTATGAGTGGTCGTGGTATAGGTGTAGTAATAAATACTGCTTCTAATACTGAAATTGGAAAAATTGCTTCTAATGTTATTGAAAAAGATAACGCTAAAACACCATTGTCTATTAGAATGGAAAAATTCACTAAACAAATTAGTATAATTTTATTATTTGTAGCTTTAATACTATCTCTTATTTTATATCTTAAAGGTGAATCATTTAAAGAAATATTTTTTTCTGTAGTAGCTCTTTCAATATCAGCTATTCCTGAAGGACTTCCTATGGTTCTTACAATTGCTCTTTCGATTGCATCAAATAAAATGTCTAAAAAAAATGTTATAGTTCGTAAACTTAATTCAGTTGAAGGACTAGGTAGTTGTACAGTTATTGCATGTGATAAAACTGGCACTCTTACTTTAAATGAACAAACTGCTAAAATAGTTGAACTGACAGATGGTTCTATTTATGAAATAAGTGGTGATGGATATAATGGAAATGGTTCATTTATTCCTAAGAATGCTAGTGCTAAATATAAAGATAGTTTAACTAATTTAAAACATTTAAGTAAATTAGCTTCGCTTAATAATGAAGCTAAGCTTACATTCGAGAATGACTCATGGATATCATATGGGGATGCTATTGATATTGCCTTTCTATCACTTAATTTAAAAGTAAATCGCAAAGAGTTTAATAATGAAATAGTTGGTAAAATACCTTATGAATCAGAAAATAAATTTTCAGCTATTTTTTATAAAGAAAATAATGATTTTAGGGTTTCTGTTAAAGGATCTATCGAAACTATTTTAAAATTTTGTAACAAAAATGAAAATGAATTTATTAAAAGAGCCAATAATTTGGCTTCCCTAGGTTATCGTGTTATAGCGATTGCAGATGGGAAAATAGATAATTTTAAATTAAAAGACGAATATACTGAGAAAGATTTAAATAATTTAAATTTAATTGGACTAGTTGGTTTTATTGATCCAGTTAGAAAAGAAAGCAAACAAGCTTTAAAAGAATGTAAAAAAGCTGGTATTAAAGTTGTTATGATTACAGGTGATCATCCTTTGACAGCTGAAGCAATCGGAAAAGAATTAGGAATGATTAGCAAAAAAAATCAAATAGCTAATGGACAAGATATTGAGCACCACTATAAATTAGGAGAAAGAGCTTTTGATGAATTTGTAAAAAATACTATTATTTTTTCAAGAGTAACACCTGATCAAAAATTAAAAATTGTAGAATCTTTTAAGCGTTTAGGAGAATTTATTGCTGTTACTGGAGATGGAGTAAATGATGCTCCAGCTATGAAAAGTGCTAATATTGGTATTGCTATGGGTAGTGGAACTGATGTAGCAAAAGAATCTGGAGCACTAATTATCACAGATGACAACTTTATGTCTATTGTTGAAGGTATAAAAGACGGGAGACATGCTTATAACAATATTCGTAGAGTTATATATTATTTAATTTCATGTGGTCTTGCTGAAGTACTATTCTTTATGTTATCAATTATATTTAATTTACCTATACCATTACTTGCTATTCAATTATTATGGCTTAATTTAGTAACTGATGGCATTCAGGATGTAGCTCTTTCTTTTGAAAATAGCAATGAAGATGTTATGAATGAAAAACCTAGAAAACCTAATGAAAATATTTTTGATAAAAAACTTATTGAAGAAACACTTATATCTGGTATTTCGATTGGATTATTAGTATTTATATTTTGGTTTATTTTAATTAAACCTATGAATATGGATATAAAACTAGCTAGAAGTTATATTATTTTACTTATGGTATTTATGCAAAATATTCATGTATTTAATTGTAGAAGCGAAAATAATTCTATATTTAAATGTCCTATAAAAAATAATCTGTTTGTTGTTATTGCTGTTATATTAACTATTGTTTTACAGTTAATAGTATCAGAAACTAGTATTTTAAGTAATATATTAGGAATATATCCAATTAGTGTTTCACATAGTTTAATGGCTATTTTATTTGCTTTACCATTATTAATAATTATGGAATTATTTAAAAAGTTAAAAAGGAGTTAGTTGTAATGAAGGAAGTAATGATCTATTTTCTATTATTTATAGTTTATTCAATACTAGGGTGGATTGTAGAAACTAGTGCTACTAGTATTTATCATAAAAAATTAGTTGATCGTGTTTTTTTAATAGGTCCTTGTTTACCTATATATGGAACTGGTGCTATAGCAATTATTATTTTATTAAAAAAATATCACAATGATTTTTTAGTACTATTTATCATGTCAATAGTATTATGCAGTATTATTGAATACTTAACTAGCTATCTAATGGAAAAAATATTTAAAGCTAGATGGTGGGATTATACTAATATTCCTTTTAATATTAATGGGCGCATTTGTTTACCTTTTTCTATAGCATTTGGTTTCATGGGATCTTTAATTATTGTTATTAATACTCATATATATAGCCTTATTAATAATATTCCACCACAACTATTAACAATTATATTTATTATTATATTAATTATATTTATTACTGATATAATTGTTTCATTTAATATTATTAATAAAATTAAGCTATCTGCTAATAATTTAAGAAAAGATTATTCTGAGGAAATAACTGAAAAAGTAAAAAATACTTTAGAAAATAATTCATTACTTATTAAAAGATTATTACATGCATTTCCAAATATAAAAATATTGCAAAAGAAAAAGTAGGTTATCCTACTTTTCTTGATATACACTAAATTTAATAGTTTTGTTAAACTCCAATTCTGTATTTTGAATAACTAATCTATTTCCTGTTTTATCACTGTAATAACTAATTTTATTATTATCTATATAATAAATATAATCATCTAAAAATACTATTTTATTATAGTCTGTTGTTGTAAATAAGTATGTAATATTACTATGATTTTGAATATCAGTTCTATATACTTCATATTTACCATTTACAAACTTAAATAAATAATAATAACCTACATCACTACCATTTTTAATTATTTTTATATAATCATAGTTTTGATAGTCATTTTTATATTTATCTCCAAAAGTCATATTATCTTCAAATTTATCGATATCTAAATCTTCCCAATTTCCATTAGAATAGAATTTAACAAATTTATCTTTACTTCCAATTATAGATATATTATTGTTTCTTATATTTATTTCATATTGAATTCTATTTTCTTTATCATATAAATAAATTGAATCATTAACTGAGCCTAAAATATAAGAATTAAAACTAATTTTATAAGAACTACTTATTTTAAATGTTTCGCCATTTTTTAAATTGACAATTTTTAAATTATTAAAACTATTAATTCCTGTATAATCAGCTGTTAAATAATATTTATTTATGTATCCACTAATAGGTCTTTGATAAATATCTTTATCAAAAATACTGATATTTTTAATTATTTCTTTTTGATTAATTAAATATACCCCTTTATAATTACTAATTCCAAGAAAGTGATTTTTAATTAAATTATCATATACTGTAACTGTATTTATTTGTTTTAATATTTTAGAACTATTTTTCCAATTATTTATATCATAATCTTTAATACTTGATATAAATTTCTTTAAATTATTATTTGGATTAATTATACTATTATAGTATTTATAAATAGAACCATCATAACACATTATGTCAAAATAGAATTCATTATCCCTAAACCTAGGAAGAAGGCATTTATAATTTTCATCTTCATAATAATATATATCTTTAATAATTTTATTTTTTTTATTAAAATTTTTAAAAACTTGATATGTAAAATTAGTATCATTAATATTAATTTCTAAATAATAATTATTATATTTAGTTTTAAATACTTCTTTTATATTGAACTCATTATCATTTATAATTTTATAATTGATTTCATGACCTTTACTAAATATTTTAAATGACCAATTGATTAAAAAATATAAAATAATTAAAAATACTAAACTGAAAGTTAATTTTTTCATTATATCACTGCCCCTTATATTTATTATATATAAAATATTAGTTAGGTGCAAGAAAAAAAGGATATTAAATCCTTATGCTTTTGGTGTACGATACTTTTGTTTTTCAGTCATCATATATTCAGTAATAGCTGTTTCTATTTCGTTTAAAGCTTCTCTTTGAATATTAGATAAGTGAACTTGTTCCTTTACTGTATCAATATTGATTTTTCCCCATATAAGTCCCATAGAAACTGTTAAATCATTAAACATATCTGGTGTAATTGCTGTAAATAGATATCCAAATAATAATCTTTTTTGACCTAATAATATTCTTTTATTAGTAAGTGCTATTACATAAGTTGTAATAATATCAAAAGGATTATCATTTTTTTGTGCAGCAAATACAAATTTAACTTCTTCTCCAGGATTCAAATGTTTTTCAATAATTTTACTATGTTCTTTTATTCTCCAAGCAATAGTCATTGGAAATTTTTTCTTAAACATTAAGGCTTGTTCGTAGACAGATTTATCCATAACTATCTCCTATTCATTTATAAATGAATTCTTTTTTAAAAATTCAATATAAGTATTTTTATCAGCACTACCTACTAATGCATCTTCTACTTTTTTATTAGAAACTACTAACATAAGTGGAGTACTAATACCATTTTCAGTAAAGTAATCTAATGAACTTTGAAAATTAGTTGCTGTTTCTTCATCTAATGATGTAGCATTTAAATAATTTATTTTTACTCCATATTCACTAGCTATATCATATAAAATTGGCTTAGCTTTAGTACATCCCTCACATCCTGATTGTCCTATAACAATTAGTTGTTTAGTACTTGAATTAATTAATTCGTTATACTTATCATAATCAATATAAGTAAGTGGTAATTGTTCATCTTCACCAATCATTTTTTGAGTTTTTAAATATTCAAATAAACTCTCATCTGATAAATATCCAGATTGGTCAGCAACTTTTTTTCCATCTTTAAATATAGCTATATAAGGTGTACCAAAATTTTCTGTATCAACATCTAATTCTTTTAATAAATTTGTAAAATGGTTTGATTTTAGTTTATTAGTATTAATATACATGTAATCTATACCATATTCATCACTAATTAAATCCAATTCTGGTGAAAATAATTGACAATAACCACAATCATCACGACCAATGTAAATTAACTTAGCTTCTTTTGAATCAATGTAATTATGAAAATCTTGAATTATTTTTTTACTTTTAATATTTGTTACTATAGCTATAATAGGAATTAAAGCAACAATAACTATTCCAATTACACCAATTATCATTAATTTTTTTGTTTCATTCATATCTATTATACCTCCCATAATATTAATTATAATTCGATAATTAAATAAAATCAAGTTTATTAAGCTTATTTAACAAAATCTTCATAATAAATATTATAATATAAATAAAAAGTTGATAATTTATCAACGTTTTTTTGGTTGTATACTATTAATATATATTTCTATTAAATCTGGATCATTTTGATTTTCTGGTAAATCTTCTAGGCCAAAGAATTTCATATTTTTTGATTCACTATCCCATTTTAATTTTCCAGAATATTTTTTAACACAGTATAAAACGGTATTATTTATTACAACATCTCCATTTGGATAATTATTTCTTCTAGATGAACCTGATATTATATCAATTAATTCTAAGTCTTCTTCTTTAACATCTAAATTTGTTTCTTCTTTTATTTCTCTAATAATAGTATCTTGAAATCTTTCACCTAATTCTTGACATCCACCAGGTAATCCCCATTTATCTCTATCAGCTCTACTTTGTAACAATATTTGTCCTTTATCATTTACAATAATAACTGCTGCTCCATCTTGTAATAATACAAATCTATGTTTAAGAACACCCATACATAATCTTGTAAATACAGGATAACCTATAACATTACTTAATTCTATAATTTCATCTGAAGATAATGGTTCTATTATTTTAACTAATTCTTCATATGATAAATTTCTTTGTTCTTGAATTGATAATTTTTTTATTTTTTCAATTAATTCTTTATTATTCATTTTTATATACACCTACACCATAAATTTTAATTATTTAACATTAAGTATTTATATATCTCTCCCCAATTATTTACTACTTTAAAATTAGTAATATCACTTAAAGTTGAAGCAGCATTTTTAAAATATATACTATTAATTCCATTTTGAGCTGCTTTTTTACAAATATTTTCATCATCATCAATAACATAGTCACATTTTTCATCTAATAATCTTTGGATTTTGCTATGTTCATTATTAAAAATTTTAATATTAGATAAACCTAATGAATTTAGTTTTTCTTTTGCAATTTCCACTTCTTTATCTGATCTAGCTGTAACTATTATTATTTCAAATTTATCTATTAATTTTTTTAAAACAACATCTACTCCTGTCATTATATTAGCAGTTGATAAAACTGTGTGTGCATTATTTTGATAAAATTGTTCAAATTCTTCATCACTCCAATTATATCTATTTTGAAAAAGACGTGGATTATTGTCAATTAAATTATCACTATTAAATTTATCAACATCATGTATTTCAGCATACACGCGATATAAGTTTTCACTATCAAATACAACACCATCTAAATCTAAGGCTATTTTTTTCATTTTAACTATCATCCTTTCATGACTAATAATCATAGTAATTTAATACCTTTTTAATATAACACGTTTTTATAATTTATACAAATTTTTTTATAAGACTATGAAACTTAAATATAGTAAATTAAAATTAACCTATAATCATAATTTATTAATTTAATGAAATATAACATCTTGATGGTGTATAAAACTAACGCTTTTTACTTTCACAACTATCTTTTCCATATAATTGTTCTTTTTGATCTTCCATAGCAACACGAGCCGTTTTAATTAAAGTATTAATTTCCTCCAATTCTTCAGCAGACATACTATCTTTAAATCTTGGCTCTGTTATATATGGAAAATTATATATAATAATAGAGTTTAATTCCTCTATACTACATTTCATACACCATTTATATTTATTGCTTCCCCTTATTTTTTGTTTTTTTAATTCTTGTTCTATATCTTCTTTTTTTGTTTCTAATTGTTCTTTGACAAAAAACTTTCTAAAATTAATCATAATTTAATCACCTCATATAATACCATTTTAACATATTTTTTGAAATTTTTATTTTTTAATATTATTTTTCTATGTTTTAATATTATTAAAAATCCCATTTCTATAAACATTTTCTATGTTTATTTATGAAATGAGAATATATAAAAATTAATATATAATATTTTAAAGAGATTAATTTTATAATTTATACTTTAAAATAATACCATTAAGATTCAATAGTCATATTATTAACTATCTTTTCACCATCGTTAGAATCAACTATTACACCTTTAAGATCAAATTTCATAAGAATTGAAAGTCTATTAACTAAATGTATTATAGTTTTTTCAGTCCCATCATCTGGACCTGAACCTTGTGCAAAGAAATATAATTTTTTTCCATTTAACTTTTCGGATTCTGGTAACATATATAATCTATCAATAAATGTTTTTAATAATCCACTTACTGTATACCAATATATTGGTGTCCCAATTAAAATTATATCTGCTTGTTCTATCCTTTCAAAAACTTCTCTTATTTGATCATCATCATATACTTGACCATATTGAGATATTTTATAATCTGACATTTGTAATGTTTCATATTCAATATTTTTAATATTTTCATACCAATATGATAGGTATTACCATTTTTATTAGGACTGCTATTAACAAACAATATTTTTTTCAAATTTTGTCCTCCTTATTTTATTCCAATTTCAGATAACCAAGAATAAACTTCTTATAAATCAGTTTCCATATTTGCTCTTGATAGTAAGAAACCACTTGTAATTACATTAGCACCACTTAATTTATTTTTAATTGTTGGTGGTGTTGAACCACCATGTGTCCAAAATAATACAATTACCTTTCCTTTTAAATCATAACTTTCCAATAAGGTATTAATTGAGTCAGTGTGTGAAACCATATAGAAAAACCTATAAATACAATATCATATTTATTAAAATTACTTAATACCATCATTAAATTCTTTAATGTCAGAATCAGATGGCCTTGAGGAAAATCTATGGCCTTCTAACCAATTTCCTCCATTTGCAACATTCTCTAATAGTTTTCCACTTTGTCCTAATCCACTTGATACTGAAGTACAGAATGGAATAACTGTTTTACCATTAAAATTATTAGCCTCAACGAAAGTATTTACTGGCCACGCTGCTACTTGCCACCAAATTGGATAGCCAATTAATACAGTATCATAACTATCCCAGTTATCCACTGTTGTAGTTTTTAATTTAACATTTCTGAGAGTTTCATCATTATGCTCTTTTGAAACCCTTGAGTTTGAATTACTATAGTTTAAATCATCTGATGTATATTCATCTTCAGGTACTATTTCAAATAAATCTCCATTTAAATTTTTAGCTATCTTTTCAGCAACAATTTTTGTATTATTTGTAGCAGAGAAATAAACAACTAATACTTTGCCAGTGTTATTTATATTATTATCACTTTTATCTTGTGTTCCATCATTTGTTGTAACTGATGAATTAGTATTATTTTCTTTTTCAGTTCTATTATTTCTTAATAACATAAACCCACCAATACAACAAGCAATTGCAATGACTATAATTATAATTCCAATACTTTTTTTATTCATTGTTTTCCCAACCCTTCTTTTCTTTACGACAATCCTGATTTGTTCTTCTTTGTTTAACTATATTATCAAACCATTCTACCATATTTGGATCTTGGTGATTAAAGAATAAACTATCTGTTGTATCCAATTTTTTTATTTCTTCCATATCTTCATTTGCTAATTCAAAATCAAATACATTAAAATTTTGTTCCATTCTCTCAATATGAGTAGATTTACAAGCAATGATAACACCTCTTTGAATTAACCATCTAAGAATTACTTGAGCTGATGATTTGTTATATTTTTTCCCTATATTAACTAAAGTTTCATTCTCAAATAATCCATTTCTTCCTTCTCCAAATGGAGCCCATGCGCACAGTTTTACTCCATATTTTTCCATATTTTCCTGAGCCTTAATTTGTGCGTTAATTGGATTAGTTTCTACTTGATTAACTGCTGGAATGACTTTTCTTTCAAATAAACAAATATCACTTAATCTATCTGGATAAAAGTTAGATACTCCAATTGCCCTAATCTTCCCTTCCTCATATAAATCCTCTAATGCTCTGTATGCACCATAATAATCGCTAAATGGTTGATGTAATAGTACTAAATCAATATAATCAGTTTTTAACTTTTCCAACGATTCCATAACAGATTCTTTACATTTTTCATAACCATAGTTATCAATCCATATTTTTGTTGTAATAAAAAGTTCTTCTCTTGGAATACCACATTCTACTATAGCTTCTCCTACTTCACTTTCATTAAAATAACTTTGTGCTGTATCAATACTTCTATACCCTACTTTAATAGCATCTAATACACATCTTTTTGTATCACTAGCTGGTATTTGATATACACCAAAACCTAAAATTGGCATTTCTACACCATTGTTCAATTTTACATATTCCATATTTTCATCCTTTCCAAATTGACTTTTTTTCAATTTATACTATAATTATAAATGTCGTGTGTTACTCACGGTCAATGCTTTTTTTTGAATTTTTTATTTTTTTTCTTTATTATATGATATACTCATATTTTAAATATTAGATATGGTTGATAAAATGATTAAAACAGAAAAGTTATATTCTATGAAACAGGCTTGTGAAAAAACAGGCTTAACTTATGATACATTGAAATTTTATTGCAATGAGGGTTTAGTTCCTAATGTTAAAAGAGATAAAAATAACTATCGTGTTTTTAATGATAATGATATTGCTTGGATTAATAGTTTATCTTGTTTGAAAAACTGTGGAATGAGTATAATAGAAATGAAAGAATACCTTGATTTACGTTTAAAAGGAGAATCTTCAATTCCAGAAAGAAAAGAAATTCTTGATGTAAAATTAAAAGATCTTCAGCATAAAATTCATGAAATCCAAGAAAGTATTAATTATATAAATTGGAAACATCAATTCTATGATGATGTTCTAATTGGTAAAATTAAGTATTATAGTAATTTAATCCCAACAGAAAATGATGACTAACTAAACCATCATTTTTATTTCTCTATAAATTGTTATATTCTTCATCACTTACTTGTTCACACCACTCCGTTTTAGTATCTTCTCCTGGAACTTCTATCGCAATGTGACTGAACCAAGAATCTTTCTTTGCTCCATGCCAATGCTTTACATTGTAAGTATTGTAATTACTACACCTGGCTTTAGTTATATAGCTTCTTTCCCATATTCTTGATAGGAGATAGAATTTATAAAACTATATTTCATATTTTTAGCAAATATACCACTTTTTAATATTTATTTATACAGCAATTGTTTTTAATGTTTCTATAAACTCTAAAATACAACTTATAACTTCATCACTAGATATATCTAACCAATTAACTTTAATATTATTTAAATTTAAAATAAATCTTTTATTATCAAATATTAAATTTACCCTTCGAAAAATTTCTTCAAAATTACTAACTTTTAAAGTATTATCGCTAAAAATAATTTTATTTATATACTTTTCTAATTTATGCCGGTTTAGATTACCATATTTTATTAAATAATAAAAATCAAACATGTCTTTGTATCTTGTAGATGTATATGCAAACTTTAATAATGATTTTAACTTTTCAGTAAATATTTGCTCTTTTGAATTTATAAATAGTGTTACACTTTCATTTATAACATCTAAATCGAAACAATACTCTTCTTGTTCGATATCAAAATTTTTATGAACTCCTATATCTAATTTAGAGTCAATTCTATAATCATTTTCATCAACAAGTGTTATACAAACTCTTTTTCCATCATAATCTTGATGATGCAATTCTTCTATTTTATCATTTATTAAGATATTAATCCCATCATTAACTTTGTTTAATTTTTCAATAAATTCTTTTATTGATTTATCACTTAAAGAATATTTTATAAAATCAAAATCCATATCTCGAGTAGCTCGACGCTTATCTTTGGAAATATTATGCATAACTACTCCACCTTTTATTGTTACATTATGATTTAAAGAACTTTTAGATATTTTTAAAAGAATTATATCTTGAGATACCTTTTGGGTTGCTTCTACTAATTCATATCCATTATTAACATACAAATTAATTAATTTACCAATATTCACTAAAACACCTCATCCTGTATTATTTTCATAATTTTTTCTCCATTAAAATAAACACTTGTATATTCTTGTAATTTATAAATGTCTAATTCGTTTTTTATTTTTCTATAATTGCCAATTATTTCTTTATAATAATCATAAGAGATATTATTTTTATTTTTTATTAATTCAATTAACATTCTCTCTTTATCGTAGATTTTTATTTTTATTCCTTCAACTTCTATACTTGTTTTACCCAAATTAAAATAATTACATATTGAATAAGATTGAATAATATGTTCATCATTAAATCTTCCCGATCTTCTATCAGTAGTCATAAAAATTTTTTTAGGAATTACATCAGTTAAATTGTGATAATAATAAGCACTATCACCAGAGATAATAGCATTAGGATATTTTTTTATAAATATATCTAGATAATGACTATTTTGTTTGTCCGAATAAATACCAGGTTCAATTTTGTAAAGTTTACCATCTCTAACAGCCTTTTTAATTTGATAATCGGACCCAAGTTTTTCTTTTAATTCCCTATGATTATAAATCATTTTAACCACCCATCTACATTTTAAACCAAAAATACACACAAATCAATATCTTTGTGTGTATTTAGTTTATTTTTTTATATTCTTTATCACTTACTTGTTCACACCACTCTGTTTTAGTATCTTCTCCTGGAACTTCTATCGCAATGTGACTGAACCCAGAATCTTTCTTTGCTCCATGCCAATGCTTTACATTTGATGGAATCACAACTACATCTCCTGGTTTTAATGAGCGAATTTCTTGATTTACTTCCTGGTACCATCCTTCTCCAGCAATACATATTAAAATTTGTCCTCCACCACTTTTGGCATGATGAATATGCCAATTATTTCTACAACCAGGTTCAAATGTAACATTAGCAATAAATAGACTTGTTTTTGACATATCTGTAAGTGGATTCAAGTAACTATTACCTATAAAATATTGTACAAAATTTATATTAGGTTCTCCTAAACCAAATATGTTATTTTTATCAAATTTTTCTTTTTTCATATTTCCTCCAAATAAAATTAATCTCTCTTTTATATTGAAAATTATAGCATAAAATGAAAAAATCTTCTACACTTAATCTAAGTGATGAGAAATTAAGACACATATCATAATTATATTCTAGTATTCAAATCTACAAATAGATATATTTTAATCAATTAATCATATAATAAACTACTTGTATAATTGAATTTAATATTAAATTTTTCATTTATTATAGCATATTCTATATATGATATAAATTATTTTGTTGTTAACTCAATATTTTAATCTTATATCTAATTGATTATTTTAGTTAATCATATCTTTAGTTTAAATCAATTATTTATACTAAAAAGGAATTCATTATTATGAACTCCTTTTACTATATTACAACTATAATCTATAGTACATTATAAAATAGGAATAAATGATTATAATATTTTATTTTATTTCTATTTTTTCTACTAATGTTACATTTTTTCCGTTTTTGTCAGTTAAATTTAGCGCCAATTCATATTCTCCTGGTGTTAACTGACTCATTGGGTCTGGTATTTGAATAGTTAATTTCTTAGCTACCGAATTATCAATCATATACATTATCTTAGAAGAAAGTGATCCACCTTTTACTACAGATAGTTTTATATCATTTTGACCAACTTCATATATTTCTTCATTAAATGTTAATCTAAATGAACTTTTGCTGTATTCAAAGTCAACTATTTCTAATGTAGTAACTGGTTCTGGAGTAATTTCTTTATATTCAGGTATTTTATAATGATCAACAAAACCTAAACGATAATTTCCAGCATTATCTACAAATAAAGCCCATATTCTAGTATTATTTGTTACCTCTATTCCATTTAAGTCAATATTAATGGTATTAGCTCCAGCATATAATTCTTGTGTTTTACATTCTATCTTACCTGTTATTACATCACTTGCAAATGGTGTAGTTGAATTATAATCATAAATTCCACCATTCCAATCATATACTCCATAATATACTTTACCTGGTTCATCAGAATTAAATTTAAATTCTGCTGTTGTTTCTGATGTCCTTACTACATTGTCTACTGCCCCAGTTATTACTGGTGGATTTAAATGTGTTACAAATTCTTTCTCAATAGTTTCTGTCTCAGATATTTTAATTTTAACTGAATATGAGTTATCTTTGTGTCCATAATTATTTGGGATAACAATTATATAAGTTAATAAATCTGGACTAACATAGAAAGTTGCATCTTTTATTGTTAAACTACTATCACTAGGACAATCTATTTCAAAATCTTCTAATGTTAATTCTTTCTCTGGAATACGATTTAATCTGAAAACAAAACGATTGCTTATCTCTTCTTTAGCATATATTACCTCGTATTTACTACTCGTTTGTTCTTTCACTTCACTAGTAATATTAATAGGTCCATTTACTTTTGATGTATTTTCAAAGAATCCTTCTAAAATATAATATAAATTATAAGCTTTTCCTTGTTCTAAATCTGTTAATGAAATACTATTAAAACCAACTTTTACACTAGCAGATTTTCCATTTCTTTTTATTGTTTCTACATCTATATTTGTTTTTGTAGTAGCATCTTCTAAAATATAATATATATGCCCACCTTCATCTAATCCATATAATTTTAAAGTTGCTTGAGTATTAGAATTTCTTTCTATTACAACATTTTCTATTGTAGGATTAGCATAATCAGTATCAAAATCTTTACTAATTATATTACCATTTGGGAGTGTAATATATAAAGCATAAGAATCATTTTTGTAATATGATGTAGTTACTGTATATGTCTTATTATCTTTAGTTGATATATTATATAATGTTATATTTTTTCCAGCATTACATATTACAGATATATCATTTAATGTTAATTTTGCCTCTTTACTTAATGTAAATGTAACTTTTCCTTGAGAAGTAGATTTAGCTTCTACTATTTTAATATCTGGTTCCTTACGAATTAATAAATAATCTACATTTTCACTTACTTGTTTATTTGCAACATCAGTATAAATTCTTGTGTTGCTTGCATTTATATTTGCATTTGTAATTGTTCCTGATCCTGCTACAACTGTATTTTCTCCTTGATTGTTAAATGTATCGATTTTATTTCCACCATTTATTCTAATCATACTTGATTCGTTATTTGTTAAAGTAGATACTTTTGCATTTACAATGATTGTTGATTTATTATTGTTTATTAATTTATCTATGTTTTGATTTATCGCTACTAAACCAGTTGTATTTAATAAAACATTTTGACTTGGAACATTTAAAACAACTTCTGAACAATCATTTACTTCTATATTAGTTACATTATTTGTTCCATTAATTTGTACATTACTATTTATAGAAATAGAATCTATATTACTACCATCTAAATTTATAGTAGCACCTTCTAATGATTTATTTATACTATTTTTCATTACAGATCTAAATAAACTAAAAAAATTATTTTGTGTTTTATCTACAACTAGCATATTTGTTATAGTAGAATTTACAATATCTAATTGATACTTTCCAGGATTTTCAATTGTTAAACCCTCATTAACTTCTACTGAATCTAATATAATTTTGGTATTACTTTTAATATCAGATGCTATAGTAAGTGTATTATATTTTTTGTTTGCAATATTATATGTACCATCTGTTATCATGTCATTCTTTATGATTAGATCTTCTAGTTTTTCTTCACCTGGTTTTGTATTTCCACTTGAAGAACTAGGATTTTTATTTGAAACTCCATTCGTTGTAGGTTTGCTATTATGATCTAATGATATTCCTGTTTTTTCTTGATCTTTTTCTTCTTCCTCTATGTCATCTTCAACTGTAGTTTCTTTATCTGTTTCTTTATCTTTAGATTCTAATTTTTGCTTATTTTCTTCTTGTCCTTTAGACTCTACTGGTTCTTTTAAATTTTTATTTGAAAAAATTTTTACTCCTCCAGTTATTGCTAAAACGGTCACTAAAGAAATAATAAATATTTTTATTTTTTTCATAATAATTCCTTCCTCCTTATATAATATGATCTATATATATATTTTGAAACATTTTTTAAAAAAAGTCAATATTAAAAAGTTTAAAAATATCTAAATAATATATTTACTATTTCAACATTCATATAAATTTATTCTCATTTTATTAATTTTAAATATTTCTCTACTGTGGACAAATTGAGGACACTGCCCACATTCGTTCACTGTTATAAGTAATCATATTTTAGTATTTTATAAAATGTGCAATTTATTTATTTTCTATTTGCTTTGTTTCACTTAACAATCTATCAAAATCAGATACATAATTATTATCTTGAATAACTTTGTATTTTTCATATTCACCTTCCGCTTTCTCTTTGGCTTGTTTATGAGAAATTTTACCTTTCCCCTCCAAAACATCATAATGAAATACCCTTAATGCATTTTCCACTTCATTCTTCCAGTCATTCATATACATTGCAATATTTCTTTCAGCATTATTTTCGGCAATATCTAAAAATAAGTTGACTAAATTATTCAAGTTCTTAATTTCTTTTTCATCTAAATAATTTTTAGCAATTACAACATCTGATTTTAGTATCTTACCATTAGGAGAATTCTCCCATGTTGTAAGTCCCATATTATCTTTCCTTGAATCAACTCTATTATAAACAATTTCAGCAGCAGTCTGACCAGTGATAGCAAAGTGGAATTTATTTTGAATTGTTTTATAAAATGTTATTGCCATATCACTATCTTTATCGTAATCAATTGAACATTCAGCAAATATATCAGTAATTTTTTGATAAAACATTCTTTCACTTGTGCGAATTAATTTAATTCTTTCAAGCAATCTTTTAAAATATTCTTGATCAGACTTTCGTGCTTTCATAAATCTTTCATCATTTAAAGCAAATCCTTGTACCATATAATCTTTAATTATTTTATTTGCCCAAGATCTAAATTTAATTGCCTTTTTGGAATTAACTCTAAATCCAATAGAAATAATCATGTCAAGATTGTAGTATGGGTAAACTCTTTTTACATTTCGATTTCCTTCTTTTTGAACTTGTGCAATTTTTGCACAAGTTGACTTTTCTTCTAGTTCTTCATCTCTATAAATGTTATTGATATGTTTAACAATCCCACTTCTATCAATGTTAAACAGAGTTGATAAGGCTTCTGTATTTAACCAAACATCTTCGTTTTCTAATAATACTTCTACTTTAGTATTTCCATCTTCATCATTATAAAATAAAATATTTTTTTCATTTCCAATTAGTTTATCAGTCATTATTTGCACCTCCTTTAACAATTATTCATTAAGTAATCAACTAATGATATTATACTATTTTTTATATCACTTAACAATGATGCTACTAAAATTTATCTCTCAAATTTATATCTATTTCTTTTTCTATTGATTCACTAATCTTAATTAAATCATTAGTAGTACTAGTAATATAATAATTTTCTGTTGTTTCAATTCTACTATGACCTAATACTTTAGAAATGTCCTTTATTTCACTTCCATTTCTTAATGCTTTTGTAGCAAAACTGCCTCTTAAATCATAAAATCTACAGTTGATTCATAATTGATCCGTTACTTCCTTTGCAAGTCCGTAATTATCAAATATTTTCTTTGGCTTATCAAATTTTTCTACCATATTTATTTTTTCTATAATTTCTTTGCCACTTTCTTTTAATAGATTGTTTGTTTGTATTGGCTGAGGTATACCAACTTCTGCTCTTGCGTCTAACTCCCTTTTATTTTCCACTCCATTAATAATTCTGCTGGATATTCATCTGTTCTTTTATTATCAACTTTGGCATGACATATTTTACATAGCCATATTCCATTATCTAAACTTCTAACATAGTCTTCTGATAATGTTGAATCAAATCTTGGACCGCCTTCTGAAACTACATATATATGTGCTACTTCACCAACATTTAAGAAACTCTTACCAGCAGCTCCAGAAGTTGGAGCCAAGTATTCTGGATTAGAACATCTATTCCCAGCTCTATTTACAAGTATTTCTTTAGTAAATTCTTTTTGCTTAGCCCGTGCCATTATAATCACTTCCTGATAAAATTAAATTTATTTTCATTTTATTAGTTTTAAATATTTCTTTAACATTTCTATTTCCAACTTAATTATTAATTTAACAAAATCTGTATAATTACCAGTTGTATGTGCTTTATCTAATGCTTCATAATATTCTAATCTATTCTCTTTCTTTATTATCACAGGATTGTATCCATGATTCATTAAATCCAGATTCATAAGCAGTCTTGAAGTTCTACCATTTCCATCTACGAATGGATGTATTTTAACTAATTCACCATGTAATAAAGTAGCTTGTATAATGGGGTGAAACTCATTCCAACGTTCATAACTTAACACCAATGTTTCCATTAACTCTGGTACTTTCAAATAATCAGGCGGAATATGAGTAGCACCTTTTATAGTAACATTTTCTCTTCTATATCTTCCTGCATTTTCATCATCAATATCTTTTAATATTAATTGGTGAATACTTTTAATATTCCACTCAGTAATTGGATTGTTCTCTTTTACCAAATCACTTAAATATAAAATAGCCTTCTCATGGTTAATAGCTTCTAAATGCTCTTTTATTGATTTTCCACCAACTGTAATTCCTTCTAAAACCACTTGAGTTTCTCGAAGTGTTAGAGTATTCCCCTCAATGCCATTGCTATTGTATGTCCATTCGAGATTAATAGACTCTTCTAATGATCTTAAAGTTTCTTTCGGTATTGGTCTTTTACTATCCAATTCGCTCTTTAATTGGTCGACTTCATTAAAATAATTATCCTCTAAATCTATAATAAATTCTGTAGTATCTGGTTTAATAACTCTTTTATCTACTGGCTTTACAGCATCAATCGGTATGTTCCAACTGTTTCCATTTTTAACAGCTCCTTCAATTCTTCCATCCTGTAATAGCTGTCTTATTCTTCTTTCACTTATATTCCATTTTTTTACAGCTTCTTTAGTAGTCATAAATTTCATAACTTTTCACCTCTTTTATATATTATACCGTTATCGGTAGTTTTAGTCAATTATAAACTCTAGTTTTTAAATTTTATAATTTCATTTATAGTTTCTGATTTTACTGTTTCTTCAAACTTTTCACTTGCTCCTTTAAGTGTTTCTTCTGTTGAGGAAATATAATAGTTCTCCATTGCTTCTATTTTGCTATGACCCAAAATATCCGCAACGTCTCTAATTTCTACACCATTTCTTAAACTTTTTGTTGCGTAACTTCCTCGTAAATCATAAAATCTGCAATTTTTTATTCCCAGTTCTGTATGAATTACTTTGTATGGATATTTTACAATGTCAGTTCCGCTAAAAACACCATTATCTTTTCTAAATACAAAATCTAACATCTTTAATGATTTAGATCTTCTAGTAGTTTCAACTATCCTATATTCTACTATTTTTCCATACTTATTTTTAACATCTTCTAAATGATAGTATTTATAATTTTTACCATAATCCTTCTTATAATTATCTTGTTTACTTTTATAATTTTTTAATGTGGTTAATAAAGTATCACAAATATATACTTTTCTTACTTCATTTATTGTTTTTGTCGTACCCAAAAACCATTTGCCTTTTTCATCTTTTACCTTACTATATACATTATGTTCAATGCTGATAATTCTTTTTTCAAAATCAACTTTATCTCACGTTAGGGCACAAACTTCTCCTGTTCTCATTCCTGTAAAACATGCAGTTAAAAATGTACAAATAAAAACATCATTATTTTTAAATCTATTTAAAATGCTATCTATTTCTTCTTGCGTATAAATATGCCTTATGGTCTTTTTTTTAATTGTGCAAGATGTGGCAAACTTATAGTTAATGCTGGATTATAATTAATAAATCCAAATATATCAATTGCTGCCCTAAATGAGCATTTTATTACTTTTACAAAATTTCTTAAATATCCATAAGAGTAATCATATCTTCTACATACATCTATTAAATATTTGTTTAACTGATAACTTGTAATTGCATTAAGTTTATAATGTCCTAAACCAATTTTTAAATATTTATTAGCAATAACTGAATACTCTTCTATTGTTCTGTGTTTTAAATTTACTTTACAATAATTTAATCTAAATAATCTCCATAAGACATAAAGGCTTCTATCCTACATCCACCATTTTGATATTCTTCATAAGCCTTTTGCCCTGCAATAAATGCGGCATTTTTTGTTTTAAAACCAGATTTTGAAATATACTTTCTTTTGCCATTTACTCTTGCTGTTTCAAATCGATACTGATACACCTTTCCCCTTTTTCTAACACTAATCATTTCTATCATCTCCTTTTTTATTTTTGATTAGTTTTACTAAAACGAAAAGGAATGTTATCATTTTATCTATGTTAACATTCCTTTATTTATCAATGTTTTAGTACTTTATTTTTAATTTACGGGAACAAATGTAAATTTTGCTACCACTTTTAGTTTTATCAAATTCTTCCGAAAGCCTTATTTTACTTGGCTTTTAAACAACAATTTTTGTACTTCTTGCCACTACCACAAGGACATGGTTCATTACGACCTATTTTAGCAACCTTTTTGGGTTTTCTTTTACTTCCTTCTTTTCCTTCATTAGTAGCTATTTGTTTTTCAACTTGCTTTCTTTCAATATTTTGTCTTATTTCAGCATTTAATAAATATAATGTAGCCTGTTTATCAATATTAGCTAATAATTCTTCAAAAAGAGTAAATCCCTCATTAGTATAGGCTCTAAGAGGATCTTCTTGAGCATATCCTCTAAGTCCTATTCCTTCTCTTAATATAGACATTGTATTAATATGTTCCATCCAATAAGTATCAATAACTCTTAAAGTAATTGCTTTTTCAAATTCATTTTTTATTTCTTCAGGAATTTCTTTTATTTTATCATTATATTCATTTATAATTCTATCACTAATAATTTCAATAACTTCATCTTCACTTTTTTCTTCTATTTCAGGTTTAGTCATATCTTTCTTTAGTAAATTTTCATTAACATACTCTAGTATTTCTTCAAAATCTTTATCTGTTAAATATCCTTCTGGAGCAATATGGCTTTTAACTAAGTCATAAACAAAATCTTTGAATGTTTCAATTACATTTTCATGAATAGATCCACTATCTAAAACTTGATTTCTTTTATCATATATTACTTCTCTTTGTTGATTAATAACATCGTCATATTGAAGTAATGTTTTACGAATATCAAAGTTATTTCCTTCTACTCTTTTTTGAGCACTTTCAATTGCATTTGAAAGCATTCCATTTCTAATAGACATGTCATCATTAAATCCTACTCTTTGTAATAATTCTTTAGCCCTATCTGTTCCAAATCTAACCATTAAATCATCTTCAAATGAAACACAAAATTGTGAAAAACCAGGATCCCCTTGACGACCAGCACGTCCACGTAATTGATTATCAATACGTCTTGATTCATGTCTTTCTGTTCCTATAACAGCAAGTCCACCTAGTTCCTTTACTCCTTCACCAAGTTTAATATCTGTTCCACGTCCTGCCATATTAGTTGCGATTGTTACTGCACCTTTCATACCAGCATTAGATATTATATCTGCTTCTCGAACATGATTTTTAGCATTTAAAACTTCATGTGGAATATGTTCTTTTTTTAACATTGAACTTATTAATTCACTTGTTTCAACGGCTACAGTACCAACTAATACTGGTTGTCCTTTTTCATGTCTTTCTTTTATTTCGTTTATAATAGCTTTATATTTACCATCTCTAGTTGCAAATATTAAATCACCATAATCTTTACGTTCTACTGGTTTGTTGGTAGGAATACTTATAACATACATATTATAGATATCTCTAAATTCTTCTTCTTCTGTTTTTGCAGTACCTGTCATACCAGCCAATTTTTTATACATTCTAAATAAATTTTGAAAAGTTATTGTTGCAACTGTTTTAGTTTCTTCCTGAATTTCTACTCCCTCTTTTGCTTCAATTGCTTGATGTAAACCATCAGAATAAGCTCTTCCTTTCATTAAACGACCAGTAAATGGATCAACTATAACTATTTTTCCATCTTCCACTACATAATCAAAGTCTTTTTTCATTGAATAATTTGCTTTTAATGCTTGATTAATATAATGAACTAAATTAGTATTACTAAGATCAAATAAATTATCAATATTGAAATCTTTTTCTGCTTTAGTTACACCATCATTATCTAATGTAACAGCTTTTGTTTTTTCATCGTATATATATCCTTTATTTTCTTTTAAACTTTTAGCAAATTTATCAGCTTGAATATATAAATTAGTAGCTTGAACTGAACCTCCAGAAATAATTAAAGGAGTTCTTGCTTCATCAATTAAAGCTGAGTCAACTTCATCTATTATGGCAAAATTTAAACCTCTTTGAACACGGTCACTTGCTCTAACAACCATATTATCTCTTAAATAGTCAAATCCTACTTCATTATTAGTTGTATATAATATATCTGTATTATAAGCTGCTTGTTTTTCTTTAACTGTTAATTCCCTTAAATTAATACCAACACTCATACCTAAAAATTCATATACAGGACCCATCCATTCAGCATTACGACTAGTTAAATATTCGTTAACTGTAATAACATGAACTCCTTCCCCACTTAAAGCATTTAAATATGCTGGAAATGTAGTTACTAATGTTTTTCCTTCACCAGTTTTAAGTTCTGCTACATTACCATTATGAATAGCAATTGCCCCTAATAATTGTGTGTAAAAGGCTTTTTCATTTAAAACTCTATAAGCTGCTTCTCTTACAACTGCATAAGCCTCTACTAAAATATCATCTAAAGTTTCTCCATTTTTTAATCTATTTTTAAATTCTACTGTTTTTTCTTTTAGTTCTTGATCTGTTAGTTTAGACATTGCTTCATCTAATGCAACTATTTCATTAGCTTGTTTTTTAAAGTTTTCTAATTCTTTATATTCATGGTCAAATAATTTTTTTAAAAATTTCATAGCTATCTTCCTTTCATAACACTATATATTTTATCAAAAATTCTATTAAAATAAAAGTGTATTTATAAATTATCAAAAAAACAGATATAAATTAAAATATATCTGTTTTAGTTAATAACGATACGAAATGAAGTATCACCCAATACATCTCCAGTAAAACCATGATAGAAAAATAATCCTGCTATAGTAGTATTATGATGTGTTCCACTACGATACATCCATGGATAGGGTGATTCAATAAGATATGCACAATCTCCATACCATGAACCAGAAGAAGCTGGAAAAGGTCCCATTTCTCCTGTTGCATCACCTAATTTTCTTTTACTATACTGATTATTAATTGATGAAGAATATATATCTATATATTTGTTTTCTGGAAATGTTTCTTCTGTAAATCCACTTGTACCATATTTAGTAGTAGCTCCTGTTGTATAACCCATAACATATTCGGCGCTTCCTCCACTCATATCAAATATGCCACTTATATTACCTGTGGTACTTTGATTATATATGTTATTACTTTTACTTCCATAAACATTCAAACAATTAGATGTACTAGATTCAGAAGCTGTATTTCCTCCACATCCTGTAATAACATTACTATTGTTATTTATATATATTTCCGAATCTTTTCCATATTTACTATGTGAGAGGTATGCTACTGCTCCCCATTCTGTATTTTTCATCATATGTGAATTACTATTTGTATTAAGATTAAATGTACTATATATCCCTCTTGATGTTATAAACATATTACTAACACTCATAATTGTCCATGCATACGTATTAGGTTTTATTATTACTTTTGATGAATCTGGTGTTGAAACTTGGGCTTCTTCTTTAGTTGTTGCTCCTTTATACCCTGTTTCAAATTTACCTACCCATATTCCATTTAATTCATCTGTTCCAAATGTAAAGGCTGGATGGGTTAAATATGTTCCATTAGTAATTCCTTCTGATTTAGCTGTTCTCTTATTTTCGAATACTATATCTATACTATGGACTTTAGATGAATCTAAATTTGTAAAAGAATCGGTAGCTTCTGTATACCATAGTTTGTACTTATATCTTGGTATCCATACATAGTATTGTTCTATTCTATCTTCTGGTATTATATCGCCATTATTATAAACTATATTTTTATCATTTAATACTACTGCATTAGCCCATTCTTTATTTTTATATTCATACCACTTTTCTGTTACATCAGCTTTTCTTACAGTTCCATTTGGTTCTATTGTTACTGGTATTAATCCTTTTAATTCAGGATCTGCTCCATTCAATATATCTTCTTTATATATAGATGCTTCTAAATTATTTTTAACATCATTCTTTATTTTATCAAATGAAAATTTAGATGTAGCTAAAACAATTAATATTCCCATAAATAATGTTATAAATAGTACTAATAACGAGTATAATACTCCTGATATTGCAAACCCCTTATTATTCATTATATCACCTTCTATTTTATCTATTTATAATTATAGCATAGTTTTAAAAAATAAGAGAAATTTCTCTTATTTAGTTTCTATAATTCCGTAATCACCATCTTTGCGTTTATATAATACACAAACATTTTTATGATCATCATCTTTATATACAAAGAATTCATGACCTAATAATTCCATTTGAAGAATGGCCTCTTCTTCATTCATTGGTTTTGTTTCTATAATTTTTCTTTTTACTATTACAGTATTTTCTTCCTCTTCCGCTTCCACATTAAAGTCCGCTATAAAATTATCTATATTTTTCCTATTATTTTTAGATTTCATACGTGTTTTATTTTTACGTATTTGTCTTTCGATTTTATCAGATACTAAATCAATTGAAGCATATAAATCTTGATGAGCTTCTTCTCCTCTTAAAATAATATTAGAAGCTGGTATAGTTACTTCTACTACTTGTTGTCTACCTCTTACTTTAATAACTATATTAGCAGTTAATTCTGATGGATTTTCAAAATATTTTTCTAATCTTCCTACTTTCTCTTCAATATAATTTCTTATTGCATCTGTTACATCTAATTTTTGTCCACGAATATTAAATTTCATATAATCCCTCCTATAATCATTATATCATACTAAATATAAAATAAATATGTTTTTTTGTGTGAAAAATAAAAACTACTTATACTAAAGCAGTTTTTATTTCGACTACATTTTTTGCTTGTAAACCTTTATCAGTTCTAACTAATTCAAATTCTACATATTGGCCTTCAACTAAAGTTTTATAACCTTCTGATAAAATAGAAGAATAATGAATAAAGATATCTTCACCTTCTTTATATTCAATGAATCCATAACCTTTTTCGTTATTGAACCATTTAACCTTTCCTCTCATAGTTAAAAATCTCCCTTCTAGTAAATTGTTTACAATATAAATATACCCCTATTTACTCTCTTATTTCAAGAATTTAAAGTACCAAAAATTCGACACTTTTTTCTTCCGAGAAAATAATGAGCAGTTGTATTTTACAATAATATGACTATCAGTTACTGTATTATGTCTGAAATGATTAATTTTATGTTCAAAGTAACTTTTTTGAGCTTTTAATAATCATTAATTTTTGTAATAAACTCATATGTTATATAATTAAGCAAAATTTAGTTTTTATTGGTTACGATTTGCTATAATTTCATCAGCATAAAGGGAGTGAATTTTATGCGAGATATTATTATTAATAATTCCCTAAATATAATTAAAAAAAATAATCCAGATTTTGATCAAGAAAAAATTGATAAGATTGAATATGGATTAGTATCCATTTATTTATTAATAACTAAATTAATAATTATATTTATAATAGCATATATATTAGGGATTATTAAAGAAATGTTGATATTTTCTATTTTATACAATTTAATTAGAATTCCTTCATTTGGATTACATGCTACAAAAAGTTGGATATGTTTAATTGTTTCAAGTTTAATGTTTTTAGGAATACCATATGTTTGTTTAAATTTAACTATGTCTATTCCAACAAAATTATTATTTGGAACTATTATAACTATATTTATATTTAAAAATAGTCCAGCTGACACACATAAAAGACCTATTGTTAATCCAAGAAGAAGAAAATTTTTTAAGATAATATCAACAACAATTTCTATAGTATTTGCAATACTATCAGTTTGTATAAATAATGAATTTATTAGTAATTGTTTACTATTTTCAATTGCTTGTCAATCATTATTTATATCACCAACAGTTTATAGGATATTTAAACTTCCATACAATAACTACAAAAACTATATCCTAGAAAATTATTAATGGTTTAAATTTAATTTAAACATAGATTAGAATAAAATAGAGGGAGGATTTTATGTTAAAATTATTTTCAAACATTATATCAGCATTAGGATTAGGTGCTGCAGAAATGGGGAGTCAAGCATGTTTTGTATTCTTATTTGATGAACCAGAATGTCCAAAAAGCTTAATTAAATAAGATTATTTCTTATTTTTTATAAAATAATCAAGAGATTTAATAAATTATTTCTCTTGATTTTTATATACTTATTTTTAATACTTGTATAAACACATCATCATTAATCATTCTAACATTTTCTAATTTTGGATTTTTTTCAATAAGTTCTTTAACTAATGTTAGACCATAACCATGTTCTCCGCCTTTTGTAGTATATTCTGCTTCATATATCTTATCAAAATCAATTGTTCCCTCAAAGGTATTGGCAACTGATATATTAAATTTATTATCAAGTATATATATTTCTATACTAATACTTCCATCATCCATTTTTTCTACTTCTTCAATTGCATTATCTAAAAACACTCCTACTATTTTACAAATATCTAAAATTATTTTTTCATCTAATTCTATTAACTGAATATTTTCAATTTTTCTATCTATTTCTAAATCAAAAATTAAATTATTATTTTTCATATATAATAACTTAGAATATATTAATGCTCTTAATCCAACATCCATTATCAAAGCTGTTTTCATTTTTAAATCTTCATCATCTGGATAAACAATATTTACTATTTTATCTATATACCTATTAACCTCATTTTTGGCATTCATACCTAACATATTTCTAATCATCATTAATTGATTTTTATTTTCATGATTAAATACTCTATATTTACTTAAGGCATTATTAGATGTTTTTAAAGACTCTAATGCACTATTATATTTTGAATTGACACTTAAATAATTATTCCTAATATTTATTCCTTTAAAAATAAAAATCAAATATGCTATCATCAGCATTAAACCTGCTAGCGATAATGATATTAATTTATTTGTATAATAAATTAAATTAAAAAGAAACGAAGTAGTTGAGGCAACAATAAAAACTAATATAATTATATTACGCAATTTTTCTTTACTTATATAACTTATTACTTTTTGATAAAATCTTTCAACAAAAGGATATTGAATAATTATAAAAACTAAAATACTAATAAATATATTAGCATGTATTGTACCTGAAAACATTTCAACCAATTCATATTTATTTTTTACATTAGTTATAAACAAAAACAACACAACAACTGAAATCTCGCTTATTATATAAATTATTTGATTATATATTGCTAATACTATTCCTATATTTAAAGATGACCTAAATATATAAATAATAGATATAGTAAAAATTACAACAACCAATATTGTCTTAACTATTGAATTAACTGAGAAAAAATTTATTATCAATAAAATTGTCATCAAAATAAATCCTATATATAATCGATAATCTTTAAAATTAATACTTTTATTTAAAAGTTTTTTCCAATTAGTTATACTAACAATAGAAATAACAACCGCTCCTATAATATTACTTAGCATCCCACTTTCAACTCTTTCTTATATAATCTTTTATAAAAGTATCTTCTTACATGCTTATTCTTAATATTTGCATAAATATATCATCGTTAATCTTTCTAATATTTTCTAAATTTCGATTATTACTTATAATCTCCTTTACTAGAGTAAGACCATATCCATGTCCCTTCCCTTTTGTAGTATATTTTATTTCATCTATTCTATCCAAATTAATCGAACCCTCGAAAGTATTAGCTACTGATATATTAAATTTATCTTCAAGCATATAAATTTCTATACTTATAATTCCTGTTCCTATTTTTTTTACTTCTTCAATCGCATTATCTAAAAATACCCCTACTATTTTACAAACATCTAAAATTATTTTTTCATCTAATTCTATTAATTGAATACTTCTTATTTTTCTATCAACCTTTAATTGAAAATTCAAATTATTATTCTTCATATATAACAATTTAGAATATATTAAGGCTCGTAATCCACCAGCTGGTATTTTTGATGTCTCCATCATTAAATTTTCATCATCTAAATACTCATTTTTTACTATTTTATCTATATATTTTCCTACAGCATTTTTAGTATCTTTACCTAACATATTTCTAATCATTAATAATTGATTTTTATTTTCATGATTAGATACTTTATATTTATCTAAAACATCTTCATATGCTTTTAATGATTCTAATGTACTATTATACTTTGAATACATACTTAGATAATTATTTCTAATAATTATAGCTTTTATAATAAAAATCAAATATATAACTAATAAAGTCAAACCAATAAATGACAATAGTATTAAATTATTTGTATAATAAATCAAATTGAATATTATTGAAGTAGTTGATGCAATTACAAAAACAACAATAATTGTATTATATAATTTTTCTCTTTTAATTAACTCTATCAATTTATGATAATTGTTTTTTACAAATGGAAATTGAATAATTATAAAAACTAAAGTACTAATAATCATATTGGCATATAATGTTCCAGAAAAAGTTTCAACTAATTCAGATTTATTTTGAATATTAGTCACAATTAAAAATAATATAATAATAGAAATTTCACTTATTATATAGATTATTTGATTGTATACAGCTAATATTATTCCTATATTTAATGATTCTTTAAAAATATATATAATAGATGCAGTAAATATTACAATAACTAACAATGTTTTTATTATTGAATTAACTGAAAAGAAATTTACTATTAACAATAGAACCATTCCAATAAATCCTAAATATAATCGATAATCTTTAAAATTAATTTTTTTATCTAAAAGTTTTTTCCAATTAATTATACTAACAATAGAAATAACAACTGCGCCTATAATATTACTTATCATTATATTACCAACTCTTTCTTATATTTATCTGATAATAAATCTATTTTTAATCCATTATCAAATTGAATTATTTTCTTCATTCTATTAACAGTAGTAATTCTTTGCTTATTAACTAAACAAGAGCGATGTGTTTGGATAAATCTATCATCTAATAGTTTTGATAATTCTAGTAAAGTCTTATATGTTTTATATTCATTTTTTTCTGTTTTAATTATACTTTTTCTATCTATACTATCTCTAGTTATATATAATATATCACTTAGAGAAATATTATAAATTACACCTCTTTCTTCAAAATGTAATTTAGTTTGAACATTTAATATTTGTAAAGACTTTAAAAGAGATTTAACAAATCTCTTATCAGAATTATCAAACTTATTAATAAAAGCTAAAAACCATAATTCCTTTTTTAATATGGTTGGGCCTAATTCATCATGCCCAGTCATAAAAATAATGATACTTTCCATATCTTTTTCACGAATAATTCTAGCAATATCAATACCTGATCTAGATGGTGTTTCAATATCCAAAATATATATTCTTATACACTCTTTATTAGCAATCAATTCCATAAATTTTTCATCATAATCATAAAATACTAATGTTTTATATACTAATTTATTTTTCATCATTACATTAGAAATAGTATTTGAAACTTTTTCAGTAATTAATATGTCATCATCACATACTATAAATTCAAGCATAAATACACCACCAATTTCTATCTTACGATTGCTATTAGTTAATAATATCATATATAATGATACCACAAATGATTTTAAAAATCAATAAAGTAAAATAAAATGTATAAGTAAATTTAATGTTTTTAACTGAATTTAATTTGTAATTTTTTTATCATTAAAATAAATTATTTTATATAAATTATCAATGTATTTATTTCTTTTATAATTACATAACTAGATTTAAAAATACTGTATATTATAATTAAAATTATAACATAGTTTCCTACTAATTTAAAATCAATATTGATAATATTTTAATTTATTTAATATAGTTTTTTTGGATAAAAATATTGTAAATCTTTGAGTATAAAGATTATAATTTACTAATAAAAACTAACAAAAGATTAAAATATCCTTTGTTAGTCTTTATCAGTTTTTTCTTCATACCATTCTTTTACTTTAGACCAGCCTTCACTAGCTGCATCTTTTATCATATCAACAGAATCTTTAGTATCTTCTTTTACCTCATCTACTATTTCATTAACAAATCCTTTTGTTCCATTATAATTATCTCCATATTTTTCTTCTAATTTATCATCAACGTAATCTAATCCTTGATGTAATCTATCATTTAAATAACTATATCCTTGACCAAATTTATCTTTAATAGTATCTTTATAACCTGGCATTTTATTATCTATTTTATTATCTATACTAGATACAATAGACATTATTTTATTTTTAGTTGTATCTGTTAATTCATTAAAAGTAACACCTTTAATCTCTTTACCATAGAAAATAAAATCAATACCTGTTATAGCTATTTCCTTAGCTTTATCTTTAAAATTTTCAAAATTACTTTGATTTGTATAATGATCTACCTCTGATTCTAAATCTTCAAAATAAGACACAATTTCTTCTTCCTTATTTTGGTTAGTCTCACTAATAAACTCTTCATTTGTAACTATTTCCTCAGTATTATTTTCATTTTGACTATAATCTTTTTGATTATAATTATTTTCATTATCTTCACTTTCATTAGATGTATCAATTAAAACATTTGTAGATATTGTTTCTCTAGATTGACAACCACTAATATTTAATACTATAAATCCTGCAGACATTACTGCAAGAATTTTTTTAACATTTATATATTTCATTTTACCACCTCTGATGCATAATATTATAATCATTTATTGCTATTTTGTCAAAATAAAAATTATTTATATTTAATATCTTTTATTATATTTATAGGTATTAATTCATTATCCATTGTAATTAAATTATTTCTGTTTTTACCTATTACTTTTTTTACAACTGTTCCACTATCTAAAGTTAACTCTACTTCTGCCTTATATATATAATTTGGTGAATTAAAAATTGAATTTATCTTTTGTTCTATAGTATTTCCTTTTAATTCTCTAGTTTGATTTATATCATTTTCATTATATTCAATTCCTCTTTGATCAGCAGAATAAAAAACTGTATTATTGTTATGGATTTCATTTAAGCTATTAGCATAAACTCTTGGTAATTTCTTTTCCATAGTACCACCCCATATATTATATGTTGTTATAAATTAAATTTTACAAAAAAAGACAATTATTTGTCTTCATAAACATGGTTCTCTAAATATTTCATCATAACTTCATTACCTGTTTTAGATAAATGTATTCCATCACTAATAGAATAGTCTGCTTTTAAAACACCATTTGAATCTTTTAAAGCCTCTGCAGAATTCAAAAAAGGAATATTTAATTCACTACACATTTCTAATATATAATAATTTAATTTATTTATTTTATCATTATTGATTCCATTAGATTTAGAATCATAAGAGCCATCTACTGGTGGTATTGATTGAACTATAATCAAAGTATCTGGACTAGCCTCTTTAATTCCAGTTAAAAGTTTTTTATAATTTTTAATAAAATAATCAGCTTCCATATATGCAGCACTATTAGTTCCTAAAGTCATAACTACTTTTGATGGTTTTTTTTCTTTAAAGTTTTCTATAAAAGTTTTATTAGTTTCAATATGATTTATATAAATTGAATTAGTTAAGGCTGTTTCTGGATCAATGCCTTCTTTATGCCATAATCTTTTTCCAGTTATTTGTTTATTTATAACATAATATAATGCTGTAGAATCTCCTGCAAATATAAATTCATCTGAATAACTATTTCCTTTGTCTTCTGTTTCAGTTAATAAAGCATTTGTAAATAAACCATCTAATTTAAAATCTTTAACACTCTTATTTAAAGGTGAATCTTTAGTAACTATAACTTTTCTAGTAACTGTTGTTTTATTCTTACTACTATCAGTTACTGCATATTTAATCTTATAAGTACCTTCTTTAGATGTATCAACTTTACCACTTACTTTAACATTTTTAGTTATATTTCCATCATAATTATCTATAGCTTTATATCCTGGTTCTTTATATTTACTATCAATTAGAACTGTTATTTCATTTCCTTTTGATAAGGTGATTTCTGGTTTTTTTATATCCTTTATTTCAATGTTTTTAACTACTTCATATTTTTTATTATCATTTTTATAAGTAAAAGTTATTTGATATTTACCTATTTTTTCACTAACGATATTATTACTAACTTCGACATCTTTAGTTACATCTTTTCCTTTAAAAGTAGCTTTAAAATTATTTTCATATTTATCTCCAACATTTAAAACATTATCTTTCATTTCAATTTTAAAATCGCTTTTAGTAACTAATTTAATTATTATAAATATTCCTAACAATATTAAAATTAAAATAATTATATTTTTTACTTTTAATTTTCCTTTTTTATTCTTTGCCATATTTATCCTCCATATCAATTATATACCACATCAATTGAATATTCAATAAATATTGCTTTAAAGTCAATTATAATATATTTAAATCAAATAAAATTATAATTATGCTGATAACAATTTAATCCAATCAATCCAATCATTATTTATCACCACCTTTTTTCATTATATACCATCTATTTTATACCAAAATAAATTTTATAAATTATAAAACTAGAAGATACTCACTTATTTTCACCAATACATTCATAATAATCTTTTGTTTCTTTTATCAATTTACAATTTTTATAATCTGTATATTTATATCTATAATTGTCTCTATAGGTAACAATATGATTAATTTTTTTCTTTAAACTATTAATGTCTATACTACTTCTATAGGCTGCTTTTTATTAAAAATTTCTTTGAATTCTTTAATATCTTTTAACATTAATAATTGTATTATTGTTATATTGTTTTTTATTTTTAAAACAATACTATCCTCTAAATTTTCATATAACTTTCTTTCAGCTAATCCTTTGCCACAAACAGAACTATATAAGGTAGACAAAAAATAGGTAAGCCATATTATTATACCAATCAACATAATAATCGCTTGAAATTTATTATTTCCTTCAAATAAAAATGTCATTGTTAATATAATAATAACTAAAAGGATATTAATAGAAATAAATCTAAAATTTAAAAAACCTTCTATTTAAGAAAGTTTAATTGATAGTATCTAATTTTTTACTTATAAAATATCCTATTATTAGTAAAACTAATGATATTAATATTTCACTTAAGGCATAATTGTTCTTAAGTGTTTCTCCTAATAGAAGTAAAACTGATGATATAGCAAATCCTATTATTGCATAATATGTACTTATTTTATGATTATCTAATAGATAATTAATTATTTTTGATAATGCAATAACTCCTAATATCATTCCTATTCCAAAAGGAATTATAATAGATAAATTATAAGACAATAAATTAAAATCTGTTAAATTACTAAATGATGTTATAATCATATCATAATATCCTAACATCATAAGAATTGCTGTTCCACTTATACCTGGAATAATCATTGTTATAGCATCTATTATACCAATAAGTATAAGTGGTAAAAAATTTGGTTCTTTAGAAATACCATTACTGAATATATTACTAGTTATTGATAATAGGAAAATTAGAACAAATGGAATAATCATAATAATGATATTTTTAATGCTTTTTTCACTTTTAGCTTCTTTTACTATAGGAGGTATTCCACCTATTATCATGCCTATAAACAGTAACATAGTTGGAAGATAATATGAATCAAGAGTATATTTTATTACTTTACTAATTAATAAAATAGATATTAAAATTCCTATACCAATTGTAAATAAAAATTTTATATTATTTTTTATATCTTTAAAAAATTCACTAATAGCTTTTATACCTCTATCATATACATTTAAGGTTATTGCAAGCATTCCACCAGAAACCCCTGGGATAATTTTACCAGCTCCTATAATTATTCCCTTTAAAATTAAAATTATTTTTTCTTTCATAATTATCCTCCTAATCAATAATATGAAAAAATTTATTTTTTATACGTACAAGCTTATACACCACTATAATCTCCTTTAGTTCGTAAATATATTTTTCTTATAAAATCTATTGGTATAACTGAAAAGGCTATTAAAATCATTATTTGAAATTCTCTAAAAGACAAACCTGTTGTTCTAAATAAATTGCCACCATAATAAATCAAAATAATTTGAACAGCTACTATAAATAACATAATAGCTAAAAATACTTTATTTTTAGTAATATTAGCTAGTAAATTAATTCGTTCTGTTCTAGCACAAAAACTATTAAAAATATCAATAAATATAAATAATCCAAAGAAAGCAGTTAAAAATTCACCCTCATTATTAAATAAGTCTTTTACTATTGGTAGTTTTAAAAATAAAATACATATAATAGCTGAGTATATACCAACTACGCATATTTGACCAAACATATATTTATTTATGATTGACTCATCTTTTTTCTTAGGTAATTCTTTCATATATTCTATAAGTGGTGGTTCATAAGCAAACGCTAATCCTGCTAGAGTATCCATAACCATATTAAGCCACAACATTTGAATAACAGTAATTGGTGTATCAATACCAATAAAAGGTCCAATAATTGATAAAGCTATTGCACAGAAATTTATTGTTAATTGAACAATAATAAATTTTCTAATACTTTTAAATATTGTTCTACCAAATAAGATTGCTTTTGATATTGATAAAAAATTATCATCTAAAATAACTATATCACTTGCTTCTTTAGATACCTCTGTTCCTGAGCCCATAGCAAATCCAACATCAGCTTTTTTTAAAGCTGGAGCATCATTTACTCCATCTCCAGTCATTCCAACTACTAAATTTAGCTGTTGACTTATACGAACTAATCTGCTTTTATCTTGAGGAAGAGAACGAGCTACTATTCTTAAATTAGGAATTATTTTTTTTACTTGTTCATCACTCATTAATTTTAGTTCATCACTTGTTATTACTAAATCATTACTGTTTTCAACTAACCCTACTTCTTTTCCTATTGCATATGCTGTATCTTTATTATCACCTGTTATCATTACTGTTTGAATATGAGCGTCTTTAACTAACTTGATACCTTCTATAGCATCACTTCTAACTTCATCTTTTATTAATATTAACCCTAAAAAAACTAAGTTACGCATGGGATCTAATTCTTTATAATATGGTGAAGTAGCAAGTGCGATAACTCTAATTCCTTCCTTTGTTTTGCTTTCGATATATTTATAAAGATTCGTTTTAGAATATAAACTTTTTTCTAATCCATAATTATCATAATATTTACTACAATTTTTAAGTATTACTTCAGGAGCACCTTTAATATAATTTGTTTTACCAACTGTAGTTAAAGAATATTTCTGTTTACTATCAAAAGGTATTTCTCTTACTTTGTTAACTGAACAAATATTCCCTTTCATAAAAGATAAAATAGCTCTATCTGTTATATTTCCACCTATTATTTTATTTTCCTTAGGATCATAATTACTAGCATTATTATAGATAAAAGAATTAGATACTAAGTTATATAACTTACTTTCTTTTATCTGATTTTGTGTTTTATAATTTTTTAAACTAGGATCAACATATCCTACTACTTCTAGTTTTCCTTTAGTCAAAGTACCAGTTTTATCTGTAAATAAAATATTTAAACTACCAGCTGTTTCAATTCCAACTAGTTTTCTAACCAAAACATTACTTTTTAGCATTCTTTTCATATTTGAAGAAAGTACTAAAGTAATCATCATCGGAAGACCTTCTGGTACTGCTACTACTATAATAGTTACTGATAAAGTTAAGGCATATAAAATATGACCAAACATTAATGGAAAATTAGTTAGTGTTTTAATTATTAAGCCTATATTAAAGTTATTACTAATAACTATACTAGAAAATAAATATGATATTGATACTAAAACAGCACCTATATAACCTATTTTACTGATAATGTTAGCTAATTTCCTAAGTCTTATTTTGAGTGGACTTTCAGCAGATTTTTCTTGAATTTCCCTGGCTAAATCACCATAAAATGTTTTATCCCCTACTTTAGTAACCAACATTAAAGCTGTTTTACTATAGACAACTGTACCTCTAAATACCATATTTTTTTCACTAATTTGTCCATTAATTGATTCTTTATAAGCTTCTTTTGATTCACCATTAATAGAAGATTCATCTACTGTTATATCTCCCTCTACTATATATCCATCAGCTGGTATTTTATCTCCTGTTTCTAACTTTACAATATCACCCACTACTATATCATCACAACTAATTTCTTTTATTTTTCCATTTCTTTTAACACGACATTTTATTTTTGATGATTCTTCTTGGAGTTTTTCAAATGCTTTATTACTACCATATTCTGATATTGTTGAAATGAAAGATGCAAGAAATATAGCGATTACAATTCCTACTGTTTCAAACCAATCAAAATTTTTTATCAAAAAGACAGTTTTTATTCCTAAAGCAATTAATAAGATTCTAATGATTGGATCTCCTAAAGATTCAAAAAGCAAACTTAAAAAACTATTCTTTTTAGTAGAAGTAATAATATTGCTTCCATTTTTTTTGCGACTGTTTTCTACTTCTAAATCAGTAAGACCATTTTTATTATAGTTCATAGTATCCCTCCTACAATAAAAATATATTGAGAATATCTGTATTTAGAATTTATTTAGTTCGACAAAAAAGCATAAGAATTTTAATTTTTTGCATTTATAAAAATATTTATAAATTTATAGTTTTAGTCATAAAAAAAATATCTCTTTTTAGATAAGATATTTTTACTTATATTAAAATTATTTATTATTAATATCTTCATGTAATATATTATAAATACATGAATAACTTCTTTTATTATAAAACTTGCTGAATTTTCTAATACTGGCACTAGATCTTTTATATAAACCTTTAATCTTTTGTTTTTCTTCATCAGTAAGTGCATTCACTGGTTTTCTATTTTTATTTCCATGTTCCAAACTAATAGTTCCATTTAAAATCTCTCTTTTCAATTTAAATAAATACTTAGGATGATAACCTGTTATTTCAGAAATCTCATCATATGACAAATAAGTTTCTTTATTTATCTTTTTTTTGATTAATTGAATCGCTAATTCTTTATTTTTTGTCACTTTATTACCTCCTAAACAATTATATAACTATTAAAAGTATATCACTAAAGTAACAAAATAGCAAGATAATAAGATGGTGTAAATATATGTAAATTATTTTTTATCTAATTTAATATTATATGTACTAGGACCACTAATTACATTCCCCCTAATATCAAATCTAGATCCATGACATGGACAATCCCATGTCTTTTCGAACTCATTAAAAATTAAAGAACATTTCATATGTGGACAAGTATTTTTAACACGATATTCTTTACCATTATGATAGTATATACCTATATTTTCACCATTAATATTAACTACTTTAGCATGATTATAAAATTTATGATTTTTTACTAATTTAGTTAAAATAAGAGTTGTAAAAGTTTTAAAATCATTTTTGACTAAATTTAAAACTCTAATTAAACTAAACTTTCTTTTCAAACTAAAAATAGAGTTATAACAATTATGTTTATGTAAAATACTATCACTAATAATTTTTCCACTCAAAATACCATTAGTCATTCCCCATTTATTGAAACCTGTAGCAATATAAATTTCTTCTTTATTTATTTTTCCTATATATGGAATACTGTCATTTGTCATAATATCATGAGTAGACCAAATATATTTAATATCACCAAGAAAAGAATTACTATACTTTATCATTAATTCATTAAATTGCTTACTAAAATTATAATGATTAGATGTACTATGGGAATTAGAAGCAAAAATAAAATAGTCATCTTTATAATTTCGTTGAGATATAGTTGGTTTACTTAACGTAATTGCTGATATTTTAGGGCTTTTTAATTTTGAAGCTAAAACATATGATTTTTCTATATAAGTTTTAAACGGAATAAAAACTGGTTTTATAAAAAATGGATAATGTGTTGTAACTATAACCTTTTTAGCATATATAACACCTCTATCAGTAATAACTTTATATTTATTTTCCATTTTCTTTACTTCATGTACTGTTGTATTTTCAAAAATTTTGTTTTTGCTCTGTTCAATTATTTTTTTTATACCTTGTGTATATTTAAGAGGGTTAAAAATTGCTGTATTATCAAACTTTAGACCATACTTAATTGGATAATTATTAGGTAAAGATGTTACTTTTTTATAATTTATTTTTGCCTTTTTGTAAAAAATTTCTTCTTTTTTTATCTTTTCTATTTCATTATCTTTATCAGTAAATATATAAGAAGGTACTATCTCATAATCACAATCTATATTATATCTTTTTATATTGTTATAAGCCTTTTTCATAGCATCCTTTTGAGATTGATAATATTTAAATGCTGTGGAAAAGTTATATGTTTTTGTTATTTTATCATATATAGAACCTTGTGCAAAAGTGAGTTTTCCTGTGGAATTTGCAGTTATACCCATACCACATTGTTTTTTTTCCACCATAATAAACTTTTTATTATTCTCTAAAAGTTCTAATCCTGTGGATAACCCACTTATTCCACAACCTATAATTAAAATTTCTGTTTCTAAACCTTTAGTTAATACATTATTATTGTTGTTAATCTTAGTTTGATCTTTCCAAATTGATATATTTTTCACATTATCACCTATATTATTATGAGATAAAATAATTAATTTAAACAACAAAATAATTTTATTTATAAATCTGTACTATACTTTTTAATAATTGTATCAAATAAACACTGATATATTTTCGATTCCACTTAATTTTTTATCAATTGTATTTTCCATTTGATATAGCTAATTTAATAGGATGTAGAAATTTATTTTGCAATCTATGAACTACTACATGAGCAAAACTTACACTTTTATTAAATTCTATATCTAACAATCTTAATGGTGTGACTATGTATTTTTTTCTTTCATGCGACATATAATTATTGTTCTAAAATTAAATAATGTTACTCATTATAAAAATAAACTTCTTTTAACTAATCAACACATTAATATTTTATATGTACTATAATTTTATTATTTTCTAATTGGTTTCTCTAATTTCAAAATTAATTGAATTAAATCAAAACTATTTGCTCTAAACATGTAACCAATTTTTTTAGTTTTCATTCAATGATATTCAATTATGTTAGTTAGCTCAATTATTGTAATAATTCTGACAAATTTTCATTATATGAATTTAAATCATCATTATAACAAAATATACTTTAAGTGTTATTATTTTAGTTCTAAATTAAAGTAATTAAAAACGATATTCTTATTTGCAATATATTTAATTGTTAATATCTTATTTTTTATATACAAAGAAAATTCTAAAATTTCTATGGATACATTAATTTTATATACTCTCCACCTTTATAAAGAAAACGGAAATATTAACCATGAATATAATTCTTTAAAAAAAACTGGTTTAATTGCTAAGATATTTGAAGATCATTGGGATAAAGTTTATAATAATCATAAAGATGGTATTGATAGAAATAGACCTAATGCTTATAAAGAAATTCAAAAAATCATTGACTGTCATAATAAAAATTTAGGTTGTTCTGTTTATGAATGTCCTGAATGTCATGATTTTATTTTTATTGGTCATACTTGTAAATCTAAGATTTGTTCCTCTTGTGGGTATAAATACAAAAATGAACGGTTGAAAATATTCTTCAAACTGCCTTTGTAAACATAGACAAATTGTTTTTACTATTCCTAAAGAACTTAGAAGTTATTTTTATTTCCCTTTTGCCATTAGAATGAATATTCTATTTAAAGCTGTTAGAGATACTTTATATTCTATTTTTAATGAATCTTTTAAATATAATAAAAAAACTAAAAAGATGAAAAAATATATAAGTAATATCTTTAAAACTCCTGGTTTTTTTTGCTTTCCTTCATACATTTGGTAGAGATTTAAAATGGAATCCTCACATCCATGTCTTAATTGCTGAATTTGAACTCTGTTCTAATGGTTTAATTAGAAATCATGAATATTTTAACTTCGATGCTTTATCTAAAAAATTTCAAAAAATTCTTTTAAACCTACTTGAAAAAGAAATTGGTTCTTCTTTTAAAAAAGAAAAATATTATAGTTATTCTTCTCATAATAACGGATTTTATGTTTATGATGACAAAAAAGAATTTAAATCTTTAAAAGATGGTATTGAATATGTTACTAGTTATTGTGGTAGAGTTCCTATTAGTGAAAATAGAATTATTAATTATGATGGTAAAAATGTTACTTTTTCTTATAATGACCATAAAGATGATAAATATCATGAAGTTACTTTAAATGCTGAAGATTTTATCACTACTCTTCTTAATCATCTTGTTCCTTTTCAATTTAAAATTATTAAATATTATGGTTTTTATAGAAAAAACATAAACTTCATGATAAAATGATTATGTTAATTAATAAAGAAAAAAGATATTTTAGAAAATCTTTATTAAAACATGAAATTTCTATATTAAAATCTTTTAATTGTAATCCTTACAACTGTCCTAGGTGTGATGTTAGAATGAATTTTATTGTAGAAATAACTTGAAAGGAATTGATTAATTATGATAGAAAAATTTGACTTTGATAGTATTCCATTTAAACTAAGTGGCAATGTCGTTGTTTATATTTGTCCTAAATGTAAGCTTAAATTTGAAGCTCCATTAGAAGCTGTTTTAGAATTTGAACAAGAAGATGAATTGAATGGTTTACCTATATCTACTCCTCCATATACTATTTGTTCTAAATGTAATTTTGACAAATGTGTTCCTATGGATTATAAATCTAAAAGAGGATTCCATCACATTTACAAAGAAAATGTTTAATTTTTATATTGTTTTAAGAACGGAACTTTTGTCCCACTTTTATTTATGGGTATCTTTACGATACCCATTTTTTAGTGTTATATAATAGGTTGGATGACTTTCCTATTATAAAAAAAAGCACATTTCTGTGCCAAAAATTATTATATTTTTTGCAATTTTTTACTATTATCAGGAAGATTTTTTTCAAGAAACTTTACACACTCTTTATCAAAAACATGCCCTAAACTTTTAAAATCTTCATCTATCATATTAGTATAAAATTTTTGTGAAACAGGATCTATAGTCATTACATCGAGAGGATTTCTACGGTGATTATTATTAGAAATCGTTGAAGACAATATAAACTTATCTTCACTTATTTCAGTAGTAAATAGTCCTTGCTCTGTTATTAAAGCCAATCCTGTAACATAATATCCTGTAATTTTTCCACCAATAGATTCTATTAATTTTGTGTAATATTCTATCATTTTATCATCTGATAAAACTTTGCTATTAACTCTCCTTACAAATAATCCTGGTTGTTTATCACTAGGAATACCATCTATAAATAGTCCAGAATCTCCAGCAATAGTAGGTATCTTTGTTTCTTTATAATATGCTTGAGCTTTTTTGATTGCATTTTCTATATTTTCAAATGTATTATTAGAAGTATCATCTATCAATATATCTTCTTCTTTTACGCCTAAAGATAGTGCTAATTCTTTCATTTTTATTGCTTCTGGTATTGTAGAATTATCTTGATTACTGACTCCATTTGCTCCACCCATAAATATTATTTTTTTATTCTACCTTTTTTATAAGCCTCCACAGAAGTATTTACTCTTTCTTTTATTAGCATACTATTTCCAAAAACAAAACCATATTCTGAAGATAATCCATCATCTTCTATATCCGAATAAACAATATTATCAATTTGTTCATCTATTAAATTTTCATCATTAATTTGGGATAATTTTAATTCACTAATAAATAGTCCTCCTATATTTTTTTTGCTTTGATTTGATATAACACTTTAGGTTTTGAATATTCTTCCTCATTTCTTATCATAGAAGTTTCAAATGACTCTAGAGTTCCAATAATACCAAAATATTTATTTATATCCTCTTGATCAAAAAATCTTTTTGTATAATCTCCCTCAAAGTAGAAATTATTTTCCAGTTTTTCACCAATTCCTGCACTAAAATTAAAGTCATTAATTGAAGCAACTCTTGATAATAAAATACCATTTTTCTTTAAAATTCTTCTTATTTCATTCACGATATGAATAGTAGTCTCATTATCAAAATAATGTAAAGATAAGTCTGCTATTATTAATGAAAAACTTTCATCTTTAAATGGAAAATTATCTACCATATCTAAATACTTAGTTTTACTTTTTGGAATACTATTCTTAATATTATTTAGTGCTTCACTTGAAAAATCACAAGATATTACATTATAACCTTTTTCAATTAAATATAAAGTATTTGCACCGATTCCACACCCTAAATCTAATATCTCACTGTTTTTATTGCTATCTAATACTTCATTATAATCATCTAGCCAATTATCGTATACTGGTAATCCATTTCTTTTTTTTGACCAATTATTCCACATTTTAACATATCCACAATCACTATCAATTATTTCTTTTTGTAAAATATTGTGATTTTTATCAACTATAAATTTAATTTTAAAGTTACCATATTTAAAGTATTTTTTGTATTGAGATTTTAAAATCTCAATACAAGGAAATCTCTTTTTTTGATTTATTAAATCTTCTATTTCTATCCACATAGATTTATTTTCATCAAAATTATTTGGATTTCCTTCAAACTTTTTGCATATTATTACATCAAAATCAAAAATCATTTCTGGACATTCCATAACTAAATTACCAATATATTTTTGATCAATTATTTGAATACCCGTTTCTTCTAAACATTCTCTAATAGAGGCATCAAAATTAGTCTCTCCATTTTCAATTTTTCCACCTGGAATATCATAAAATCCATTATTTTTTTCAGTTGAATACTTAATTGCTAATACTTTGTTATCTTGAATTACAAAAGTTCTGACAGCCTTTCTTACTGGTTTATCCATGCTTGTCACCTCAATATAATTTTACCATATTTTAGGCATTTATTGATAGTAATGTTAAACTTTCTTTATCTAATCTTGATTCTTTTTTGTTAGGAATTATTTGTAATAAGCTATTCTTTTGACCTAGCTCTTCTAAATTAATAGAATCAATATTTAAATTATTTTGTGTAATCTTATAAAATTTGCTTAACGATTTTATATAACTATCTAAATCTTCTTTTGAATTATAATTAGATAGTTGGATTTATGTCAAGATTTTAGACACATTTTTTTAGGACATGCAACGGACACAATTTGAAAATTATATCTAAAAACAGCTATTTAACCATTATAAATAAAGGGAAAAACAAGTTTAAAAAAATTTTTGGTTTTCTTTTAATAAATATTCAATTATATTCGTTAATTTAGTTATTGTAATAATATCTGATAAATATTCATTATATAGATTTGAATCATTATCATAACAAGGTAAAACTATTTTATCTTTATCATTACTAATAATATTTTTATGTGGCTCATTTAATCCTAAATTAGAGTTATTAAAAACAATATTCTTTTCTGCAATATATTCTATATTTAGTTTGGTAATATTTTTAATTCTTAATATCTTATTTTTTATACACAAAGGAATTCTAAAATTTCTATGGACACATTAATTTTATATACTAACCACCTTTGCAAAAAAAAGCCCATAATATCAAGTATTACGAACTTTTATTTATTTTTTGCACAAAAGTGTGCGTAAAATCCAAAATGGGGCGAGTAAAGGGGATCGAACCCTTGCATAACGGAACCACAATCCGCCGTGTTAACCACTTCACCATACTCGCCAAGTACTACATGTAATATTTTATCAATAAATTAAACTTTTGACAAGTATTTTTAAAATAAAACTTTTATTTTATTAAATGAAAATTAAGTTGGACACTAAAATTCATACTGTCCAAGTTAGTATTGCAATTACAATTTTAATAAATTTGAATAGTTTTATATTAAAAAATGTAGGTAAAATAAAATGTCGGTTTTCCTACATTTTTAATGTGGTAAGATATACATCTA
>CANSFI010000013.1 GCA_947646095.1 uncultured Mycoplasmatota bacterium
AGTGAATATTTTTTTTGTTACGCTTTCTAACGCACTTTCCTTATAAATAAAAAAAAGATAAAAATTTAATAGCGAAAATTCTTATCTTTATATCAAATATTATAAATTTTTAGATATTTTTATTACTGGTCTTATGCCTCCACTCTTAGCATCCTTAACGAAGCGATTAGCAACATACCCACCATAGCGTACATTAAAACTGGCGTAGTCAAAATCTGAACATGCTGTAGATAACCAATACATATATGGTTGTTGATCGGTATTTGATGAACTTAAATTTTCATATAAATATTTTGGACAAGTAGAAGATGAACCAGTGCAACCATGATTATGGGCTTCAGTATAAGTCAACATCCTAGCTCTTACATTTCTTCTTTCTATTGGTTGATATCTTACGGTTTTCCCAGAAGAATCCGGTTTATCATCTTCTAAAGTGTAATCATAGCTCGGAATATTTGTCCATCCTTTTGTTAAATTTTCTAAATAGTTGAGTGCGGTTAAAGGACCTATATTATTTTTGCCATATGATTTATCCCAATACTTACCACCACCAGCTTCATAATCTTCCTGCGCTATCCATTCTACTTTTCCACCTAAATTTCTATCCATTATTAATGTTAGTTCTTTTTTTGTATCATCTATTACATAGAAATCATAACTTGTGGTATCATTTACTTTTACCGTTACAAGTGTTCCATTTGAACATTTAGTACTATTATTAATACAAGTATCAGTTGAAGTCATTATTTCTTTTTTATTTACTGTAACATTGATTTGTTTTTTTATTTTTGTATTAGAACTTGATGTTACTATTACTTTAGTTGTACCAGTGTTTATAGCAGCTATTACTCCATTATTTACTGTAGCTATACTTTCATCGTTACTTTTCCAAATTAATTCTTTATCCTTAGCGTCATCTGGTTTTGGTGTGGCTGTTACTATTTTAGTTTCTCCTATATTCAATGTTATATTTATATTATCGACTTCTATAGATGTTACTGATTGATTTACTGTAACATTTACTTCTTTTTTTATATTACTTCCATCAAGGGTTTCTACTATTACTTTTACTGTTCCTTTACCTACACCTATTAATTTTCCATTTTCTACTTTTACTATATTTTCATCTAAACTTGTTATTTTTAACTCTTTATTAGTAGCACTACTTGGTATTATATTTACTTTTAATGTATATTCTTCTTCTGTATTTATTTGAATATTATTTTCCTCTATTTTTAAATCTTTTATCTCTATTGGTATAATACAATTCTTTACATCATTAGTTATTTTTATATCATCTTCATTTAATCCTTTAGTAGCACACCATTTCCCATTTGTTATTGCTAGTTCTATTTTTCCTTTTTTTATTTATTTTCATACTACCACTAGTTGGTTTGGTTCCTTTTATATCAAGTCCATCTGCTTCTGGAAATGAAAAAGAGAAATCTTCAGTGACTCCATTTGGTTCTAATAGTTTATTGGTATAATAAAGTTCCCCTGCTTTTATTATTCCATATACTGAATCTTTAAACGCACTTTTTTTAGTTTTTTCTATTATGTTCATTATTACTGGTATTGTAATTAAAGCTATTATAGAAAGTATTATTATGACTGCTAGTAACTCTATTAATGTAAAACCCAATGTTGCGAGCTTAAAATTTTTGGCCTTGTTTTTCAATATATTTTTTACCATAAAATTTCTCCTTTTTATTATTTTTATATTTCTTATAGTATATTTTTTTATTATTTAATTATTATATATAAAACTTTTTCTAGGTTTTATGCCTTTATTCAATACTTATTTCTTAAGTTGACAACATTGATATAAATCCTTATTTTTTCATATTCAAATTTCCTGTTCTTAATAATATTAATTTTAAACAATTAAAGTTATTTTATCTATATTTTTATTTTATAATAATTTAGTTTTATATTTAAATTTTAACATAAATTTAAATACTAAAAATTGCTAGGTTTTCCTAGAAATTTTTTAAGAACTATTTTTTATAATTTATAACAAACTATAAATTTTTAGATATTTTTATTACTGGTCTTATTGCATACAATGGATTATTAACATAACCATTTCCAACACTGCCAGAATAATGTATAACTAAAGCAATATTAGCCATTGATGATGCCGATGATAACCAATATCCATAATAATTATATTCAGAAACAGTATCCTTATATAACCATGATGGACAAGTATTCTTTGAAGTTCCATCAGAATTATATATTTTACATCCAAGATTAATAGCCTCTGTTTTTGTTAATAATCTTGCGCGTGCTGTTTTATTAAATTCTGTATATCTATTTCCTCCTCCATCATCTTTTACTGTATATGTAATTTGAGGAATATTTGTCCAATCGCTCGTTAATTCTTCTAATTGTTTTAATACAGTTATTGGACCTTTATTATTATTACCATCTTCCTTATTATCAATAGTCATTGTCCAATTAGCAACAGTTCCTCCTGCAGCTAAATAGTCTTCTTCTGTTATCCAATTAACACCAGTCGCACTTAAGTTGTTAGCCATTATTAGTTCTAAGATTGTGCCTGTATCTTTAATTACATAAAAATCGTAATTAGTAGCGGTGTTTACTCTTACATTTACTACTGTTCCATTTGGACATATACTTGTGTCTTTTATGCAATTATTCATTGATCTCTTTATTCCTTTTGTATACCCTACATTTACATCAATAACTTTTGTTATATTAGATCCATCTGTAGTAGTTACTTTTATTTTTGTTGTCTCTCCTTCTTTTAACCCTTTTATTTTGCCTGTTGAATCTACTGATGCTATAGTACTATCATCACTTGTCCATTTTAGTGTTTTATTATAAGCACTTGATGGTGATGCTGTAGCAGTTATTTGTACTGATTCATTTGGATATAATTCTACACTTGTTTTATCTAGTGAAATTGATGTTACTGATTGCCTTACTGTTGCTGAGTATGTTTTACTTGTTGCATTATTGTTTGTAGAAGAGGCTACATTTACTGTTATAGTAGATGTTCCACTTGCTACTCCATTTACTGTTACTGTTGTTCCACTTATAGAACAGGTTGCTACTGAAGTATTACTACTTGTACAACTTAATGTTCCTGTTGAATTACTTGCTGTAAATGTTATAGATTTTCCTGTATATACTATTCCTGATGTTGCTGATAAACTTACACTTCCATTTGCTTTATTAATTACAATATTTTTACTTCCTGTTACTGTTTTATATCCTTCTTTGGTTACTTGATAATATACTGTATATGTTCCTGTATTAGTGTATGTTGGACTACTTGTTAAATTATATGTTCCTTCACTTGTTCCATATTTTATTGTTGCTCCACTACTTGTGACAATTATTCCATGGGATGCTCCATCATATGTTCCTGTATAACCGTTTGCTGTTACACTTAAAATACCTTGTTCTGTAGTTGCTACATAAGATGCTTGAGCTTCTTTATAATTTGTTGTAACTGTTGATTTAATCGTTAGTGTTGCTGATCCTTCTTTTGTTTTTGGTGTTACTGTTATTGTTGTTCCACTTATAGAACAAGTTGCTACACTTTCATCACTACTTGTACAACTTAATGTTCCTCCACTTTTATTTTCTGTTATTTTAAATGTTCCACTAGTTGGATATGTATAACTTCCACTTGTTTCTGATAAAGTTACTTTTCCATCTGCTTTAGAAATTGTTACTGTTTTATTTCCCTTTATTGTTTTATATCCTTCTTTTGTTATTTGATAATATACTGTATATGTTCCTACATCTGTGTATGTTGGACTACTATCTAAATTATATGTTCCTTCTGTCTCTCCATATTTGATAGTCGCTCCACTACTTGATACACTTATTCCATGTGATGAACCATCATATACTCCTGTATAACCGTTTGCTGTTACGCTTAAAATACCTTGTGAAGTCATAGCTACATAAGATGCTTGAGCATCTGTGTAGTTATTATTTCCAATTGAAGTTATTGTTAGTGTTGCTGATCCTTCTTTTGTTCCTGGCATTACGGTTACTGTTGTTCCACTTATAGAACAAGTTGCTACACTTTCATCACTACTTGTACAACTTAATGTTCCTCCACTTTTATTTTCTGTTATTTTAAATGTTCCACTAGTTGGATATGTATAACTTCCACTTGTTTCTGATAAAGTTACTTTTCCATCTGCTTTAGAAATTGTTACTGTTTTATTTCCAGTCACTGTTTTATATCCTTCTTTGGTTACTTGATAATATACTATATATGTCCCTACATCAGTATAAGTTGGACTGTTATCTAAATTATATGTTCCATCTGTCTCTCCATATTTGATAGTCGCTCCTTCACTTACTACTGTTATTCCGTGAGATGAACCATCATATACTCCTGTAAAACCGTTTGCTGTTACACTAAGTAAGCTATCTGCTGTTATTACTACATGTGAGGCTGTTGCTTCTGTATAATTATTTGTTTCTTTTGATGTTATTATTAGTGTAGTTGAACCTTCTTTATTTTTTGGGGTTACTGTTACTATATTGTTAGTTATTGAACACTCAGCTATACTTTCATCACTACTTGTACAACTTAACTCTCCATTACTTATATTTTCTATTACTTCAAATGTTCCACTACTAGGATATTTATAGTTTCCACTATTACTTGATAGTTTAATACTTCCTTGTTTTTTTAAATTAGATGTATCACATCCACTAGTCCCTGCTTTAGCTTTATTGTTTTGATAATTTACTGTGTAATTATTTACACAAAATGTTCCACTTTCTACACTTCCATTTTTTAATGTATATAATCCTCCTGTTGGTTTTTTACCTTTCATTTCTACTTTTATATCATCTAAGGTATAATCTTCTTTATCTTTATATACTTTATTTTCTAGATTAGCTAGTGCTACTTCATTTTCTATTGCTTTTACATAGTTGTATGTTGAATCTTCAGCTGCACTCATTCTTGCTTTTACTATTATGTTCATTATTACTGGTACTGTAATTAAAGCTATTATAGCAAGTATTATTATAACAGCAAGTAACTCTATTAAAGTAAAGCCTTTTTTCTTCATTATTTCACTCTTTTCTTTAAAAATACTGTTTAATAGTATTTTTATTTTACAATGCTATATTCTATAGATGTTGCTTTAGTCATATCTATGTCTACTTTAGTTTCTATTGTTAATGTAGAACCTACTTCTACTTTTTCTTTTACTTCATCAATTATTTCTTTGATTAGTTTTCCATTTTCATCCATTATTTTCATTGAAAATTTTGATCCATTGTATACTGAGTTTGTATTATTTATGATTGTTGTTTTTATTACTTTATCTTTTACTCCTACATTTACAAATTCTAATCCTTCAAAGTCCTGATTTTCTACTACATCTGGTTCGTTTATTTGAACTGGTTCTTTTTCTTTTTTACTGCATCCACATCCTGTTACTAATCCTACTACTAATATCATTATTATTATTTTTTTCATTTGAAATACCTTCTTTCTACTACTTTACTTTATCATTTTATCACATAAATTTTTCTTTAACAATATCTTATATTTATTATAATAGTTCTTTAGTTAGCATTGAAATTATAATATAAATTTAATAATAAAAAAATACCAAAATTAATTGATATTTATCTAAATAATGTTATTAATATAACAATAATACCTAAAGCTATTCTATACCACATAAATAACTTAAAATCATTTTTACGTAAATATTTAAGTAAGAATGAAATACATAATAATCCTACTATAAATGAAACTAATATGCCAATTATAAATATTGATACATTAGCAAGTATAATATCTATAGTTCCCTCTTTTAATAAAGTAAGTACTACTGCCCCAAGAACTACAGGTGCTGATAGGTAAAATGAGAATTTAGCACTATCTTCCCTATTAACTTTTCTAGTCCTAGCAGAAGCTATAGTTGTTCCACTTCTAGAAAAACCAGGAATTAAAGCAAATACTTGACTACAACCAATAATTAAAGCATCTTTATAAGTCATTTCTTTAACTTCTTTTTTTTGTTTAAAATATTTATCAGCTAAATATATTAATATACCCATAATAATTAAAGCTAAAGCTATAACTATATAATTACTCCTAATAATATTTTCAATTGGTTCTTCAAATAAAACACCAGCTATAGCAGCAGGAATAGTGGCAACAATTATCATCCACATTAGTTTTCCTTCATTATCTTTAGGTCCTTTTGTAAAACCTTTAATAACCATATTTAAAAAGTCCTTAAAGAAATATACAGCAATTGCAAGTAAAGTTCCTAAATGTAGAGCTATATCAAAAGCCATTGTAACATTTTCAGGAATACTTGTTCCAATATTAAAAATATCTCTAAAAATAATTAAATGAGCTGATGATGAAATAGGTAAAAATTCAGCTATTCCTTGAACTATACCTAAAATAATAACATGTAACATAATAACATCTCCTACCTTAATACTATACAATTATATCATATTTATTAAAATAATCATATAAAATATTAATTATTTATATAATCTAATAATTACACTTTATTCATAATTACCATTTATTTTCAACTTTGAAGTCATCACATTTTCAGATTAATACCTAAAATTATTTAATATATAAAATGATAATTTACTTTTTTGTAGTGATAATTAATAAAGATTTGGATTAAAAATATTTATAAGCCAAACAAATATAAATAATATTAAAGAAATAATAATAATTTTTCTTTGATTATTATTTAGATACTCTTTTATTTTATATTCTTTTTTTAATATTTTAAAAATAAGATAGAAACTAAAAATAATTAGTAAAGGGAATGCTAATAAATTATATGCGAAACTTTCTAATACTTTTCCTTGAAATAACAATTTAAATGATCTAGTTAACCCACAACCAATACAAGGAATGTGAAACAAATTAAAAAAAGGACAAATTCTTATATCAAAAATGCTTAATATAAAAGCTAGTCCTATCACTAATATAATTGTCATATTACATAATCATTGAAATAATCGCTAAATTTTTTTGTTTAGTTTTTTTAGATATAGTAAACCAATCTATAATAGTAAGAATACCACAGCATCCACCTGTAAGTAATTTTAAAACTCCCATTCCTGTATCACCTAACATAAATCTATCGATTCCAAGTGAACCTAGAAAAATAGAAATTAATAATAATGTTGTTGGATCTTTAAGTTCTGAAGCTTGCAAAGTAAGAAATGTTTCATCTGTTGCTTTTTCTAATTTTTGTCTGATAATTGGAATTGCTGAAGCCTCAAAATATTTAGCATTTGTAGTTAGATATAAATCTATTTTACTTTTATCCATAAATTTTACTCCTTCCTTAATAATTAAAGCATATTAAGAAAAGAATAGGTAAATTATAACATAAATTAAATTCTTATTTGATTCATTAGCAATCATATATACAAAAACTAGGCAATATTTACCTAGTTTTATTTTAAATATTTTCTTCTCTAATTGCTTCTAATATATTTTCATGTTTAATCTTACTACTAGCATACATCATAGTAATTATTACAATAACAAATACACTTACTATTGCAATTATAACACTTGTATAAGGAATTAACATTCCATTAAATTCAACCATATTAGACATTGATGAATGAATTAATAAAGTTATAACAAATGCGAATGGTAAACCATATATTAATGATTTCAATCCAACAAATAAGCTTTCAAAATAAAGTATTTTGTTAAATCCTTTAGGTGTTAGTCCTATACTACGAAGAACTGCAAATTCTTTTCTTCTAAGGGCTATACTTGTATTTATTGTATTAAATACACTAGTAACACCAATTAAAGTAACTAATGAAATAAATCCATAAACTAGTATTTGCATCATTAATACCATATTTTTAATCATTTTATATTCTTCAGAAATATTGAAAATTCTAAAATCACTAATATCACTTGATTTTACTATTTCATCTGATTCTTTGTCATAAGCTTTATTATCACTTACTTTAATTACAACTTTTTTATATATTGGTGTTTCTTTATTTAGTTTTTCAAAATATGATTCAGACATAAATAATATAGCTGATTTTTCTGATTCATACATACTAGTTATTAGGTTAGATTCACTACTTATATAATAGTCTTGAATAACATATTTCAAACTATACTTAGGTTCATAATTATCAGGATCTTTATTATATTCAGTATCATCCCAAGTTCTTTCTCCTATTTCTAATGGTTCTTGTTTATTTTTATCATATCTTTCAAAATTTCTTGAAACTCTAGAACCATTAGAATAACTAATTCCATGATAAGTATTAAATAGAACTGGCTTATCTTTTTTTTCACCTATTTGATTTAAATATTCTTTATAATAATTATCGTTAATAGCAATCATTAATATTGAAGTGTTTTCATCCAAGGTTTCATGAATATTTTCTTTCATTTTTTTAGAGTACATATTATCTAAATCATTTCCGATTTCCATATAATAATCAGAAAATTCCATATAATCTGTAACTAATTCATGATTTATAAGTTGTTTTATTACTTTGTCCTTTTCTTCACTTTTTTGATAATTAAATGTAAAATCAAAATCTGGTACAGTCATATATTCACTAGTTCCTTTAAATGAATAATCTAAGAAACTAGAAAATGCAACAAACATAACTATACTAATAAATAATGAAGCAATTGTAATACGATATTTTTTCTTATTTCTTTTTATATTTTTTAAAGCTATTTCTCCTTCAATACTAAATATTCTAGTTATAAATTTTGGAACTTTTAATTTTCTGCCTTTTATTTTAATATCATCATTTAATCTAATAGCTTCAATAGGAGTTATTTTACTTGCACTACGTGCTGGTAAGAAAGCACTTATAAATATTGTTAAAATCATAAATACTATAGGAATAATTAAGAATATTGGATAAGTGCAAAGAACAAATTCAGTATTAACCATATCAGAAATTAAAATATTCATTAAGGATACAACTACACCTATTCCAATATAAGCTGATAATATTCCAAGTGGTACACCAATTATGCTTACAATAATAGCTTCAAAGAAGACTGTTTTTTTAAGTTGATATTTAGTTGCACCAATACTTGAGAAAAGTCCAAATTGTTTTTTTCTTTCCATAACTGAAATAGCAAATGAATTATAAATTACAATTATACATCCTACTGCTACTACAGCAAGCATTATAGAAAGTACTCCACTCATGCTAGACATTACATTATCATAGCGACTTGCTCCATACATTGAAAGTAAGGCATCATTATAATGTATTTCTTCATAACAACCAACATTTGCTGATTCACATTCATTTTTAAAGTTTAAAGTACTTGCTAAATTGTCTGCTATTTCATAAGCCTTTTTAGTTTTTTTAAATCTTATAAATGCTTGAATGTTATTATTTATTTCTTTTTTATAAGTAAATATACTAAAGCCTGGATCAGAATAAGATTCATTTGAATCACGTTCAACAATTCCTACTATTTTATAAGTACCTATTTCTCCGTTTCGTTCAAATGTCTCACCATCTGTAAAGTATTCATTATTATACTCTTCTCCCTCAAGCATACGTTTTCCAAGATAAAGCTTAATTTCATCACCTATTTTATAATCAGCAGCAGCAAGTTCTAATAGGTGAGCAGAAACTAATATTTCATTATCTTTTTTAGGATAAGTTCCTTTTTGTAGTTTAAGTTCTTTTAAGTAATTTTCATTTACAGCAAATAATTTAAGATAAGGTTTATATTGATAATCAAAATCAGATTCAGCGTATGTTATAAATCCCTTAGAATAAATATATTCAACATTACTATTTTTTTCGACTACTGAAAGTTTTTCATTATCTAAATCATTTATAGAAATATGATAATTACCATTACTTTCAATGGATTGTTGTATCATCATTTCTCTAAATGTTGAAAGCAAAAGTCCAATTCCAACCATTAAAGCAGTTGATAAAACAACACCAATAATAGTTACAATAGTTCTTTTTTTATTCATTTTTAAATGCTTAATCGTAAGTTTATTTAATATATTCATACTATTTTACCTTTTCATCGCTTATGATTTTACCATCATCAATAGTTATTATACGATCAGCATTTAAAGCTAAATTATGGTCATGAGTAATCATAATTATAGTTTGTTTATATTTTTTATTTGATAATTTTAATAGTTCTATAATATCACGACTAGCTTTACTATCTAAGTTTCCTGTTGGTTCATCAGCAAGTAATAAAGCTGGTCTATTCATTAAAGCTCTACCTATTGATACTCTTTGTTGTTGACCACCTGATAATTCATTAGGTAAATGTTTAATTCGATCTTTTAAATCTAAGGTATCAACCAATTCATTTAAATATACTTCATCTACTTTTTTTCCATCTAAAAGAATAGGTAAAGTAATATTTTCAGTTACATTTAATATAGGTATTAAATTATAAAATTGATAAATTAGTCCTACTTGACGACGACGGAAAATAGCTAAATTAGTTTCATTTAATTTGTATACATCTTCTCCATCAATAATAATTTTACCACTAGTTGGTCTATCTACTCCTCCAAGTAGATGAAGTAATGTTGATTTGCCAGAACCACTAGCACCTACAATGGCAACAAATTCTCCCTTATCAACACTAAAACTAACATCATCTAAGGCACGAACTAAAGTTTCGCCTTTTCCATAAGTTTTTGCTAAATGTTCTACTTTTAAAATTTCCATTATTTTTCCTCCTTACTTAAGTACTCTTCTAAACATAAGTTATTCTTTCTAATCTTTCTAGCTGGTGATTTCCCTACATAGCGATAATGCATTTTATTATATTCATACTTAGTAATACTTTTTTTATCTTTAGGATATCTTAAGATAAAACCATATTTATAAGCATTGCTTTCTAACCAGTTATATAATTCTTTATCGCCTTCAAAATCAATAGAAAGCCCCGTATGATGTTCAGAATATCTTGGAAGTATTTGAATACTAGCTGCTTTTTTTAAAGCTTCTTTTTTAGTTAAATTTTTTTTAAGATACTTATTTACTAGATTTTTAAATCTAATTTCTTGCATTTTAACACTTACATAAGCTTCAGTTATTTTATATTTTATATTTCTATTTTTTAATTCTTGTTCCATTTCTTTTAAAGGCTTTACCACTTCTTTAGCAAGCAATATTCCATTATAACTTTGAATATTAGGGCTAAATCCTTTTCTAATTGGATTATTATAATTAACTAAAATAAGTAAATCATTTTCTTTGTTGCTTATAATTACTAAAATGCTAAGTATAAAAGTTAAACTTAAAATTATAATTTTTCTAATAGTATCACTTCCAAACAATACCATTATATAAATTATTTATGACTTATAAGTGACAAACATCATTACATTTTTGTCACTATATAATCTTTTTATATATTTTTATTGAAAATTCAGTTCCTTCATTTAATTTAGAAGTAACACTTATATCATTTCCTTGCATATCGATTATTTTTTTAGCCATATTAAGTCCTATTCCAATACTTTCTTTGTTATGTTTTCCTTTATAAAATCTTTCAAAAATATGAGGTAAATCATTAGAATTTATTCCTTCACCATTATCTTTTATTTTAATTTCTGTATAAATAGGATTGGTACTACAATTAATACTAACTAATCCATATTCTTTAGTATGTTCATAAGCATTTTTAATAATATTAACTAATGCTTCACATGTCCAATTAAAATCAAGATCTACATAAATTTTAGAATCACATATTATTTCTAAATTAATATTTTTAAGTTCGATAGGTATTTTTAATGGTTCAACAGATGTATCAATTAATTTTTTTAAATTCACTTTTTCTTTTTTTAGTATGATGCTACCACTATCTAATCTTGACATTTTAAGTAAAGAGGTAACTAACCATTCTATTCTTTCTAACTGAGTTTTATTTTTTATTAAGAATTCTTTTTTATCGTTGTAACTTATTTCATTATCCATTAAAATATCATTTATTACATACATACTAGTAAGAGGTGTCCTTATTTGGTGTGAGATATCTGATAAAGTTTCTTCCAAGTATATTTTATCTTTTTTAGAATTTTCTATTTGCTCTTTTAGTTTTACTGTCATTTTATAAATATCGTTTTTTAAGTTACTAATATCCCCTTCTAAATATTCTCTTATATCTAATGAATAATTATTATTTAAAATATTATTCATATAAGTATCTATTTCATTTATTTTTTTATACTGTTTTTTAGTAAACAGTAAATAAATAAGTTCTAGTATTATAAAAAGTAATAAAGCAAATATAATATTAAAAGCTATTATTCTTCTTTTAATATTTTCATTATAATCAAGGTAGTCTAAACTTGATATATCAGCAAGTCCATATTTTTTTAAAATTTGGTAGCCTAGTTTTTTATCACCATTATGATTTATAATAGAATCTATAATATTATTTTCTAGTTCAGGGTGTTCATTTAATATATTTCCTATAATATAACTATTATTTTTTAATATTTCATTTTTATAAAAATTAGATATTAAATTAGAAAATAGTAAAGATAAAATTATAAATATTAAAAAAACTATTATTTGAATTAAAACTAACTTTTGTATTTCTTTATTTTTAAACATTTAATCACCTATTTTATAACCTATTCCTCTAACTGTTTCTATTATTTTAGGATAACTTGGATCATCTTCTATTTTTTCTCTTATTCTTTTTATATATACAGTTAAAGTATTATCATTTACATATTCTTCATTAACATCCCAAATATCAGCAAGTATTTTTTCTCTTGTAAATACTACATTAGGACTTAAAGCTAGTATTAATAGTATTTTATATTCTAAAGCTGTAAGCATAACATCAGTATTATTTTTAAATACTTTAGCTTGTTTCATATCTATAACTATATCTTTTATTTTTATAACACTACTTTCTTCTTTACTAGTTCTTCTTAAAACATTTTTAATTCTAGAAATTAATTCTCTTGCTTTAAATGGTTTAGTTATATAATCATCAGCTCCCATATCAAGTCCTCTTACAATTGATACTTCTAAATCATTAGCGGTTAAAAATATAACAGGAATATCTCTATTCGCTTTTATTTTTTCAAATAAATCAAAACCATTTATATCAGGTAAGTTAATATCAAGTAGAATTAAAGATATATCTTTATTTTGCTCTAATAAATTTAGAGCATATTCTCCATTTTCAGATTCGATTACTTCATAATTTTCTTGTTCTAAATAATATTTTAGACCTAATCTTATAGTTCCATCATCTTCTACAATTAAAATTTTAGACATTTTCATCACCAAATTAATTATACTATAATTTAATTTATTTTTTATGACTTTTTTGTAATTAAATAGAGCCATTATTAAAAAATAATGACTAAGTAAATTTAAATAATTTCTTTTCCTGTAAACACATCATAAATTTCTTTATACTTAAATAATTTTGCATTTAAAAATAATGATAAAATAGTAGATATATATAGTATTCACATTTCTACTAATTGGTCTATTAATGAAGAAACTGTATTTCTAGAAACGCCAGATTCTTCTTCAATTTCTTTCTTTGTAAAAACTATTTGATGCATCATAGCAGGCATAATTCTATATATAGCATTACTATTTAAAGATTTTATTTTATTCATATCATTTTTATAAATCTGTTTAATTCTATCAATTTTAGCTATGTAATTATTACATTGTTCAATAATACATTGTAAGAAAAATTTAATAAAGCCTAACATATTTCCTTTTCTACTTTCATTTAAAAATTTTTGATAACTTGGTTTATATAATTCTATAACCTCTGATAAAAATAAGATCATAGTAGAATCTGTTAACTTAGCCAATTGAATAGGTATTAAAGCTCTTCCTAATCTACCATTTCCATCTCTATAGGCATGAATTGTTTCAAACTGTGAATGTGAAATTGTCATATTTACAAAAATAGGATCAATCAATTCAGCATTCATATAGTTAAACAGATTATCTAATAATATAGGAACATCTTCAGGAATTGGCGGAACAAATATAGCTTGCTTTATTGTACAACCTTTAAGTCCTATCCAATTTTGACATTTCTAATATAACTAAGTTCCTTTTCATTTCCTCTAACACTTCTAAGGGTATTTTGTGAATACTATTAACAAATACTAAGCTAATATCTTGATTTGTTTTTAAATAATCTGTTACCTTTTTTTGTATTTATAAGTTATCATCAGTTTTTGGCATATATTTTAAATAATACATCTCATCTTGAGAAATTTGTGTTCCCTCTATTTGAGTAGATTTTAAACTTTCACTTAAAATTATAGAATCTAAAAAAACTTTGAATCAAATTCTACATTTTTTAAATATGTTTTATATTCTCCATACTTGATATTAGCTTCAGAAATTAGCATTAATAACTCTTGGTCAATGTTATAATCAACTGGCAAATGTTTAACCTTCATAGGTTCCATATATATCACCTATGAAAATAATATCATACTTAATATAAATTACAAACAAAAATGCACAATATTTTAAAAATACTGTGCATTTTTATTGACATTTTAATAAGTTATTTAAAACTATATTACTAGTATTTCCTACAAATGTTCCATTATATTTAGTATTACTATCATAATAAATATAGCTATCCGAATTGGAAAATGGTATAGATGATATTATATTAGCTTTACAAACATTTATTGTTCCTGAACTATTATTTAAAATTCCATAATAACCTGATACAAATTTACCATTAGAAATGTTAATTATTCCATCTTTAGAATTATTTATAGCTTGATGACCACCATATATAGTTCCACCATTTATGTTAATAACACCATTTGAATTATTTCTAATTCCACAACTGGCTGAATTTTTAGAATATTCTTTATTTCCTTCACTATATATACATAAACCACTAGTTGTAAGAATTGGATTATTGGTACATTCATTAGCTTCCTTTCCTTTTATGTTAATGACTGAACTTGATTGATTAGAAACAGCTGGACTAAAAATTTGAGCTTGAGAAGAAATATAAATAGGTGTATTGATTTGATTTATATTTATTACAAAATTAGAACCGTTATTATTTACAGCAAAGCCTTTTTTGCTAATAATTGTGCCACCATTTATATTTAAATTACCAGTAGAGTTATCCGAATTAATTTGTACTGCATTATAATCATTACCAATTATAGTACTACCATTTATATTGACATTGAAATTAGTTTTAGGCAATATTTTTATTCCAGACATTCCTTCTATATATACATTATCATATATATTTAGTGTTGATGATGTATTAATAGCTGAAGTCATTAATTCTGAATTAGAACTTTTAGAAATTATTTTAGCATCTTTTATATTTAATATACCACCTTCATGTGATATAGAATTTTCTTTAGCTGTAAATTCTCCTCCATTAATATTTATGGTAGCTCTATTTTCAGAAGCTGTCGTAATATTTCTAAAAACAGTTGAGTTAAATGTTCCGCCATTTATATCTATAATTGAACTTTCTAAAGCTTCAATATTAATAATAGATGATGATTCTATATTTGATATAAAATTACCTCCATTTATTATTGTTTTGATATTTTTTATTTTATCATTTAATTTTATAACTTCATATACTTTAGAAGAAAAATTACCATCATTTATTTCTAAATAACTATTATCTCCACTTTGACATATTGCTTGCCTTCCAGTATAACTTCCACCATTAATTGTAACTGAACCATTAGTATAAACATCAATAGCTCTTGAAGTATAACCTGTTTTTATACTACCTGTTTTTTTATTATCATTTATTACTAATTTTCCCATTACATTAAATACTTTATAATCATTTGTATAATTAATATCAGTTATATCTACCCCAGTTGAATCTAATGAATACCCATTTAAATCTAAAATAATATTTTTATTTTTAGGAATTTGTATTTTTTCAGTTCTAGAGTCATTTAGCAACACTACATTATTTATAGTATTATCAAAGTTATCTATATTATTTTTAATTGAATCAGATAAAATACATGTTGTATTACCATATATATTATTTACTATTAATTTATTATCTTTTATAATAGGAATTGCTTCATTATTACAACTAACATTAGTAATATTATCCATATTAATATTTATATCAAAAGTAGTAGTTTTTTTTCTTTTTAAAGTTTGCTCTTCTATTTTTTCATTATTTAATTTTAATAAAATATTATATTCTGACATACAATAATTCTCATTTACTTTTTTAGATTCTTTTTCATTATAATAAATAGAATATTTATTAATACAAAATTTTGCTTCCAAAACTGTTCCATCTTCTATTTTTAAATAACCTTCAGTTGGTCCTTTACCACTATAATTAACTTTTAATTCATCTATGTAATAGTTACCATCTACTATATCATCATTTACTATTATTTGAGTTTCTAATGCTTTCACATAATTTATAGCACTTACTTCAGATGCTTTAATTCTAGTTTTTTCTATTATATTTATTATTATGGGTACTGTTATTATAGATATTATTCCGAGTATAATAATTACAGTTATTAATTCTATCAATGTAAAACCATGCTTCATAATTTACTCCTTACTTTTTACAATTTATTATATATTAATTTAAATTAAAAATAAAAATTATAATATAAATTTAAAAATAAATAATTCTTAAGATTTCTCTTAAGAATTATTTACTATCATCTATTATTTTTTTTAATTTATTTATTCGTTTATTTAATAAATCACATAAGTTATTAATTCTATAATCACTTATACTAATGACATCTTTACATTTCTTTAAAAGTTCACTAAATTTTTCTACTACACCATCAAGTTTAGATAAATCTATTCTTTTAATATTTCTAACTATTTTTATGATATTTTCAAAGTCTTCATCGACATAAAATAATCTACCTTCTCCTGTTATCATTACTCCATCTGGATTATATGAAACTATATTCAAAGCTTGACCACTATCAAATATAGGTGCAACATCTAACCATTCAAGTGTATTAACATCTCTTATAATACCAAAATTATATAAGTGTCTATCATCATTCATTATTAAATAATCTAATATATACATATTTTCTACTTTTTCTCTAGCATTTTTAATTTTATGTTTTTCCAATATTTTTATATATTGTTCATAGTCTTCAACACTATTATGTTTAGGTAATCCATACATAACTTGATAAGCATTTATAAATTCTGTATCTTTATTTATAAAACATTCACATTTAGATACAACTCTATTTTCAACTATATCTAATATATATGGTACATGATCAAATCCTAAACTATCACATATCATACTAGCTAAAACTTCATTAAATGGTTGTAATATTTCTTTTTTAAATCCACTTTTTAATAAATATCTTTTTTTGTTTTCGATTATCCATGCTTTTTTTAATATTCCATCTGTAGTATTATTTGGGGTTCTTAAAGCGGTTTTATCAGTTATTTTATCAGTTGATTTAGAAAAATTAGCATTTAAAAAGTTTTCTGAATCAAAATCATTTTCAAAGAAATTTATTTCACTATATTTTGTTTTATTATTAACTGGTCTAATCCAATATTGATCTGATAAAGATAAACCAAATGCTTTATCTGATAATTCTTCTGAAGTATTAATATCAAATTTTACTAATAATGAATCTAAATCTTCTCTAAAAGATGGTATTTTTCTTGATTTAAACCATTCTACTAAGGCTTCTAAAAGTTTTTCATCAGATTCTTCATTATATGCTTGTTTTAACATTAATGGAGCATAATTTATATTTTTTACTTCATATATTTTACTAAATTCTTTAGATAAAATATTGTATTCTGCTAATAAAACTTCTGTATTTTTATTCATAAGTATACATTTCATAAGTATCACCAAATACATTATATCACATTTTGAGTGAATGTAAAATCGATTTTTAAAATTATTTTTTTACTTTTATTACAGGCCTTATTCCATAAGATAAAGCTCGATAAACATGATGGCGAATTAAATTTTTTGTATAACAGTTCATCCAACCATCACTTTGATAAAATGAACTGGCTGTATATAACCAATATCCATAAGTTTTATCATCACCTGTACCATTCAAATTAGTATATAAATATTCTGGACAACTATCTTTTTCAGTTGTACAACCTAATTTAGCACTTTCTGTATATGTTAGTAATCTTGCTTTTACATTTTTTATCTCCATTGATTTATAACTATAATTACCATTCCTATTATCCATATCATTTTCTAATATATAATTATATGATTTAATATTAGTCCAATCACTTGTTAAATCCTCTAATTGTTTTAAAGCTGTTAATAGTCCTTTATTATTATTTCCATATTCCCCATAATTAGTTCCTTTTGAGCCTTCATAATCTTCTTTGGTTATATAAGCTATATTAGAACCTAAATTTCTATCCATTATTAATGTTAGTTCACCATTATTATCATCGATTACATAAAAATTATAGTTTCCCTTATTATTTACTTCTACATTTATTTTTACTCCATTTTTACATGTTCCTTCTTTTATACATTCATCATTTGATTTCATTATATTATTTTTATACTTTCGAATTTTTATTATTGCTTTATATAATTTTTAATTTTATTAAAAACTGTCTTTTGACAGTTTAAATTTTCTAAATACGATATTCAAATTCATAATCAAGTATTCTAACAGTATCTCCATCTAAAGCACCTAATTGTCTAAGTTTTTCATCAATTCCCATTTTTCTTAATTTATTAGCAAATCTATTAGCAGCTTCATCGGTTGTAAACCTAGTCATTTTAAGTAACTTTTCAACTTCTTTACCTAATATTACCCAACAATCTCCATCTTTATGAATTGTAAATGGTTGTTCTCTTTCAAATTTATATAAAACATGGCTTTCTATTTTATCATCTTCATAAAGGGGTTGTTTTTCTATTTTTTCTAACATGTTTGCTAGAACTACTAATACTTTATCTATTCCTTCATTAGTAAGAGCAGATATTGGATATATTGGTATATCACCAACCTTTTCCTTAAATTTTTCTAAATTTGAATCAGAATCAGCCATATCCATTTTATTAGCAATTATTACTTGTGGTTTTTCTAATATTTTTGGATTAAAGTTTTCTAGTTCTTTGTTTATTAATAAATAATCTTGATATGGATTTGTACCTTCTAAGGCACTCATATCAATAATATGAGCGATTACTCTAGTTCTTTCAATATGTTTTAAAAACTTATCACCAAGACCTTCTCCTAAAGATGCTCCTTCAATAAGTCCTGGAAGATCTGCTACAACAAAACTTCTATTATCTTTGGTTTTTACTACACCTAAATTTGGTGATAATGTTGTAAAATGATAAGCAGCTATTTTAGGTTTAGCAGCTGATATCTTAGATATAAAAGTTGATTTTCCTACACTAGGAAGCCCTACCAAGCCAACATCAGCAAGTAGCTTTAATTCAACTTTAACTTTTCTAATTTCTCCAGGTTCACCGTTTTCAGCAAATGAAGGAGCTGGATTTGAACGAGTTGCGAAAGCCATATTTCCTCTACCTCCACGTCCTCCATATGCAGCTATAACTTCATCTTTTTTATCAGTTAAATCAGCTATTACTAGGCCACTTTCTAAATCAGTAATTACAGTGCCCGCAGGTACTTTTATGGTTACATCTATAGCATTAGCACCATGTTTTCCTTTGCCTTCTCCATTAACACCTTTGTTTCCTTTAATTATTTTTTTATATCTTAAATCTATTAAAGTGTTTAAACCTTCATCTACTACAAATTTTATATTAGAACCTCGTCCTCCATTACCACCAAATGGACCTCCCATTTCTATATATTTTTCTCTTCTAAAGGCCATACAGCCATTACCACCATCACCTGCTTGTAATTCTAATATTACTTCATCTACAAACATAAAATCACCTCTTTTTCTTATAATATTATACATTATTATTTATATAAATCAAAGTAAAATTAAAAAGATAAATTATCTTATCTTTTATTTAAAATATCCATTTTGAACCATTCTTGTTTCATTTACAACTATAAAAGCTTTTTCATCTAACTCTTTTATTAAGTCCCTTAAATGATTAAATCTTTTTTTATCAATTTCAATAAATAACATATATTTATCTTTATCTTTTTCTTGACCTTTTACATCTATTACTGAAACTGCATATCCTTCTTTTCTAATTGTATCAACTATTTTATTATTATCATCAGAAAGGATTACTTGAACTCCAAAGTTACCTTTAATAAATGTATTAGATAAAAAACTTCCAATATAAGTTCCTGTTGCAAATCCTGAAGCATAAGATACTGCAATCCAAAGGCTATTTGAATCTGTATTTAAAGCTTCTCTTACAACTATAAACCATACTAATACTTCAAAAAAACCTATTAGGCTTGCGACTACTGCTTTTCCTTTTACAGTTACAATTGTACGCATTGTTCCAAGTGAAACATCTAATATTCTAACAAAAAAAACTTTTAAACATAAAAACAATAATTCCATATATATCCACCTATCATTAATATTTTCATTTTTTTATTTTTTATTCATTTACTAACTTTTATTATTAAATATAGTTGCTGTTATGAGAATTAAGATAATTATTATTATAATTATTATCACAATATTTAAATTAAATATACCTGTTGATGTTTTTTGAACAACTGCTAAATTATTAATAATATTAGTTATTTGTCCTTTAAAAATCATATTTACGCACCTATTCCTAAAAGAAGAATTGTAAGAGGAATTAAATTATAAAAGAATTTTATTATCATTGGCATAACTATATTATCTTCATTTTTTACATAAATATAAGAAAGTACTGATGAGAATATAAAATATTGAAATAAATCAATCACTGTTAAAACAGTTATATCTGTATACATTATATTTATTAAGGCGTAAATTAAACCACTTACTATTATAAATGCTATATTATTAGTTATTACTTCCCTAATTGATTTTTTAAACAATAATTCTTCAGTAATTGTAGCAAAAATTAAAGTTTTAAAAATAGTATAAAAGGTTGAAATACTAGCAAGAGAATAAATAGCATTAGTATTTCCATCCTCGGTTAAAGAAGGATGAATAATCTCTGTTATTACTCCACCAATTATATTAATAGTAAATAAAATAACAACCCATTTAATTACAAATAATACTTTTTTTAAAAATGAATAATTTTTTATAAATTTAATAAATCCCTTTTTTAAATCATCTTTATATAATATTACTATTCCTAAAAAGAAGATTAAATCAGCAATAAAACTAATTATTACTTCATCATTAATTTTAAATATACCTAAAATATTTGAGATTACTGTTGTATAAATAAAATATACTAAAAATATTGTAATTAATTTTAATAATTGTTTTATTTCTTTATTCATTTAAAGTCCCTACTTTCTAGATAATTATAACAACTATAATATTAAAAATCAATAAATTTAGTTATTTTAGCAATTGCTTTACATATTTATACTAATAGCAAAAATTAAAGTCATAAACATTTAAAAATATGACTTTTTAATTTTAAAATTTATAATTTTTATATTGTTTTTTGTACTTTTATAACTGGACGAGAATCAGGGAAATCCCAATCACTAACATTGACATTATTGCGATCGTAGTAGATATGTAAGCTCCATGTTGAACTGCTTCTGTTGGACCTAGGTTTTTATTCATTATTGCTGGGACTGTGATTAAAGTTATAATAACAAGTATTATAATTACAGCTAATAACTGTATCAAAGTAAAACCATTTTTTTATTCATTTCAATATCTCCAATTATTGTTTCATTATACATAAATTAAATTGGAGATTGAAATTATAATAAAATATTTTTAATTTAAGTAAAAGAACAGGCTAAGCTGTTCTCTTACTTATTTAACTAAGTAATTATAGTTAATTAGAAGAATTTTTTTAGCCATCTCCACATAGTTACGGCCTCCTTTCCCCTATTAAACATTACTACAATTAAAATATATCACAAAAAAAGATAAAACTCAATTATTTTATCTATTTTTCTAAATAAATACTAACTTGTTTTTTATTTCTTCCAACACGTTCAAATTTAACATAGCCTGGTACTTTAGCATATAGTGTATCATCACTACCAATACCTACATTAACACCTGGATGAATTTTTGTTCCACGTTGACGATAAAGAATTGATCCACCTGTTACATATTCACCATCAGCTGCTTTAGCACCTAATCTTTTAGATATTGAATCACGTCCATTTTTAGTTGAACCTTGACCTTTTTTATGTGCGAATAATTGAATATTTAATTTTAATAAATTCATCATCTAGGACACCTCCCTATTTATTTTAATATTTTTTTTATAAGTTTGCTCTAATTCTTCTAATAAATCGATCATATTTTTAATTAAAGTATCTATAACTTCATTATGTTTTAATACTTTTACTATTAAATCATCTGTTTGGTCATAATAAATTGCATTTGAATCAATTTTTAGTATTGCATTAATAGTTGTAATTACAATACTTGATGTAGCAGCACATACAATATCTTTGCCACTCACATCATAATTTGCATGACCAGATATACTAATTTTATCTATATTATTATCTATAGTCTTTATATTAACTTTAATCATATTATTTAGTTTTAATTGATTTAATTTCAACTTTAGTATATGGTTGACGATGACCTTGTTTTTTACGATATTTTTTCTTAGGATTGTATTTAAAGATAACTACTTTTTTGCTTTTGCCATGTTTTAATACTTCTCCTACAACTTTGACACCTTGTACATATGGACGTCCTAATGTTCCGTTTGCCATTAATACTTTGTCGAATACTACTTCTTTTCCAGTTTCAGTATCTAATTTTTCAACATATAAAACTGTTCCTTCTTCAACATAGTATTGTTTTCCTCCAGTTTCAATAACTGCTTTCATAATTTTCCTCCTAACCTTTATAATCTAAGACTCGCCTTTAAGGTGATATACTTTAAACCTTTTCAGTGCGGTTGTAGAGTAAAGGCTCTACACATTAAAAGATTTTATCATAAACTTATATTTATGTCAAACTTTTTCTTAAGAATTTCATGTTCTGAATGGTATTTATTTTTATAGATAAAAAGATGTTTATAATCCCTAAACATTTTATCTAATTTAATACCTTTAATTGTCTTTCTTTTATAAATTGGTAAATCATATAAATATCGTTCTATTAAGAATTTATTAAAAGTATTTTTTTGATTAAGATAATCTTTAATTATTCTAAAAATTAAGAATAATATAACTATAATTAAAATTAAATTAAACTTTAATATTAATAAACTAGTTACTACTATTAAAGATATAAAAATAGTTAATGATTGACTTAATTTGAAAGGAAAAATGAAATTAAATAAAATGTTTAATATTTTAGAACCATCTAAAGGAATAATTGGAAGCAAATTAAATATTAGTAAAAAATAGTGATATTTATTTATTAAAGGATTTTTTATCAACGAAAAGACTAACACTTGTATAAGTGGTCCATTAATAGCAATTAAAAGTTCTTCCTTTAATGGTTTGTTTATTTTTTCATTAAAAATAGTTATTCCTCCAAAAGGCAATATAACTATTTTATCTATTTCCCATTTAAAGTATATAGCTGTTAAGATATGACCTAATTCATGAACAAATATTATTATCATGATATAACTAAATTCTTTAAAAAATCCTGTTAAAGATGTAATAAGTGCGACTATATAAAAAAGAGGATGCAATTTTATTTTAGATATAATCTTTGTAATCAAGAATTTCTCCATCCTTTTTATAAACTAAATATAAATTATCATCTTTAGTAGTTCCAATTAGACTTCCCTCTTCGACATAATCATATAATTTTACATTTACTGCATCAATATTACCATACCAAAGGTCTATGCCATTTGCTTGCTGAATTACTACAGTGTTTCCATATCCTTCTTTTTCACCAATAAATACTACTAAACCACTTAATTGATTAGGAACTAAGTATTTATCCGTTACTGTAAGTTTTACACCATCCATATATTTATTTGCTTCTTTATATATAAGTTTTTCATTAAATACAGGTTTTGATACATTAAAGAAATCTTTAAAAGGTATAGAACTTCCAAAGTATTTTTTATATAAACTATTTACTTCAGCAAATGAAAAATTAGTTTCATATACTTGTTTATAAAATGTTTGTTTTAATTTATTATTACTTTTAAGTGTTATTAAAGTTATTAAGGTTAAAATAATAGTTATAAATAATCTACTGACAAACTTAAAAATATAAGAATTACTTTTAGTTTTTGTAATGGGTTCTTTTTTTTTATTTTTTATTTTACGTTTTATTCTTTCAATTTCTAATTCATCCATATATATTCACCTATTAATATATATGTCATTTTGTTTTAAATATTAATATTTTTTTATTTAGTAAAATATATACTAATAATATATATATTATATTTAGTATTAATGAACTATAAATTGATGATATTAAAGTTATTATATTAAAGTTTAGGTAATTTAATAATACTAATATTAAATAGGTTACTAACCTAAAATAAATAATTATGAATATTGAAGATAATAAAACAGATAAATAATTATAATTAAATTTATTAAATATTAATCTTAATAAATAAGATATAGATAAAAATATAAATGCACTTAAAAAAATAGTATCAGTATATGTAATATCATATATTAAACCAAATATAAAAGAAAAAATGTAATAATTATTATCTTTTCTATTAAAATATGGATATATAAGTATTAATGATAGAAGAGAAAATAACGGATATAATAAATTACTATACTTAATTAGTCTAGAAAAAATATTATCTAGGATAAAAGATATAATAACTATAATCATTGGTTTCTCCTAAGTACTGTTACATAATTGAAGTTATTTATATTAATACTTGGTTTAACTTTTATAATTGCACTTATTTCAAAATTATCTAAATCTTTACTTACTACTTCTCCTATTAGAATACCACTTGGGAATATATCCCCCATCCCTGTTGTTGAAACTAAATCTCCAGCTTTTATATCTTTTGTATCTGATACTCCTTCTACTATATAATAACCATTTTCTTTATCAAAAGAACTTAAAATACCATATAAATATTTTTCATTCACTTTTATTTGAACTGATACTTTATTATAAGAATCATCACTAGTTAATAGTTTAACAGTGCTATTATATCTAGTTGTTTTAATTACTTTTCCAATAAGTCCTTGACTACTAATTACAGCCATATCTTTTTTAATTTTATCTTTACTTCCTTTATCAATTGTAATAGTATTATAAAAGTATCCTAAATTACGATTAATAACAGTAGCATTTATTTTATCATAATCTGAAAGTAAGTTATTAATTTCTAAATTATTTTTAAGTTCATTTAATTCTTTTTTTAAATTATTTATTTCATTTTCACTTTGTTTTTTTATACTTTCTTCTATTTTTTTTATTTCATTATCATTATTTATAATATTTAAAGGAAATGCGAATATTTTATTAATAAATAAAGCTCCATCTTTGATTGTTTTTTCTATAAATGTTAGATTTCTGGCATCATTTATTACAAAATTTAAAATGACAGCAAATATAATTATTGTAACACTGATAAAAATAATTACTGTATTTTTGCTTACCTTTTTATTTATATTTATATTTCTTTTCATTTAATATCACCATCTTCAAAAAAACTATAATATTTATCATTACCAATAATAATATGATCGATTATTTTTATTCCAAATAGGTTCCCAATTTCTACTAATTGTTTAGTTATTCTTTCATCTTCTACACTTGGTATAACATTACCACTTGGATGATTATGTAAACAAACAATAGCAGATGCATCTAACATATAGGCTTCTTTAAATATGTTTTGAGGATGAATTAAACTTCTATTGATTGTTCCAATAAAGAGTAATTTATCTTCTATAACTCTTTTTTGATTATCTAAATATATAGCATAAAAATGTTCTTGTTTTTTTCCTCTAAGTAAGGGTGAATAGTAATCAAAAATTACTTTAGGATTATCTATTTTTAAATTATGAATATTATTACATCTACTATTAATTCTTTTTCCAAGTTCAATAGCGGCTAAAAGAACAGTTGCTTTAGATGGACCAATTCCTTTCATTTTTAATAATTGTTTATAATTTTTATTTTGCATATCAGAAATATTATTTAATGTAGAGAGTATTTCAGTTGCTAAAGCTTTTGCAGATGCCTCTTTAGTTCCTGTTTTTAATAAAATTGCTAATAATTCTTCGTTGCTTAAGTTTTCAGCGCCATTATTTATAAGTCTTTCCCTAGGTCTTTCATTGATAGGTAAATCTTTAATTTTTATGTTCATTTAAAATCAACTCCTCATATTTACTTAATACCTGACTACATATTGCTTTTATTGTTTTTTCTTCATCAGTATTTTCTAATAATTTATCATATTGTTCTAATACTTCCATAAATGATTTGCTACTAATATTAATTTCCTTTATATAAGTAATATATCCTAATTTTTCATAAAAATCCTTCAATTTTTGACTATTTTTTTTAGAACTTGTGATTCCAATATATGTATGATATTTATCATCTTCTAAATTATATATGTAATATGAAAAGTCAGTCATATTTTTTTCCATACTTTCTTTATCAGAATAAATTCCTTGTCTAATAAAATATAGAGTATTTGAGTTATTAAAAATTGTTTTTAAATTTTCTTTTTTATCATATTGATCAATCATAAATTTAGCAAGTAAAAAACCAACTAGTAAGGCAGATATAATAGGAACGATATAGTTTTTCATAAAATCACCTATTTAAATTATCTACCTTTAGTTGGTCTAATTTTGTCGAATAAAGTTTTTAATATTGTATTCCCCATACAACTAAATGCTTAGCATTTTCTCCACAAACAACACATTTTCCTGTTAATGGTTTTTCATGTTCTAATATGCATCTTGATTTAATACCATTAATTTCTTTCATTTTAAGTTCACATTCTAAACTACCACACCAGTCAGCTTTAATAAATCCTGGTTGGGTATTAATTATTTTTTTTACTTCTTCTAAATTTCTTGCTTCAAATGTAAGTTCATTTCTTCTTTTTAAAGCTCTTTCATACATATCTTTTTGAATTGTTTCTAGTAAATTTTTAACATATTCTAATATATTAATATTTATATTTTGATTTATTTTTTCACTTGTATCACGTCTAGTAAAAGTTATTTCGTTATTTTCTAAATTTCTTAATCCTATTTCTATTCTAAGTGGTATTCCATTTACTTCAGCCTCAGCAAATTTAAATCCTGGTGTTTTATCGGTTTTATCAATATAAGATATGATATTATTTTCACTAAGTTCTTTATTTATTTTTTCTGAAAGTTCTAATACTCTTTCATCATTACCAATTGGAATAATTACTACTTGTTTAGGAGCTATTTTAGGAGGTAAAACTAAACCTTTATCATCACTATGAACCATAATAAGTCCACCTATCATTCTAGTAGTAGTTCCCCATGATGTTTGATAAGCATATTCTTCTTCATTTTCTTTGTTTGTAAATTTTATACCATATGCACTAGAAAATTTTTGTCCAAAATAATGACTAGTTCCAGCTTGTAAACTAACTCCATTATACATTAAAGCTTCATTAGTTAATGTATATTCAGCTCCTGAGAATTTTTCTTTATCTGTTTTCAAACCTGTGATACTTGGAATAGCAAGTATTTCATGATGAAACCATTTATATACATCCATCATTCTTCTAGTTTCTTCTTCTGCTTCTTCTTTAGTAGCATGAATGGTATGACCTTCCTGCCATAAAAATTCTCGACTTCTTAAAAATGGTCTTGTTTCTTTTTCCCATCTTAAAACATTACACCACTGATTATATAAAAGTGGCAAATCTTTATATGATTTTACATGAGTTGCATAATAATCGCTAAACATTGTTTCACTAGTAGGTCTTATACATAATCTTTCTTCTAATTCTTTACTTCCTCCCATTGTAACCCATGCTACTTCTGGAGCGAAACCTTCTACTAATTCACTTTCTTTTTTCATCAAATTTTCTGGTATTAATAAAGGCATTTGAACATTAACATGTCCTAATTCTTTAAATTTTTTATCTAATATTGCTTGCATTTTTTCCCATATAGCATAGCCGTTTGGTTCTATAGCTATACATCCTTTTACATTAGTATAGCTTGCTAAATGAGCAGCTTTTACAACATCTGTATACCATTTAGCAAAATCTACATCTCTTGAAGTTATTGCTTTATTTTTCATATTATTCTCCTTTACATTATTTTTCCATTATTTCGTTTTTTATTTCTATATTCATTTATATTATCTCTAGTTATTATAGCACCATCAATATATATTCTATAATTAAATGCTTTTGGTATTATCAAACCATCAAGATTGGTTAAACTTCCTAAATCTAAGTTTCCCCTATACTTTTTGGTAACTTTAATCCTTAGACACTTGTTAAATTTTCTAAATTGCCTTTTATTATTCTAGGAAACTTTAAAGTTTTATCAACACAAGATAGTGAACCATAAGATAATGATCCATCATAATATACTGTATCTTCTTTTAATTCTTCTTTTGTTAATTCTTGTTGTTTTTTATGTTTATCATATATTTTAGTTAATTGTTCCATATCATGTTCTTTTTTATAATATTTTTCTTTATCTGGAAAATCTTTTATTTTTTCTTTTACTACTTTTTCCATATTGGGTTCTATATTTTGATCTTTGGCTACTCCTCTTATTTCCCCTATTGAATTATTTTTCATCCGAATTGCGATTCTTGGAACTTTATACTCATCATTTTCATCTAAGGTATAATATACATAAAAATCGCCATTTTTTAATTGTGATTTAGCTGTTGATTCACCTGCTGTACACCACTCTGTATTATAACCTTGTAAAGATTTAACTAAAGGCATATGATCACTGCCTTTATCATATTTATCTCCACTTCCATGATTTAATACTTCTTCTGATAAATATAAATCTTTATATAGTTTATCTATAAATCTTATGATTTCTTCATCCTTTTTTTCCATATTACTGCCTTCCCATAAAGTTTTATCTCTATAATTATATCATATTTATATCTTTATAGCATATTTATATCTTTATAGCATATATTTATGTATTTTGAACAAACTAAAATAGAAAGGAAGATCTTATGAATCAAGTACCAAATATGATTTCAACTAAAGATTTAGCTTATCTTAAAGATATGTTTAAATGGAATTTTAATGCATCTAAATTAGCGTATCATTTCAGTAATGAAACAAATAATCCTATTATTAAAGATATGCTTATGAAAGTTTGTCATATGCATAGTAGAAATTGTCATAAAATTAAAGATATTCTTATGGATGGTCTAAATGAACAATAAAGTTAGTAATAAAGAAGTTAATATTTTAAAAACTACTGAAATGAATGATAAAGATTTTTTAAATAATTTACTTGAAATGGAAAAAAATATGTCTAATAATTTAAGTATTGCTTTAAATGAAGCTAGTTGTGATAAATTGTTTAATTTTGAATTTATATTATTTACAGAAACTAAAAATATGGCAAGAGAATTATACAATATGATGTTTGATTGTGGTTGGTATAGTTTAGAAAAGGCTGATATTATTAAAATTAATGAAAGTTTAACTGAACTAGAATATAACTTAAATCAATTAATATAAAATACATAAAATTTGTATTTTTATTTTGCATATTTTTAAATTAATTTAAAATTAATAAAATAAGATTTACAATAAATTAATTGTTTAATATAATTATCTATAGAGATATATTTTATTGTTAGTTGTTCTCCCTAAAAAGGGGTAAAGCTTATAAAAATGAAAAATAGTTATGTTGGAATTGGCTTTAGCGCTGATAATGATATATCTGTTAAAAAATTAAGACAGAAAAAATAACACCTATCATTTTTTATTTTGTATTAATTTATATTTTTTTATCTGTTGAATTATCTTTAATTTTATTGTCCATAAAATAATTTAATATTTTTTGTGGTACTAAAATGGCTTTTAAATAAGCTTTTGTACCATCTTCACTAAAATTTACATCAATTATTTTTGATAAATTACCTTTATTAATTAAAAATTCTGTTTGTCCTTTAGAATAACTTAAATCATCATTAATTAAAGGTACTCCATCATTACTTTCAGCTGGTATTAAGTATTCAATTAAAATATCACACTTATCATGGTATTCTAATGGTCTATCAAAAAAACATTTATCTTTTAAAAACGATGTACTTGTGAAACCCATATCGAAAAAATATTCTCCTTGTAAATTTTTTAAATCTTGAATAGAAGATATTCCATAATCTTTAAAAACTTTTAGATTAACTCCTCTATATACTTTTATATTATTAGATATAGGATTTAAAGTATTAAAAATATTTTCTAAATTATTTGTTAAATTATTGATTTCTAATTTTTTATCTTCAGTAAGTAATCCATTTGTTTCATAGTTCCAATTATCTCTTAAAATAGCATTTATATCTTTATAAACTACTCCTGTATAATATCTAAGATCATCTACTTCTTGGTAAGAATGATTAGAATAAAAGTTTTTCATATATTTTTTAAAAAAAGTATTTATTTGTTCTTCTGATGTAAAAGAAATAAATTTTCTATTTTTTATTTCATCAACTAATAATTCTGTTTTTGTTATAGCTTCATTTCCGATCATTCTTAAAATCATATTCAAAGTTTTATTAATGCTTTTTATCATTTAAAACCCACTCCTTTTAAATAGTTTTTCTAAATCATATTTAGAATAATATATAATTGTTGGTCTTCCATGAGGACAATTAAAAGGATTATCACATTTTCTTAAATCATTAATTAAGTTTTCCATTTCAAGTAAAGTTAAATTTTCATTAGCTTTGATTGCTAATTTACAACTCATCATAGTAGCTATTTTTTCATTAAATTTTTCAATTGTAAAATCTTTTTCTTTATTAATTATAGTTTCCATTATTTTTTTTATTGCTTCTTCTTCATTACTAGTTGGTAACCATATTGGATGAGATTTTATTATTACTGAATTTATTCCAAATTCTTCTATATCAAAATTCATATTTTTTAATATATCAAAGTTTTGTTTTAAAATTATAAATTCATTATTAGAAAGTTCTATAGTAAGAGGAAACAACATTTGAATACTATCGTTAGTAGGATTTCCTAATTTCTTTTTATAAAATTCATAATTTATTCTTTCTTTAGCAGCATGTTGATCTATCATATACATACCTATTTCATTTTGACAAATAATATAAGTTCCATGAACTAAACCAACTGGATATATTTCAGGAAGTCTTTCTTTTTTTTCTTCTAATATAATACTTTCTTCAATATTAGTATTTTCTTCTACATTTTTTATTTCTGGTTCTTTTACTATTAAATCTTCATTTATTAATACATATGGTGTATCTGGTTCTTCTACTCTATCCAAATTTAAAGATATTTCTTCATATATAGGTTTTTCTATGTTTTCTTCTTTTACTTCTATATGTGGTATCAATGTTTTTTTAGATAGTTCATTTTTTATCATTTTATTTATTAAATTACATAGTTCTTCCATTTTACCAAATTTAATATCCATTTTTGTTGGATGAATATTAACATCTATTAAAGTTGGATCAACTATGATATTTAACACTACAATAGGATATCTATTATCTGGTTTATATGAATGATAGGCATCGTTAATAACTCTATTTATTTCAGTATTTCTAACTACTCTTCCATTAACAATTGTTACCATATTATTTCTATTAGAACGATGGACTTCTGGTTTACTGATATAACCTGATATTTCATAGTCTTCATCTTCTATTTTAACTTCTAACATTTTTTTAGTTATATCTAAACCATATATTGATTTAATCGTTTTAAGTAAATCTCCACTGCCATCTGTTTTTAAAAGTAGATTATCATTATTAAAAAGTGAGAATCTAATATTAGGATGAGATAAAGCTATTTTATTCATATAATCAGTTATGTTAGCTAATTCAGAATACAAACTTTTCATATGTTTTAATCTAGCTGGTGTATTATAGAATAGATCACTTACACACATAGTTGTTCCTATTCTAGCATCTCCTTTTTGTTCACTTATCAGTTTACCTCCTTGAATATGAACAATACTTCCAATATTACCTGTTGATGTTTTTAAAACTATATCACTAACACTAGCAATTGATGGAAGTGCTTCACCTCTAAAACCTAAAGTATTTATACGATATAAATCATCTTCATCAATTAATTTACTAGTTGCATGTCTTTGAAAAGCAAGTAATGAATCATCTCTTTCCATACCTTTTCCATTATCTGTTACTTTTATAGATCTTGTTCCAGCTTCTTCTAATTCTATTTTTATTTCAGTAGAATCAGCATCAATACTATTTTCTACTAGTTCTTTTACTACTGAAGAGCATCTTTCTACTACTTCTCCAGCAGCTATTTTGTTTGCTAAAATTTCATCCATTACTTTTATTTTAGACATAACTACCACCATTATTATTTTATCAAAAACAAAAGAAAAAAGCTATTAAAAACTTTTTATTTAAATTATATATTCGAATAAATATTTAAATGCACCAGTAAAAACATAAATGGTCAATTTATTTTTTCATTTGAGCAAGTCTTAAAGACTTAATAATTTTTTAAAAATTCATACATGTTTAAAGCTATTTTTTTAGGTAATACTTTTTCTAATTCTTCAACTGATAATTTTTTTAATTGAGTTATTGTTTTATATTTTCTTAATAATTCTTCTTTTCTTTTGGTTCCTATTCCTTCTATACTATCTAAAATGCTTTCTAATGAACCTTTACTTCTAAGTTGTTTATGATAATTAATAGTAAAATTATGAACCTCATCCTGCATTCTTTCTAAATAATAAAATAAATTAGATTTTTTATCAATTGGTATTTCTTCTATAGGATCATTGGCTAATAATGAATCTGTTGCATGTCTATCATCTTTTTTAAGGCCTATTACTGGAATATTCATATTTAAGCTAGCTATTACTTCTCTAGCAATATGCATCTGTCCTATTCCTCCATCAACTATAATTAAGTCTGGTTTAGTTAAATTATCTTTTAAAACTCTAAAATATCTTCTATATATTACTTCTTTCATTGTTCCATAATCGTCATTTTTGTCTATTGTTATTTTAAATTTACGATAATCATTTTTACTCGGAACACCATTTATAAATACTACCATTCCTGACACATTAAAACTTCCAAAAAGGTTAGAGTTATCAAATATTTCAATACGGTCTAATTTATCTAGTTTTAAAATATTTTTTAAATTTTCATTGGCTTCTATTGTTCTTTCCTCATCTTTTTTAATAAGTTCAAATTTTTCATTTAAAGCAACTTTAGAATTATTATTAGCCATTTCAACTAATTTTAGTTTAACACCCTTTCTTGGTATTAAAACATTTATACCTAAAAAATCAGATAATAATTCATTATTAACAGTACTAGGAACTAATATTTCTCTTGGAAGTAATACATCTTTTTCATAGAATTTAGCTATGTATCTAGTTAATTCTTCATCTTCACTATCAATTAAAGGAAATATTTTAGAGTGTCTTTCTATTATTTTACCACCTCTAATAAAGAAAACTTGAATACTAATATAACCTTTATCTATAAAGTATCCAAATACATCTCTATCTATTTTGTCTTGGATTTCTACTTTTTGTTTAGCTAGAGTAATAGTTATATAATCAAGTAATTCTTTCAATTCTTTAGCTTTTTCATAATGTAGATTTTCACTTTCTAAATACATTTCTTCCTTTAATTTATCAACAACTATTTTATCATCACCTTTTAAAAATCTAATAATTTCATTTTCCATTTCTTTTACTTTAGTTTTATCTATGTTATTAGAACAATAACCTAGACACTCACCTATATGAAAATAAAGACATGGTTTTTTATTAAAATTTTTACACTTTCTTAAAGGATAGATTCTATTAAGTAAATTAACAGTACTTCTAGCAGCAAAAACATTAGGATAAGGTCCATACATACGATTATGATTTTTCTTTTTTCTATTTATATTTCTTACAACCGCAAGTCTTGGAACTTCATCATTAGTAAGTTCAATATATGGATAACTTTTATCATCTCTAAGTAAAATATTATATTTTGGATCATATTTTTTTATTAAATTTAATTCTAAAATCAGTGATTCTGTTTCACTACCAACAACCATATATTCAAAGTCAACTATTTCACTAACTAATTTAGCTGTTTTACCTGTATGAGTTCCTCTAAAATAAGAACTTAGTCTATTTTTTAACTTTTTAGCTTTTCCAACATAAATAATAACATTGTCCTTATTTTTCATTAAATAACACCCAGGAGAATTTGGAACTAAACTTAATTTTTCTTTTATCATATCCTCACCTTACATTGAATTATTTTTTATTGAAATAAATATTTCTTATTCTAAAACATAAATTTTTATCTTCTGCTTTAGCACCTTGTTTACTATCACAACTATATTCATTAATGCTATTTTTAATATCTGATATTAAATCCTTTAATTCCTGTTTACTTTTAACATCAGTTAGACTATTTATTTTTTTTAAAGGTGGTCTTAGCTGTTTTTCCTCATTTAATTTAACAATTTCATCAAAGGTTGTTTCTTTAGTTATAGCTTGAGGTAATTTATTTGGATCAAATAATAAATTATTAACTGTAATTTGTGTTTTAAAAAAACTAATTTCTCCATAAACATTTGGTACTAATTCTATTTCATAATCAGATTTTCTTGTTTTATATTTGACAGTACCAATTTCATAATTAGGTATTACTTCTATATTATCTAAATAATTAATATAAAAATTTCGATTAAAAATAGTATCTATTTTATATTCCATATCAGTAAAATTGACATTTTCATCTAAAATTATTTTCTGAAATCCTAATTGTTTTATTTTTTCCAACAATTCTATTATATGATTTAAATTATTACTATTTTTTAACATGTATTGATAAAATCTATCAATAGACAATTGATTAAATTTTTTACCATTTTCTCCACAATTATATAAAAATCTAGATATATTAGAATACTTTTTAACTAAATCTAAAATTATTTTATTTTCTTTATAAAATTTTTTAGCTTGTTTAGAATTGAAACAAAATCTACCATTTGTTACTTTAATTAATTTATTTACAAATTTTCTATTATAATTTACTTTAATAAAATTATCTAACATTAAATCATATTCATCAATTATATGACATAAAGCTATTAAATCATCAATATACATATTCGATATATAAAACTCTTGCATACAAAACCTCCTAAATACATTAATATTATAGCATAGAAAGTAAAAATATAAGCAAAAATATTGTTATTTGATTATTTATATATATTAAGATATAATCTTATTGGTGGTAATATGTTTACAATTAAAAATAATATTACAAATGAAATAATTATTAATAAATCTAGATTTATTGGTAAATTATTTAAAATTAATTCTAAAGATGAAGTTGATAATATTTTAAAGAGTTTAAAACATGATTATAAAGACGCTACTCACTATACTTTTGCTTATATTATAGGCAATACTAAACGTTTTAATGATGATGGAGAACCTAGTGGTACAGCTGGAATACCTATTTTAAATGTTTTAGAAAATAATAATTTAGATTATATTTTATGTGTTGTTATTAGATATTTTGGTGGTATAAAATTAGGAGCAGGAGGTCTTGTTAGAGCTTATTCTAAATGTTGTAATTCTTGTATTAAAGCTTCTAAAATTATCGAATTAATTGAAGGTTATGAAATTGAATTATCATTTACTTATGAACAAATAAAAATTATAGAAAAAATTATATTTGAAAAAGAAATTGTTGATAAAACTTTTAAAAACAGTATTACTTTTAAATTACATATATCGATTGATCGCTTTAATGAAATTAAAAATATAATTGAACTTGAAAATATTAAATATACAATTAAAAACACATTACTAGTATCTAAGTAATAGTTTTATTATAAATATGTTGATTAATTACAAACACTGTTTTTAAATTATAAAAATTCAATTTATATAAAAATAAATATTTATTATAATCATTTATAGAAATATATTTTAGTTTTGAATGTTCTTTATAAATGAGTTGATATCTATGAAGAAGAAAAATAGTTATGCTAAAATTTGCTTTAGTGTTGATAATAAATATCTATTGAAAAATCTATATAGAAAAAAATAACACCTACCATCTTTGCTTTTGTTATAGTGTTAATAAACTATTAAAGAATATATGAATAATAATAGTCCCAACTTCTAAAAGAATATGCTTAAGAAACAAAATTAATCAAGTCTTGTGCTTATTATAGAGTCTTAACAAACAATAAAAATCAAAAAATACGTTAAAATATGATAAAAAAATTTTGACTACAAACTTTATTATCTTTCTAAAAATATTAGATATGAATTATTACTAAAATTTAATAGAAAATTGAAAAAAATATTTTAAGTAGTATAATTTTATTAGAAAAATTATAGGAGGTCACAATGAATATAGGTATAGATATTGATGGTGTATTAAATTCACAATATAATTTCTGTATAGATTATGGAACAAAATTTTGTAATGAATTAGGAAAATATAAATTAGAAAACACCAATGTAATAGACACTACAGATATGTTTTTATGGGGAGAAGATATTTCACACCAATTTTGGAATAAATATAGAAAAGACTTAGTAATAAAAGAACCAGCGAAAAAATATGCATCTGAAGTTATACAAAAATTAAAAAATGAAGGAAATAAAATATATATAATAACTGCAAGAAAGAATAATGATGAATGGTTTGCTGAATCTTTAAAAAAAAATATTGAAAATATTACAAAGAAATGGTTAAAAGATAATAATATTTATTATGACGAAATTATATTTGATGTTAGAGATAAAGGAAAATATTGCAAAGAAAATAACATAGATATCATGATTGAAGATGATCCGATTAATCTTAGAAAACTAATTGATAACACTAACATAATTATATTTGACTATCCATATAATAGAAATAACGAATTTTCAAATTTAACAAGAGCCTATAGTTGGTATGATATATATAACAAAATTGAAATAATTAGTAAGGATAAAAATAATTTTAGCAATAATTGAATGAATTTAAAGTATCACAGGTAAATAACCATTAAATAATATATATTATTTAACATAACATAAAAAAATACTTTTGATGAGTTAAATATATTACTATTGTTTATGAAAAAACTAGAAAAATTACATAAAATAAATGATTTTGTTGTAACAGTTGTATAGATTATTCTACAATACTAATATAATAAATCCTATTTTAGAAGTATTCAGTAATCTTCAGTCTATAAAGGTCTCTTTTTAAATAACAACATCAATAAGATTTATATAATTCACTAAGTCAAAATAAAAGGATGTAGATTTTCTACACCTTTTTATCATTTTTTATCACTAATAATACTTGATAAAAAATTTAAATTTAATTATTAAGTTGTTTAGCTACTTCTTCAGCAAAGTTTTCTTCTTTTTTTTGCATTCCTTCTCCTACTTCATAACGAATCATAGTAGTAATTTTCCCACCATTATTTTCTACATATTTTAAAACAGTTTCTTTATTTTCTGCTTTAATGAATATTTGATTTTCAAGACATACTTCCTCATAGTATTTCTTAACTTTTCCAACTAAGATATTATCAATTCTATCTTCTGGTTTTCCTTCATTTAATAATTGTTCTTTCATAATGGCTTTTTCTTTTTCTAATGTTTCAGTTGGAACTTCTGATTCTTTTAAGTATAAAGGTTTCATAGCTGCTGCATGCATAGAAATGTCTTTAGCTACTTCTTCTTTAGCATTTTCTACTACTGTTAAAACAGCAATTTTTCCACCCATATGAATATATTCTCCAAATGATTCATTGTCTTTTTTAGTTAGTTTAACAAATCTCCTAAAAGATAATTTTTCACCTATTTTTGATGTTTTAGCAACTATTAAATCATTAATTGTTTCTCCATTTATAGTTAGACTTAAAACATCATCATTAGTTTTTGGGTCATTATTAATTATAGCTTCTAGTATACTATTAACTAAACTTTTGAATTCATCATTTTTAGCTACGAAATCTGTTTCTGAATTAACTTCTATAATAGCTGCATCATTTCCTTTTATAAGAATAGCTGCAACTCCTTCAGCAGCAATACGATCAGCTTTTTTAGCTGCTTTTGAAATTCCTTTTTCTCTTAACCAGTCAATAGCTGCATCAATATTTGCATTACACTCTTCTAAAGCTTTTTTACAGTCAAGCATTCCAGCTCCAGTTTTATCTCTTAACTCTTTTACTAAACTAGCACTTATCATAATTACTTTCCTTTCTAAAATTAAAGATGATTTTAAAAATCATCTATTCTATTTTAAAGCATCGATTAATTCGGCTTTTTTCATTGTTGAATAACCTTTAATTTCTTTTTCTTTTGCAATATCACGAAGTTCTGCAACTGTTTTACTAGTTAAATCCTCTTTAACTGTGGCTTTTTCTTCAGTTTTTTTAACTTCTTTTACTTGAGCTTTTGTTTCTTCTTTTTTAGTTTCTGATACTTCTTTTCTATTATCTTTGAAATCTCTTCTTGGTTTAAATTCTCTACGATCATTACGATCAAAACGTTTAAATTCTTTTCTATCTTCTTTTCTTTTTACTGTTTCTAACGCTTGTTGCATAATGTCATTAGGTTGTTTATCATCATTAGATACATAATTAACAATTTCTCCACCATGTACTTCTACAATAGCGTTTGCTAAAACACCTAATATTAATTTAACAGCTCTAATAGCGTCATCATTACCAGGAATTACATAATCAACCATATCTGGATCACAGTTAGTATCTACAATACCAAATACTGGAATTTTTAATTTTCTAGCTTCTTTAATAGCAATATCTTCTTTTGAAGGATCAACTATTATTAAAGCATTTGGTAATTTATGCATTTCGCGAATACCACATAATAGTTTATTTAATTTATCATATTCTTTTCTTAAACCAATTACTTCTTTTTTAGGTAGAACTTCAAAGGTTCCATCTTTTTCCATTTTTTCGATTTCTTCTAATCTTTTAACTCTTCTTCTAATTGTTTTAAAGTTAGTTAATGTACCACCTAACCATCTTTCAGTTACATAGTAAGAATTAGAACGAGTAGCTTCTTCAATTGTAGCATCACTTGCTTGTTTTTTAGTGCCTACAAATAGAACACGTCCTCCAGCAGAAACTATATCCTTTAAAGCAACATAAGCTTCTTCAATTTTTTTTGCGGTTTTTTGTAAATCAATAATATAAATATCGTCTCTTGAAGTAAAGATGTATTCTTTCATTTTTGGATTCCATCTTTTTGTTTGATGTCCAAAATGTACACCTGCTTCTAATAAATAATTCATTGAAACAACTGCCATAAAATCTCCTCCTTTTGTTTTTATCCTCCGTTACTTCAACTTCAAATACCACCAACTAGGCACTAGGCATTTAAATCCATAACGTGTGTTTTAAAAAAGCCACTATTATTATATCATAATTATATGTAATTACAACTAATTTAGCTATTATTTTCGTAAAAAATGAATTTTTCTCAATTGTAGTCCAAAGTTCTACTCTAAATTAAATAACAGTAAAAATTAGAAATTCAAATATTAATAATCCAAGCTATAATATCTCATATTTTCAAATTAATTGTATCTTTTTGTATATTCTTTAATTACTGATTTATCCTCAGCCTTTAAATTCATATCATATACTTGTTCTAAATAGCACTTACCACATAATGGTACATATTCAATATCTTCACTACTTCCATCAATTAACACTTCATCACCATCTATAACAAATTTGCCATTTACTTTTCTTGCTTGAAATTTAGCTTTATTTCCACAACTACAAAGATTAACCAATTCCTCTAAATTATCAGCCCATTTCATAAGAGGTCCACTCCCAGTGAAAAATTCTGCCTTAAACGTTGTTCTAAGTCCATAACAAATTACAGGTATATCATAATATTTTGAGACTCTATAAAAATCAACAACCTGAGCTTCACTTAAAAATTGAGCTTCATCTACTAAAATACAAGAAATATTTTCTTTTTTCCATTTTTCTCCATAACATAATAATTTATCATTTTCAGATACTAAAAAATTAACTTTGCGTTCTATACCTAATCTAGATACTATTTTATCATTACCTTTTGTATCTTTACAAGATTTAATTACAATAACATGTAATCCATTTTCTTCATAATTATGGGCAACTTGTAAAAGTGATATTGTTTTGCCACAATTCATTGCTCCATATCTAAAATAAAAACTTGCCATACTCTCTCTCCTTAAAGTGTTTAATTTACACTTCTTTATTTCTTAAAAAAAGTATAAACTAAAATACCTTCTTTTCTTCTATTTTTTTCTTAAAACGATATAATTTAGCAGGTTTTTTACCTTCAAATTTAGCTGTATCTCCAGTATCTTCAACCAAATCTAAACTAAGTATTTTTTTTCTAAAGTTTCTTCTATCTAATTTTTTATCTAAAATAGCTTCGTAAACCTTTTGCAACTCTGGTAATGAAAAACATGTAGGAAACAAAGATTTTAATATAGTTGAAGATACAATTTTTTTCTGTAATTCTTTTAAAGCTTCAACTAGAATTTCATTATGATCATATCCAAGTGGTGGAACTTTGTTAATTGGAAACCAATCAGCATTAGATGTTCTAAGAGTTTCTCTTAAAATCTGCACTTTATTGCTGTCAATAACACCTATATAAGCAACAGCAACCATTCGCATCACTGGAGAACGATCTACTTTTCCAAAAACATCAAATTGTTCAATTTCAATATCTTTAATACCTGTTTTTTCAAATATCTCCCTCTTTGCTCCATTGATTAAATCCTCATTATTATAAAGGGCACCTCCTGTTAAAATCCAATCACCTAAAAATGGTTCATTTTTCCTTTTAACTAACAATACTTTAGTAATTCCCTGCTCAACTGTGAAGATAGCAGTAATAACATGAACCCCCTGCTCTTTATATAATTTATTTTTCTTATCCATACTACCACCCTACAATTATATTATAAGTGTTTAAATAACACTTGTCAATAAAAGTTAAAAAAATTGAACTAAATATTGTCCAATTTTTCCTTAATAATTCTATTAACTAATCCCATATCAGCTTTTCCTCTAACTATAGGAGAAATTGTTTTCATAATATTTCCTATAGCTGATGGACCATCTGGATTTAATTCAGTAAATACTTTATCAATAAGTACAGAAATTTCCTCTTCACTCATTAATTCTGGCATGTATTCTTCAAGAATTTTAATTTCACTATTAGCTGCATCAATTAAATCTCCTCTATTACCTTTTTCAAATTCAATTATTGAATCTCTCCTAGATTTAATTTGCTTAGAAATAATTCTTGTCATTTCTTCATCATTTAACTCATGTTTAGCTTTTATTTCTTCAAGTTGTACAGCACCCTTTATCATACGAAGTACTGATAATCTTTCTTTATCTTTATTTTTCATTGCTGATATTAAATCATTTAATACACGCTCACGCATTTTAATTCCTCCAATAAAGTTAATTATACATTCTTTCTCTTTTTCTATCTCTTTTTCTAGAATTCTTTATTGCTTCTTTTTTAGCTTTTCTTCTCTTTACTCCAGGTTTCATATACCCTTCTTGTCTTTCACGAACTGCTTTTAGGAGGCCGTCTTTAACGTTCTTTTGTTTAAAAGTTCTCAAAGCACCATCAACATTGCCATTACGAACAACAACTTTTGTCAAGTTTATCCCTCCCTTCTTAACTATGCATTATTATACCACCTATAAATATATAATACAAGAAAAACTTTAATAAATAATGGTTTCCCCTAATTTATTTGTAATTTTTTCATTTTCTTGAAGGAATTATGACTACATTAATTGTATATTGTTAGTGAGGAGGTGATAAATATGTTTAAAAAATATCCTTTTATTAAGCAAAATGGTATCAAAGATTGTGCTGCAGCATCACTACTGATGATTATAAAATATTATAATGGATATATTAATATCGAAGCTTTAAGTGATATGCTAGAAACTGACAGATTTGGTACTTCAGCTTATAATATTATTAAAGTTGCAGAATCTATTGGTTTTAATTCTAAAGGAATAAAAACTGAATTAAAAGATATAAATAATAATAACCTCATTTTACCATGTATAGCCCATGTAATAATAGATAAAAAATATAAACATTATGTTGTTATTTATAAAATTGATTTCAAAAAAGAAAAGATTATATTAGCCGATCCTCAAGATAAAGTCAAAACTATCTCTTTTTATGAATTCAATCAGATATGGGATAATATATTAATTATTTTTTACCCCAAAACCCCTATAATTAGAAATATTGAAAACTCCCTGTTTGAATATGTTTTTACAATATTAAAAAAGTATAAAAAAGAGTTATTCCAAATGATCATAATATCTTTAATTCTTACTTTATTCTCAATATTGTCATCATTTTATTTTAAATATATAATTGATAGTATTAATTATCCAAAACAATATATATTATTAATTTTCTTTGCTTTTCTTATAATATATATATTTAGATTAGTGACTGATTTTTGTAGAAATAGACTACTTATATTTTTGAATCAAAAATTAGAATTAGATATTAATTTAAATTCGTTTAAACAAATATTATCACTTCCATATCATTATTATCGCAATCGAACTACTGGCGAAATTATTACTAGAATTAATAATCTTGATAGTGTTAGAGATATGATAAGTAAAGTATTTTTGTCTATTTTTATAGATATTCCACTTTCCTTTATTTCAATGATTATTTTGTATTTTATTAGTAATAGACTTTTCTTTATAACAATAATCATTTTATTATTATATATACTAATAGTATTGTTATTCGAAAAACCTTTAACTAAAAATATCAAAGAGGTACAATCTAAAAAGTCAGCTGTTGGTTCATATATGACAGAAAGTATAAATGGATTTGAAACAGTTAAAGGCCTGAATATAATTAATCATGTTAATAACAATTATGAAAAAAAATATGTACAATATTTAAATTCTGTTCTTTCACTCCAAAAACTATATAATAATCAATTATTTTTTAAAGACATTGTAAATACTTTAGGACAAGCTATAATTATTTTATTTGGTAGCATACTTGTAATTGAAAATAACATGACCTTAGGAAATCTATTAACATTTAATACAATTCTTATATATTTTTTAGATCCAATTAAAAATATAATTGATTTAGATTATATAGTTAAAGATGCTAAAGTTTCACTTAAAAATGTATTGAATATGTTAGAAACTGATAAAAGAAAAGGAATTATTGATAAAAAAGTAAAAGGTACTATAAAAATTAAAAATTTATCTTTTGAGCTAAATAATAAAAACATATTGAATCATATTAATTTAACGCTTAAAGAAGGAGATAAAATAATGATTATTGGTAAAAGTGGCAGTGGTAAAAGTACACTATTTAAAATACTTATGAAGTATTATGAAATAAATAGAAATCAAATTTTAATTAATAATACTGACTACAATGATTATAATACTGCAGAAGGTATAAAATATATTTCTCAACAGGAAATACTTTTTACTGATACACTATATAATAATATTGCCTTAGATAATAATGATGTAAATAAGTTTTTGAAAATTTCAAAAATTTGTAAAGTAGATGAAATAATCGCTAATGATAATATAGGTTATAATATGCTAATAGAAGAAAATGGTTTTAATGTTTCAGGTGGTCAAAAACAAAGAATAATTTTAGCACGAACTCTTATGCAAGATTTTAATATATTGCTTATTGATGAAGGGTTAAACCAAATTGATACTAATTTAGAAAGAAAAATTCTTAAAAATTTATTTGAAAATTTTAAGGATAAAACAGTTATAATTATTTCACACCGTTTAGAAAATATGGACTTGTTTGACCAAGTTATTGAAATTAACAATGGAAAGGTAATAAAAAATGCATCTAAAAACTCATAACATCGATATTCTATATAATAGTGAAATAATTCTAAAAAGAAAAAGTTTTAAAATTAAATACTATATCATTTTTACGAGCATATTTATAACTATATTATTAGCTTTCGCAAGTTTTTATAAATACTATTCTTATAAAAATTTCAAAGCTGTCTTAATAAAAGAAAAAAACGATTATTTTTTGAAAATTCTAGTAAAAGAAGATGATATTAATTCTATTAATAACAAATATTTAGTTATTAATAATAAGAAATATAAATACAAAATAAAAAATATAAATAAAGAATACTATTTAGATGAATTATATAATAAGTACCACGAAATATTAATTAAATGTAAAATTGATTCAAAGTTAATTATTAATAATAATGTCATTGATATTAGTATTGAGTTGCCAAAACAAACTTTCATACAAAATGTTATAAAAAAGATAAAGAAGGGAATGAAATAATGAAGGAAATATCAAAAGCAGAACTTAAACAAATTAAAGCTGGTGGTGTTGGACTTGGAATCATGATTGTTGCTGGTGTAATTTTTATAATTGGTGTTATCGATGGTTATGTCAGACCACTAAAATGTAATTAAGGAGGTACAAATTATGGAATTAAATAAAGAACAATTACTTTCAATTAATGGTGGAATAAATATATCTGGAAATTTAATTAGCTCTTTTGTTCGAGGTATAAATTCTATTTTAGAACTAGGTAGAAGTGTTGGAACCGCCATTCGCAGAATAGGAAGTAATAATATATGCAGCTTGTAGATAATATTAAAAAAAATAAAAAAACCATCATTGGCTTAACATTATTAGTTATATGTATGCCATTAATTGAGGTTTTAATAAAGATTATTTTTACTTATGGAACTTATGTAGGCACATTTATAAGAAACATTGCTGAAAATGGTACATGTTTTTAAAAGAGAAATTTTTCTCTTTTTTATATTGTTTTTGATACTTTTATTACTGGACGAACACCAGGTTGATGATATGTTTCATCAGAATCAGATGATAAAGTGTCCAATCTTCCTAATTCTATTATTGTGTATGAATGACCTATATTACTACCACCTTTTGCTGCAGATAGCCAATTCTATTAATGTAAATCCATTCTTTTTCATATTCAATTCACCTATTTTTATTATACAGGATAATTTTTATTGATTTAATTTATAATATAAATTTATCTAAAAAAAACTATTGAAAATCAATCAATAGTTTAAAAATTCATAAAAGAATTTTTACATCATATCTTCTAACTCTTCACATGCACATTTAGCTTTTTTCTTAACCATATTTTCCATAGAATACATTACATCTTCACCATATCTTTGGTAAGCTAATACTGCTGTAGCACCAAGAGCCATTAGGCATAAACCTTTTACTATTTTCATTTATATCACCTCTTAAGCTAGAAAATATTTCGTATGTATATCACATACATTACTATTTTGCCATTAATTTCTATTTTTATACAGATTATTAGTTATTTTTTCTAAAAGAGATGTTTTTCTAATATATTCGTTATTATTCATAATACTATATTTGAAAGCATTAGAATCTCCAAGTAAAATCAATTTTTTCTTAGCTCTAGTAATTCCTGTGTATATAAGTTTTCTATATAGCATTCTTCTATAACTATTACATATTGGCATTATAACCATTTCAAATTCACTACCTTGTGACTTATGAATACTAATTATATATCCATGTTTAAACTTAATAAAATCTTTTGGTACAAATTTAACTACATTTCCATCAAAATCAATATGAATTTCATTTTTACCACTCTTACTAGTACCTGAATAAATAATATTTTTAATAACGCCTATATCACCATTATATATATTTTCATCTGGCATATTAACTAATTGTAATACTTTATCGTTTTCACGGTATATTACATCTCCAAAGTTAATTTCTTTCTTACTTTCATCTTTTGGATTAAAAATTGATTGTAACTCAGCATTTAAACTATCTATACCATTTTCTCCATGATACATTGGTGCCATAATCTGAACTCTTTTATAATCATAACCTTTTTTTAAAATCTGACTACATAATTTTTTTAAATTATTTTTTATGCTTTCTTGTGAACATTCTAAAAAAGTATAATCGCTTTTTTTCTTTAAGTAATTTTCACTTAAATCATTATTTTTTATTTCATGTGCTAATGTATTTATATAAGAATTTTCATCTTGTCTATAAAGTAAATCAAGATGAATTGTGTCAATTATATCACTTTCAATTAAATCCTTTAGTACTTGTCCAGGACCAACACTTGGTAATTGATTATAATCACCAACCAAAATTAATTTTATATTATTAGTAAGTCCTTTAAATAAATTAGTTAAAAGATTAATATCAATCATACTGACCTCATCAATAATAATTAAATTACTATAATCTTTATTATACTCATTTATTCCAAATTCATTAGTTTCTTTATTCCATTTTAAAAATCTATGAATTGTCATTGCTGGAAGTTTAGTTGATTCGCTCATTCTTTTACTTGCCCTACCAGTTGGAGCAAGTAAAGCAACATTTTCAACTAATCCATCATAATCTAATTTATTAAGTTTACCATACAGATCAACAATTGCCCTTATAATAGTAGTTTTACCAGTACCAGGCCCACCTGTTATAATCAAAAGATTGTTTTCTAAAGCTTTACTTATGGCTTCTTTTTGTTTTGAATTATATGCAATACCATTATCTTGCTCTAAACCTTTAATATAATTATCCATTTTAGGGTATTTATTAGGTTTAAGGCTAGCTAAAGCTACTATTTTTTCTGCAACTAATTCCTCAGATTTCCATAAATCTATTAAATAGTAGTTTTCTTTTTCTTTAATAATTCTATTTTCATTTATTAATTCTTGCATATATATTTTAAATTGTTCAAAATCTATATCTAACTTTAAATAGTTGGAAACATTCTTTATTATTTCATCAATTAGTAAATAAGTATCACCATTTGAATAAACCAATTTTTTCATAATATAGATAATACAAGCTTTTATTCTTCTATCATCATTAGAATCTATATCTAACTTTTTAGATATTTCGTCTAATTTAATAAAATTTAAATCATCTATATCATCAAGTAATTTAAATATGTTATTCTCTATTTTTTCTTTAGTTTCACTTTTATAAGTATTATAAATAGTTAAAGCATCTTTCATAGTAAATCCTAATTCACTCAAATAGACAATAATGGTATGACTCTGTTCATATTTTATTAAGTTATTATAAATAGAATTGGCCTTTTTTGTTGATAATTTAGGTACTATATTTAATATCATCGGATCATTTATTATTTTGTCTAATGCATCTTCTCCTAGTACTTCCACTATTTTAGTTGCTAATTTAGAACCTACACCTGGAAAAAGATCACTAGATAAAAATTCAATAATTCCATCTTTATCTTCTGGTTTTACTCTTTCATACTCATTAACTTGAAATTGAAAACCATATTTAGGATGCATTACTTCTTCTCCATAAAAAAAATATATATCATCTTCATTTAATTCATGAAAATAGCCTGTAAATGTAATTGTTTTATTAATAAATTCTTCTATATTTCTACTGTTTGTTTCACGCACCTTAAAAAGGCCAATAATATAGCCCTTATCAGAACTAAATATAGCTTTTCTAAAACTACCTTTTATATATGTTTTCATGCTATCACCAATTTCATAAAGTCTATATTTATTATACACTACGAACAAAGGTTTGTAAATAAAAAAATAGTAGTTTTTATACTGCTATTATATAAGGATAATCTATTTTTATTACTTTTACTTTTATAGTTTTATTTAACAGTTCTATTTTCCCTTTATATTTTATTAAAAGATAATTACCAGTATGACCTACTAAATAACCATCTTTATATGTTTCTGGAATAAAAGTTATTTCTTGATTTAAAAATTTGTTCATATATTCTACTTCTAATTTTTTAGATAAATCTATTAATTTTCTAACTCTACTTTTCTTAATTTCTTCTGGTAAATGATTAGGAATTTCTTCAGCTTTAGTTCCCTTTCTTAAAGAAAATGGAAAAACATGTATTTTAGAAAACTTTATTTTTTTTATTGTTTCAATTGTTTTTTCAAAGTCGAATTCATTTTCATTTGGAAATCCTACTATAATATCGGTCGTAATTGATATATTTGGCCTTATTTCTCTTATTTTATTTATTTTGTTAACAAAAAACTCTGTATCATATTTTCTATTCATTTCTTTTAATGTTTTATCACATCCAGATTGCATTGGTATATGAATATGATCAACTATTTTTTTACTGTTTTTAATTACTTCTAAAACTTCTTCTGTTATTTCGTTAATTTCAATTGAAGAAATTCTAATACGTTCTAAATTTTTTGTTTTTTCTATCTCTTTTAAAAGATAAGCAAAATTATAATCTTTATCACTTCCATAATGACCAGTATGAATTCCAGTTAAAACTATTTCGTGGTGACCTTCATTTGTTAAATTGGTTACTTCATCTATTACATCATCTATATTTTTACTTCTAACATTGCCTCTAGTATATGGAATAATACAATATGAACAAAAGTTTTCACAACCATCTTGAATCTTAACAAAAGCTCTAGTTTTATTAAAATTATTTAATCTCATGCATTCAAACCCTTGATTATTTAAATCATAAATATCTACTATTTGCCTATGAATGCTTTTATATTTATTGATATAATCTATTATTTTAGATTTATTTTTGTTTCCTAAAATTATTGACACACCATCTATTTTTTTTATTTCATCAAAATTTATTTGAGAGTCACAACCAATTACAATTACAATTGCTTTATTATTTTGTTTAATGGCATGTCTTATTAGTTTTAAGGATTTGTGATGTGCTGTATTAGTTACAGTACAAGTATTTATAATATAAATATCAGCTATTTCACTATCTTTTGTTTCTTTATAATTATTATTAATTAAAATATCTCTAATAACATTACTTTCATAAGTATTAACTTTGCAACCTAGAGTATATATATAAAACTTCATAAAAATCTCCCCCAAAAAATACTAAAGGATTATAAATTTTTTCGGAACTCCTTTAGAGCATTTAAAAAATCATTATTTTCTATTTCATCATTGACAAAATCAACTTTAAGGGATCCTTGTGGTCTTTCTACATCTGTTTCAATTTCAAAACCTGAATTAATATCATTATCCATTCTTCCAAATATTGGTGATATAAACTCTGAATCACTAGATTTAATTGAATCAATAGTTGCTAATCTAGGAACTGCTTTTGTAGGTTTGATTATTTCTTCATCAACATCATCATATTCTACTTTTCTTTGATTATATATTTTTTCTAATTCTTCTTTTAGTTTATCTTTTCTATTATCTTTTACTTCTCTAACATTTTCTTCAATATTTTCCTTTTCTACTTTTCTTTGATTATATATTTTTTCTAATTCTTCTTTTAGTTTATCTTTTCTATTATCTTTTACTTCTCTAACATTTTCTTCAATATTTTCTTTTTCTACTTTTCTTTGATTATATATTTTTTCTAATTCTTCTTTTAATTTATCTTTTCTATTATCTTTTACTTCTCTAACATTTTCTTCAATATCTTCTTTTTCTACTTTTCTTTGATTATATATTTTTTCTAATTCTTCTTTTAATTTA